>CAWVUB010000244.1:0-1555 GCA_963933065.1 uncultured Acidimicrobiaceae bacterium | reverse complement strand
TAAAAGTCGTAAGTTGGGGGTTCAGGAGGACACTCTGGCAGCTGAGGTTGATGAATTAGCCAGTGAGATCCAAGAGATTCTCCTCCGGGTACCCAACCTCCCGTCAGACGACGCTCCGGAGGGCTTAACTGAGGCCAACAACGTGGTGATGCGCCACGAGAACTGGGACCCGGACGCATACAGCGATCACCAGCGTGTGCCCCACTGGGAGATCGGTGAGCAGTTAGGGATCTTGGATGCAGAGCGGGGGACCAAGCTCTCAGGGTCGATGTTTGTCATGTACTCGGGTATGGGTGCAACCTTGTGCAGGGCCTTGATCCAGTACGGGCTCGATCGGAACGCGGATGCCTACCGAGAGATGCGACCACCGACTTTGGTTAAGACAGCGACCATGGTTTCCACCGGACACTTGCCTAAATTCGAGGAGGATGCCTACCACCTCGAACGTGACGACTTATGGGCCATCCCGACGGCCGAAGTTCCGCTCACCTCATTCTGTCGGGACGAGGTTCTAGACGAAGCTGATCTTCCAATGAAGCTCATGGCACACACTTCGTGCTTCCGACGCGAGGCTGGTTCGGCGGGGCGTGACACCCGGGGACTGCTGAGGGTCCACGAGTTTGACAAGGTTGAGTTGCTCTCGTATGCCACCCGCGATCAGGCACCCGAAGTTCATGCCGACATCTTGGCCCGAGCCGAGGCTGCCATTACCGACCTTGGACTTTCCTACAGAGTGCTCGATCTTTGCGCCGGAGACCTAGGAGGTTCATCGGCCCGTACCTTCGACCTTGAGGTCTACGCCCCAGGGGCTGATCAGTGGCTGGAGGTGTCTTCGGTGTCATGGTTTGGTGACTATCAGGCTCGAAGGGCCAACGTCCGGTACCGACCAACTGACGAGAAGGGAACCCGGATTGTCGACACACTCAATGGATCCGGCTTAGCGGTGCCCCGGGTATGGGCTGGTGTGGTCGAGACCCATCGCCAGCCCGACGGCACCATCTCTATTCCTGAGGTACTCCGGCCGTACATGCGTGGGGCCACCACTATCGGTTAACGGTCAGAGGCTGATTGTCAGGCCGAGCGCAGCGGCGCCGATGCCTAGGACCAGAGTGTTGACGACGTGGCCCACCGAACGCCCCCGACGGGATCCAAGCCGGGTGTCGGACAGTTGCACCGTGTCAGAGACAAACGTCGAGAGGGTAGTGAAGGCGCCTAGCCCGCCTGTGCCGATCACGGTGAGTGTAGTTGTGCCGGTTCCTGCCAAAAGTCCAAGAGCGAAGGAGCCGACTACGTTTACCGTCAGCGTGCCAAGGTGCCCTTTGGGCCAACGCTCAATAGCCACCAGCCGTAGCGCAGCGCCAAGCCCGGCAGCGACTAGGAATCCCAGCCCCGTCAGCATGAGCCCCCGTCGACCATTACTTCCCTGGTCATAGTCTCACCAATCTTTCGGCCAAGTAGGTACAGCACTAGACCGCCTACAACCGAGAGAGCTGCGTAGCTGGCGGCTCCAGATGGATCGGCGTCCCTCAGCAAATGGGCGACCTCAACGGCAAAC
>CAWVUB010000243.1:0-1559 GCA_963933065.1 uncultured Acidimicrobiaceae bacterium | reverse complement strand
CGAAGCAGAGGTCTGCGGCTCCTTCCTCAATCTGGAAAGTGACCTCGGGTTGGTTCTGGAGCAGTCCGACCCACATGGGAGCCTCTGCTCCAACGAACTGTGAGCCGACGTTCAGCGTGTCGATTTGACGAAGAGTGGTACCAGGGAAGTAGTGGCTGAGAATCTCCCTAGCCGGTTTCCCTGCGTCAGCCATAGCACGGGCTCCGTATTGGCTGAAGCCAACTCCATGACCCCAACCCTTGCCAGCAACCGTGAGACCGTCACCCACTGCATAGTGCGGGTTCAACACGCTGACCGCCACGACTACTAGGCAACCAACTACTGCACGCCAACCTTTGAACACCGTTGAATGGTAGGGCTGGAGGAAGGGTTACGGCCGGTTCTGAAGACGGGTGAGCCGCTCCTCGCGGCGTTGACCCATCGAGAATCGCTACGACTAGCCGTTGATCGTGATCTTGCTCATGCCCGATGCGTGAATATCGTTGTCGTAAGTAGTGCCGACAGCTCCTGTCCAGGCGTAGTGATCCCAGATGGAAGCGGCACCGACCGCCGAAACGAAAGTGCTGGCATTTCCGTTGACATCGGTCACTCGATCGACGGCATCGATCACGCACAAAGTGCCGGCGGCCTCGGTTACCTGGACCTGAGCACAGGAGCCATCCCCGCTAAACCTTGAATACCCCGCAGTTGAGTTGTACTGGTATCTGAAGGTGTCAATCAACGTCCCACTGATCGGAAGGAAGTCTTCGGTCCGGTGGGTTACCGAGATCGTCACAACGGTGCCGGCCGCAAGGTATTCGCTCGACTGAAGAGACACCCCAGCCGGACGAGCGTTGGTGTGGTCAAGGGCTCGCGCCATCATCTGCGCCATATTCAGGCGTGAAATGTTGACTCTGGGTTGGAACAAGGTTGCTGTGGAAACTTCGGTGACTCCAAGATTCCAAAGATTGATGATGGCATTCTGACCATCTACTAGGTAAGCCAGGCTGAGATCAGAGAAGTTGTGGTCGGTGTCGATTGACTTGATCTCTTTGGCACCTGAGAGGCCGCTGACAAATTCCTCGTTTCCTCCCGGACCGGTCGTAGAGGCCTTTAGCAGACGGGCGATAAATAGGGCCATCTCCTCACGGCTTACATTGTCGTCCGGAGCGAAGGTTGTCGCCGTCTTACCAGTGGTGATCGCCAGCTGCTTGATCTGGTTTATAGCGGTCTGGATCTCAGCGGACTTGCCGCTGATGTCGGTGAATCCCTGGTCGACACCGCTTGGCAACGTCGCCCCGGCAGGCACCACCATTCGGGTAAGGAAGAGTGCCATCTGCCAACGCGTAACGGATTCAACGGGTGAATACGTTGTGGCTGTGGTCCCCGTAGTGATGCCGTAGTGCTTGATGCAGGCGACGTCCACAGAGGTCGTATCAGTGAATCCAGCTGAGGCGATGACACTTGCCGGGCAGGCGTCGAACATGGCCAGATCGTTTGGGGTGTGATTTGAATATGGGGTGGCCGCGGCCGTGGTTGAGGCGGCCGCGCTCGAGGCCTCGCAGGAGGCCATTGAGGCT
>CAWVUB010000242.1:0-1571 GCA_963933065.1 uncultured Acidimicrobiaceae bacterium | reverse complement strand
CCACCGAGTGGAACAGTTGGGGGCGTCCCGAGGAAATACGCCACAAGATCAGCGTGTTGGAGCGGCATTGTGAGGAGGTAGGGCGCGATCCTGCCGAGATTCAGAAGTCAGCGGTGGGGGTGCTCATTTTCACCGAGACCGAAGAGAAGGCTGCCAAGATTCAGGAGAACATGGGCCATCGATCCGGCCTGGTGGGTACCCCAGCACAACTCCGCCAAGTAGTGGCCGAGTACGAAGCTGTGGGTGTGGACGAATTGCTAGTTCCAGACTTCGCCGTCTCGGCCAAGGAGCGGAATGACTACCTCGACCGCTTCCGTGCCGAGGTAGTCGATTACTAGGAAGAAATGAAGCCGCTTTGTGTGGCTAAAACCTCCTGAGACCTCTTGGTGGTGAGGCGGGACTTGACCCACAACAGTCAGGCTAAATACACGATCAGCGCGTGACGCCGATCAGGGTGCCTCCTGCCAGAGTCACAATGACTGCGAGGCCCACTCTCTTGTCTATTTCAGTACCGCCAATCAAGAGTCCAGAAAGTAGGACCGCTCCGACAGTTTGTGTGGCCCCCAAGAGTGGGGACACGATCACAACGCGACTCCGCTCAAAGGCAGCCAACAGAGCCGGCATGGCGATACCGATAGCGATACCCGGAATGAGCGTCGCTGGCATGCTGCGGCGCAGGTTCCTGGAGAACTCTCGTGGCCCAGCAGTCCCAACTGCTACCCCGAGCAGAACCACAGCCCCGACCCCAAGAGTTACAGCGGCTGCTGCGGAACTATCCAGATTGCTTTCTTGGGTAACAGATCGAGCCAGGACGTCTCGTATGGCGAACTGGAGAGCTGTCAGGGCGGCAAGAGCCAATCCCAACCGCGACATACTCGTTTTCGTAGTCTCTTCTGTCGCTAAAAGAACGCTGCCTATAACAGCGAGAATGGTTCCAACTACTACTGAGACCGACCAGTGTTCGTTAAGGAAGATGGTGGCTAGAGCAACCGACCAGACCGGCACTGTGCCCAGCATGATGGCTGAACGAGACGGTCCAGCCAAGCGGATTGCGGCGTAAAACGTCAACTGACCAAAACCCGGAACAATTGCCCCAATAACGAAAAATCCTTGGGATTCCACCCAACTCAGATCGCTAAGTCGAACGCCGCCGATGGTCGCAATAACTGAGGCCACAGCCGTCGCTGTCATGATTGTGGCCGCTGCTGCTACATCGGTTCGGATTCCTGTTCGATCAAGGGCTAATCGTGTGAACGTGGCGTTAACCGCGAAGAGCATCCCCGCAAGACAGGTCAGGACAATGCTCATCGAGTTCCTGTCAGTGGTCCGAGTATTGACCAGCACTCCATGAAAGGGCCGGTTGATTCAAGAGCAAAGGCCAGCAAACATGATCCAATCGAATCCACAGCGTTCCGTCGAACTAACGGGTCGGCATGCCTGCACGACCAAGAACCTTCTTGGCGGCGGCGGTCGCATCGGCCAGGGCGGCCTTCTCGTTGGCGGTGGTCAACTGCCTATCCCGGATGATGAAGCGACCGTCCACCAGTACATGGACAACATCGCGGGGTGTG
>CAWVUB010000241.1:0-1573 GCA_963933065.1 uncultured Acidimicrobiaceae bacterium | reverse complement strand
CTACCGCTGCAGCCAGGCTTGGCACGTGGGCCCATGCCAAGCCTTCTCCCACAGCGTCCATGGTCTCAGGCCCTACTGAGAGTTCCGCCCCGGCAAGCACACTGCGCACCGCATCCACGTCACCAACCCGGGCTTCAACCACCGACAGGATTGCCGCTCCACCAAGAGCTACTGCCAACGTGATGGACAGGTTGCGCACGAACTGGTGGGCTGCGTTAACACGGCCCATTTCGGCTTCGTCGCTGGCCGCCTGCAAGAGAGTCATTGCGGCAGTGGATACCAGTCCGATGGAGAGGCCCACGAGGACGAACGCTCCCAGGATCAGACCCAGTGACTGACTCGTTGCCACCAAGAGGCCCGTAGCTACCAGTGAGGGCACGCTCAGCGCAGCACCAAGCAGGATGACGGCAGATTCTCTCCAACCGCTCAAGAGCCGACTGAATATGAAGGAACCAGACGTCCATCCGACACTTAGGAAGGTGATTGAGAAGGCGGCGAATTCAACCGAACCTCCTCTGGTGAGTTGCACGTATAGCGGCAGGTAGTTGTCAACCGTTAGTCCTGCAACTAGTACCAGACCTGCGGTGAGGTGAAGCCAAGCGAGAGGGAAGTCGGTGATGTGGGCCCGAGCAAGTATGGGCTCCTCTACTCGACCGGCGTGGTGCCAATAGACCGCTCCAGCGGCAACGGCTAATGCTGCCGCAGCACCGGCTACCGGCCACCGAACTCCGATCTGACCGACAGCGGCCAACGAGAGCGCGACGATCGAAGAGATCAACGCTACCCCTGCCCAGTCTGTACTAATCGCAGTTGGCCGACGTCGTGTCCCGGGCAGGGTGGACCACCCCACGGCCAGGGCCAGCGCAGTGAGTGGCAACTGGGAGACGAACACGAAACGCCAACCCCCAACTGAAAGTAGTAGTCCGGCCAGTGCCGGTCCACCGAAGCTCATCACGCCCCAAACCATTGAGACAGCGGCAAATGCCCTCCGTCGCAAGTGAGCCGGATAGGCAATACCGACGGTGGCCATGACCACTGCCATCACCAGTCCACCCCCGAATCCGTGCGCCACGCGCACAGCCACCAACAACGGCATAGTTGGCATTACAGCGACTGCGGCGCTCGACAAAAGGAACCACAGACCTGTCACCCGAAAGGTCCGCCGAACACCGATCGCGTCGATGACCGGTCCTCCGATCAGGACGGCCACTGCGGAAGTTCCCATATAGGCCGTCAAGACCCACGGTAAGAGGGCTACATCACCCAGGTCCGCTGCGATGCTAGGTAGGGCAGCGATCACTGCCATTCCGTCGAAGGCGGCCAGGCCCATCACGACCACCATGGCAGTCGTCACGGGAAGAAAGCGGCCTGTCCAGATTCCCTGAGAATCAGGTCGGACCCCTTCAGACTCTCCGCGAATGGCGGCGTTCATGGTGATGAGCACCCCCCAGACAGAGCAGTCCTTGAACTTCAGGTGACCTTAGGTGTCGAGTCCTGCTTTGAGACCCTCCTGTGTTACTTCCCTGGCCTACGTTCAGGGCGCTGCAACCGATGAGGGGCCTCGAAGACCGGC
>CAWVUB010000240.1:0-1636 GCA_963933065.1 uncultured Acidimicrobiaceae bacterium | reverse complement strand
CGGCTAGAAACAAATTCTTCCTCGCGGGAGAGTTCCAGTCGGACTGGACGACGGGTGGCAATGGCCAAGTGGGCGACGATGTCCTCGATCAGCATCTCTTGCTTTGCGCCGAAGCCACCGCCGATACGAGGCTTAATTATTCGAATGTCTTTGATGTTGCGTCCGACGAGCGGCGCCAGCATGCGGCGAGTGTGGAAAGGAACTTGGGTGGCGGTCCTGACTACGAGGCGTTCGTCAGAGTCCAGCCATGCGACAGAAATGTGAGGTTCGATGGGGCATGGTTGAACCTGGTGTACCCGGAAGGTTTGTTCATAGTAGTGGTCGGCTGATGACAGGGCAGCTTCGACGTCGCCTCGCTCAACGTCCATACAGTGCACAAGGTTCCGCGCTGGGTCAGCGATGTCGGTCGTGTCGTTCTCGTCATGGATAACTGGGGCGCTACCAGATATGGCCTCCAACTCGTCGAACACTGCCGGTAGGACTTCCCAGGTGACTTCGATGAGCGAACAGGCTTCTTGAGCGATTTCGACCGTCTCGGCAGCCACCGCGGCCACCCGATCGCCGACGTGGCGGACCTTGTTGTCGAACGAAACCTGATCGTAGGGTTTGGGATTCGGATAAGACTGGCCACCTGAGGCGTACTTGACTCGCGGCACGTTGCCGTGGTGGATCACAGCATGAACGCCGGGCAGGGCTCTGGCCGCCGAGTCGTCAATGGAGATGATCCGAGCGTGGGCGTAGGGGCTGCGGAGAACCTTGGCGTACAGCAGACCGCGCATCTCGAAGTCGTCAGTGAACGCTGGGTTGCCCTTTACTAGTCGAAGTGCGTCGACCTTGACCTCGGGTTGGCCTACGACAGTGGTAGTAGGTACGTCTCCAGACGGGACGACACGTGGGATAGCCGGTGAGATGGTTGGTGGCCCGTCATCAGGGTCGAGAACTGCGGGATTTACACCATCAGTCATTGGCGTAACCATTAGGGGGCGGAAGGATTCGACTTCCTCGCCCCGGAGTACTGCTGCAGCCCGCTGGACCGCGGCAACTGGCTTCACGTAAGCGGTCTCACGGTCAAGGATCCCCGAGAGCATGTCTCGAATGGCGTTCTCGTCGGGGTTCGGGTCGTGCTTTAGAAGAGCGAGAGTTCCGAGCACCATGGCGCCTACCGAATAGCCGGACTGCATCGCCCCAGTAGCAGCGAAGGCCGCCTGGATTGGGTGGAGGTCTCCGTCGATGTTCAGAGATTCGACGGTAGTGATCGAGTGGCCACCTGCCTGAGCAGCCAGAACAACCTCAGAACTAGCCAGGAGACCATCGATCAGAACGGCCGAGGCTCCAGTCTCACCAGAGGTAGAGCCGAAGCGGACGCTGACCATCCCCTTCCGGCGGAGCAAGGCGAGGAGCGTTTCGTAGGGAGCGCAGTCAGCGGTATGGCTCGTGCCGTTGAGTTCGAAGGTGACCTCCATCAGGCGACCCTCTCGACTGCATTGACGGCTCTCTTGGTGAGGACTTCGGCGAGTGTTCTTCGGTAGTCGGCGCTACCTCGAAAATCGCTGATTGGTTCAAGCCCGGTCGTCGGATCCAGTGGGTCGGCGAGTACCGGGTAGTCGGCCATGCCAGTGAGGGCTAACCGGATGCC
>CAWVUB010000239.1:0-1661 GCA_963933065.1 uncultured Acidimicrobiaceae bacterium | reverse complement strand
AGGCCATCGTTTGGGAGTTGCGGGCCCCGCGAATGGTTCTTGGTTTACTGGTTGGTGCCCTGCTGGCCGGCTCCGGAGCCGCCTATCAGGGGGTGTTCCGAAATCCACTGGCGGACCCTTTCCTGCTTGGCATTGCAGCAGGTGCCGGCTTGGGAGCCACGATAGCCATCGTTGCTGGGCTGGGCGACGGTCTCGGCCTCATGGATCCGGTTCCCATAGCCGCCTTCATGGGAGCCCTGCTAGCCGTCACCACAGCGGGCACGCTCGGCATGCGACGGGGGGCGGCTACATCAACCACCACCCTGATCCTCGCCGGGGTGGCTGTCGCGAGCTTTTTCACCGCGCTTCAAACCTTCATTCAACAACGCAACGCAGAGAATCTACGACAGGTGTTCGCATGGATTCTGGGACGGCTCTCCACAGCCGGGTGGGACGAAGTCCTCCTCCTGTTGCCCTATGCGGTGCTCTGCAGTCTGGGTCTCATCTTGAGTATGGGCGCCCTCGACGTTCTGGCGGTAGGCGACAACGAAGCCGCTTCGTTGGGTCTGCGCCCGCAAACCGTGCGACGAGTAGTCCTCGTAGTGGCGTCACTGGGTGCTGCGGCTGCTGTCTCAGTTAGCGGCCTTATTGGCTTTGTTGGTCTAATCATTCCCCACGCTGTCCGCCTGGTGGCAGGAGTGTCTTACCGTCGAGTGATTCCCTTGTCACTTCTATTTGGAGGTGCTTTCTTAGCTCTAACCGATGTCGTGGCCCGCACAGTGCAAGCCCCTGCCGAACTCCCCATTGGGGTCATCACCGCCTTCGTCGGTGCACCATTCTTCCTGTCGATCCTCCGAAGGCAGACGGGCACATGAACGCCAGGACCCGGCCATCCCACCAACTCCTCAAGGCTCAGCGAATAGCCACCGAGCCTCTTGACGTCGCCTGGTGCGACATCACGGTCAACCTTGGTGGAAATCAGGTACTGGACGGCGTTGACCTGCGGGTAGCCGGTGGAACTTGGCTTTCAATTGTCGGACCTAACGGTGCGGGCAAGACCACCATGATCCGGACGTTGGCCGGGACCGTGGCCCATAAAGGAATAATTGCCATCGGCGCAGAAGATGTTGCCGGGACCCACCACCGGGAGAGAGCACGACGGATCGCCGTAGTTCCACAGCACCCGGTGATTCCGATCGGTATTCCAACGTTCGACTACGTCCTCTTGGGCCGTACACCACATCAGGGCCTGCGATTCTCAGCGTCACACAGCGACCGCCAGATAGCCCATGACGTCCTGGAGCGTCTTGACCTCCTCGATTTCGCTACACGCCGGGTCGAGACTCTTTCCGGTGGTGAACGTCAACGGGTGGTTCTGGCTCGGGCTCTTGCCCAACAAACACCGATTCTCGCATTGGATGAACCGACCTCTTTTCTCGACGTAGGTCACCAGATGGAGGTCCTTGAACTCATCTCCGAACTTCAAACGGAAGAAGATCTCACCGTCGTGACCACGCTGCACGATCTTTCGGTTGCCGGCCAGTTCGCCGACCAGGTTGCTGTACTCGCCGGTGGGCGGCTCGTGGCCAACGGCCGTCCTGAGGACGTAGTGACAGCCGAAATCATCTACACCCATTGGGGCGTTGAAGCCCGGACCGATGTCGACGCACACGGCGGAGTCA
>CAWVUB010000238.1:0-1666 GCA_963933065.1 uncultured Acidimicrobiaceae bacterium | reverse complement strand
CCCCCGACCCCCTGCGCGTCATGCAGGTGCTCTAGCCAACTGAGCTAATGGCCCCAGAATGGTAGAGGCTAGCGGTCACCCTGAGGACGCACACCAGATGCCGTAACTGGTCAGCGGGAACCAAACGACCAAGGACCCCTATCCAGGAGTGCACCACCAACAAGTAAAACGCCACCGAGAGCGATCACTGGAAGTCCACTGCCTACCGACCGCTCAAGTGGTGAGGCTGCATCCACGGCCCGTATATCAGCTATCTCGACACCGGCTACAGCCAGCAGCAAGCCACCAGTTACCAGCAGCAATAACTTATGCACGAGACCCCGCTGCCCAACCCAGAACGCTGTAGTCACACCAGCCGCAATCAGGCCCGTAACCAATACCAGCATGGCGTCACCGGCAAAATCCCACCCAATCAAGTGATCAACCGCACCGTCTGGGCGATCGGCAACTATCCAAGGTAGGAAGGTGCCGATAATGGCCAGCACCACACCGCCTGTCGAGGCCATGGCAGCTAGGCCGTTACCCGCTGGGCGATCTCGATGCTGCGCGATAGGTCCCAGATCAGGTGGTCTGACCGGAGGTTCATCTCCCGGGTGCACAGCTTTGATTCCGAACGGTGGCGTGTGAGGCAGCATCGGGTCCACTGCACGGACCTCACCGTCACTGCTGGTGGCTTCGGTCCTGTCAACCGACCCCTGCTCATCCATGAATTCCCCTATTGCTCATCGGCCGCCCCGACCTGTGGTTACAGATCGCCCGATTAGTTGAGCACCGGGCGGGATTTGAACCCGCGGCTTTACGGCTTTGCAGGCCGTCCCCTTGGTCCACTCGGGCACCGATGCGTCCCTCCAGCCAAAGCCGAAGTACAGACAATGTTAGCGCTACACCATCAACCTCAATCCAGCGGTTCCTCTTCCGCCTCCCCCATAAAAGTCCTCTGTCAATTAAGGGTGTCCTCAATAGTTTGCACTATGCCAGGCAACTCTGATCTTTCAGTGATCGAGATCGACTAGTGGTCTATGCCTACGCTACGCAGACGGCAGGAGGTGTTTATGACCAACAAGCAACTATGGGACGGAACTCAACCTTATTTATCTCGAACTACCGGCCACGAAGGCAACCCAATACGTCTGCACGCTAGACACAAAATCACCAAAAAACCAAACAGCCATCACCCTGTAGGCCAGAAATCAGCCCTCGTGGCATGAGGATGCGAACCGCCATACAGTTGGTTGCCGAAGCTGCGCCTTGGCCAGATCTCGTCGAGTGGGTAATAGAGGCCGAACGGCTAGGCGTGGACCACTGCTGGGTCGCCGAAGCATGGGGTAGTGACGCTGCGACACCCATCGCCGGCTTGTCCCAGCACGTCGACCAAATGACATTTGGTTCAGGCGTGTTTCAAGTAGGAGCCCGTTCAGCAGCTAATACCGCCATGACCGCCCTCACCCTTCAGCACATCACCGGTGGCCGGTTCTCCCTCGGACTTGGAGCTTCAGGACCTCAGGTAGTTGAAGGCCTACACGGTGTTCCCTTCGCCCGACCTCTAACACGCATGAGCGAAACCATTCAGGTAATTCGCATGGCTGAAGCTGGTGAACGACTAGAACTGAACGGCGAAGAAGTTCGCTTACCTCTCCCCGGCGGTGAAGGAAAGACCCTCAGACTC
>CAWVUB010000237.1:0-1666 GCA_963933065.1 uncultured Acidimicrobiaceae bacterium | reverse complement strand
GAAAAAGTGTCCTCCTGTACCTCAAGATCAGGAAATCTGATTCTCATCTCATCTTCCATGGCGGCCACTGCCACACGAGCGACTTCTACCTCGGTAACGCCAACTGCAATGGTGCTCATGAACGCTTCGGCACCTACCACGGCTACTTGAGCCCCTCCACGCATTAGGGCCACTTCTTCTTCAGACTTGACGATTTGAGCCTCCATGACTGGAAGGGTGATATCAACGAACTCACAGTTCGGGAGGGCCTCTTGGAGAGAGCGGTGGAAGCCCACCGTCAGGTATTCGTATTCGACGCCAATCCGTCCAGAAGTGATTCCACGGTCTGCCATTGCCTCCGCTATTAGACGGACTGAACCTTCTAACGGACTTTTGGTATCCCAATAGATACGGACATCATCAAACCAGCTGTAGTTGGCTGGTCGATCAAATTCAATTCTGGGAGCGATCAAGGCACCTTCGCCAGTCTTCATCATTACGGCATAGTGCCCTCGTCCAAATGGGGTCATCCAGAAGTCGCTGTAGTAGAGGACGTTGTGAAACGAAGTAGCGATAATCGCCTCGACGTCTACGTCCTCCATCACCCCGGTTAGACAGTTGAGACGATTCTGCATCTCGCTATGACTGAAAGTTCCCATCGTTGATCTCCGTAATCAGACGTGCACGCCGGCCCAAGGTTTCTTGAGCCCAACTCTTATCGAAAATGTGGGTTTGAAAACGACGCAACCGACAAAAAACCTCAACCACCGTCAGGCCATGGCGCCGGAGCAAGGCTTGACAGTTCCTCTCTTGTCTGGAGTGGCTGCGGTTGTCCAAGTCATCGGTATCCCGCTCGTCGGCCGCGCTGGAGGCAAGGCCGAGGCCTTCTCAAGGAGCCTCGGCGCTCAGGAGAGGGAGTGCCTGGACTGGACTGACCGCCAAGGGTGTTTGTGAATCGGGCTAACATCCGGCGATGAAAGTTATTACTTACTACCTAGATTCCTGGCGTCGTTTCCGAGATTTCGAGGGCCGGACCACACGACCCGCTTTTTGGTGGCCGTTCCTCATTCACCCCATTGTGTTCTTGGTTCTAGGGGGAATCTTCGCCGCCATTTTGGGTCTCAGTACCGATCAGACCGGACCGGAGGTCGTGTACGCCATTGCCTATGTCTGGGTGTTGATCACATTGGGTGTACGTCGCCTACATGACATGGGTCGAAAAGGAACATGGCTCCTACTTGGGCTCGTGCCCTTCGGAAATTTGGTGCTTCTGTATTGGCTTGTTCAGCCGAGCACTTCCGAGATGAGCGAGTAACTTTCCCTGTAAATACCGGGTCCTACCTCCTATCGCTCTCAGTATCACGGCTCCTCATGATCGAAGACTCAGCACCAGTCCCCGACTGGTCCGCCGACTAGGAACCTGACCTAGCGCCCTTGGCGGCCCTGCTATTGGCGGTGCGCCAAGAGTTGAATCTGACTCTGGCATAGATCACGTCACCCGCTCCAGGGGGCATACCAGCAAAGCAAAGACTTGGTAGCGGTGCTGGCCGGCGAGTAGGTCGTGAGGAAGGTCCGGGCCTCGTAGGCACGACTGCTCAGGCAGAATACGGTGTCGACCCGCGCATACCGCCCCCATCGAACGAGACCGGAAGGACCGACGACCATGAGCGACTTCAAGGAGAACGTT
>CAWVUB010000236.1:0-1670 GCA_963933065.1 uncultured Acidimicrobiaceae bacterium | reverse complement strand
TGAACGTCCGGCGACTGGAGGCCGAGAGTCACGCAGTGGCTGGCAGTCACCGGGTGCGCAAAACCGGTGTCGTGTACCATCCGCACAAGCTCGCGGAGGTAAAGGACTTCAGGGTCCAGCATCTCGTCCACATGCAGGTCCAGTCCGATCCCGGCGTCCGATGCTGCAGCGAAAGCATCAGCCATCAGCGTGTTGCCGTCTGGGTCGAGGTGCGGGCAACCACCAATCAAGTCCACCCCAACTTCCAGAGCGACGGCCAGAGCCCGGCGGTTTTTCCGACCTTCCGGACCGGTAATGGGATTGCTTGTCAAGGCCACGATCTGGACGTCCAATAGGCCGTCCATCCGACTCCGGGCTTCCCGGACCGCTTTGAGGGCTTCTTCACCGGCACCAATATTGACGTGGGTTCGGACCGCCGTGGCGCCGTTCGCCAACAGCAGTTCAAGGGCCTCAGTAGCCCGGTCGGCGATGTCTTCCGGGGTAAACATCCCGGCTGACGCCGCAGTCATCCAGGCGTCGATGGCTCCCATCAGGTCGCCTCTTGGGTTAGGAACCTGCTCGGCAGTCAGGGCCTTGTCTAGGTGGGCGTGCGGCTCAGCCATTGCCCCGACCAGGAGCCAACCAGAGAGGTCTTCTCTCGGGGTGCCAGCCGCAACTGGTGTCCCGGGTTCTAAAACAGCCGACACTAAGCCGTCTACAACGTGGAGATCGACTAGACGGCCATCGCCAAGGCAGCCGTCAGCTAAGACCAGATCAGGTGCTGTCTCTGTGGGCTGGCTAGACATAGGGCGATGGTAGTGCGGTCAAATGACCCTGTACTTCGTCGATTGGTAGGGCCCTCAAGCGTGCCACCTGCTAAGAAATCGGCTATGTCGGAACCTCGTCGAATCGTCGTTGGTATGACCGGAGCGAGTGGCGTTGCCTACGGGATTCGCGCATTGGAGTTGCTAGCTGCCGAGCCCGACGTCGTAACCCACCTTGTAGTCACGGCGGCAGCCCGGATAACCGTAGGACTCGAGACGAGTCGGTCCATTGACGAGGTCGAGGCGCTGGCTGATGTTGTTCACCCCATTCGAGATATCTCCGCTGGCCCGGCTAGCGGATCGTTTCCGATTTCGGGAATGCTCGTCGCGCCGTGCTCCATTCGTGCCCTCTCGGCCATCGCCCATTCCCATAGCGCGGACCTGCTCACTCGGGCTGCCGACGTGACCCTTAAGGAACGCAGACCCTTGGTGCTCATGGTGCGGGAAACGCCGCTTCACCTGGGTCACCTCCGCTTGATGGCTACCGCCACGGAGATTGGCGGCGTCATCTTCCCGCCGGTGCCCGCCTTCTATGAGCAGCCAGTGGACCTAGAGGACTTGGTGACTGGCACGACGGCACGGGCGCTGGCGCAATTGGGTGTGGAGGTTCCGGGGCTAGGCCGCTGGGAGGGGCCCGGTGAAAGCCCGGCGCCGGGTTGAACTGGTGGCCTGCCATGCCAGGTTAGAACTGCCATTCCAGACCAAAAGGTCTAAAAGATCCAAAAGGTAGGGTTTCTTTTATGTCAGGACGTTTAGCCGATTTGTCGGGACCTGAAGCAGCGGATTCGCTGACTTCGGACTCGGTGGTCGTCCTTCCTGTGGGGGCGATCGAACAACACGGACCCCATCTGCCGATGTCAGTTGACG
>CAWVUB010000235.1:0-1702 GCA_963933065.1 uncultured Acidimicrobiaceae bacterium | reverse complement strand
AACAGAATCGAATGATGGCAACTGTGGAACTGATTCCGAGTCAACTTTGAACGAGATCAATGCGGAGTGTTCCCTGCCGGGTGGAACTCGGTCAAGAACCTCGTGGAGATCTATGCCCACGGTAACGAAGCCCTCTTTGTTCAGGTACCTGGTTATTTCACCGGCGTTGCATCCGACGTCCAGGACCGACTGAGGATAACTGACCTCGGATCCTCGAAGGAACTCTGCAATGAGCATCGCTTTGGCGGTTGGATCCCGGAAATCCTGATAGCGGTGAATGCCGGACATACCTCCCATGGCTAGCAATTGCTGCTTCACAGGTGTCGGCAGGAGTCGAACGAGACGGCGGGCCAGCGGAAGGCCAAGGAGGGCTCGTCTTCGCAGTCGCCTCAGCATCAGGAAACACTAGCGACTCATTAAGAGCTCGGCGTCCCATGGCACGGTTCTCGCGGCTGGCGGTAGATATGGTCTCAGGCCATGGCCTCCTTGCCCAATGCGCTTCACACGGCATGCCGGGGGGTCCATTTTCTTTCCAGGGTCGCCATCCGGGATGTCTCTAACTTACTTGCTTACGGGCCGCACACGCCTCGGATGCATGAACGAATCTGGGTAGATCCTCGACAGTGTGAGACGATGAATCCCGAGTTCAACTGGGAGGACTTTGGTGCGATCCGTAAAGGTGATTGGGATATCCAATCAGAACCTCTTGCATATGAGCCCAGAACCCAAGCCTCTCGTAACCACTGGGTCAAGATTCAGGCTTGTCTGGCACATTGGAATGATGGGATGTCTTGGGAAGAGACGGGTATCTACGATCATTTACTTAAGTTGATTGAGAAGAATGGAATCATTGATGAATGCAAGTCCATTGAGGACATCGTTCACCGCTATCAGAGATTAGACGAGATATTTCATATGGTTCGTGATAACAAAAGGCTCAGTTCCGCTGATGAACTGTCACGTGTCCACTTCCGGGAAGCCGGCGGAATCGTGTTCCACGTTGATAGAAATCTCAGACCTATCTTTGGGTTCTGGGGATGTCACCGATTCGCAATGGCGATCACCGTTGGTCTGTCATCGATACCGGCACAAGTCGGAGTCGTTCATGACGACGCAAAGGATCTCTGGCGTAACCACTTCTCCATTGCAGGTCCCTGCACTAGGTAGGCACTGGCGCCTGGAGGGAAGTTGAGCAAACCTCTTGGAGTCCAATGAATGCATGTCTGGGCAGGTGCGATCCCATTGAACCACCTACATATTGTCAGGAACTTAGAGACAGGTAGGCAAGACGCTTGGCCTCGAGGCGACCTTTGGCGATCGAGTCCAGGACGAGGCCCGCAGTCGTCATGAGTAGGCCGACCATGACGAGGCCGGTGGCGAGGATGGCGGTCGGCAGGCGGGGCACGAGGCCCGTCTGGGCGTATGTGACGGCCAGTGGAATCCCAAGGACCACTGAAGTCACGTAGCAGGCTCCGGCGATCCATCCGAAGAACGCCAGCGGTCGGTGCTCCTTGAGGAGGACCAGCATGGCCCGCAGGATGTTCGTGCCGTCGGCCACAGTGCGGAGTTTGCTGGCCGAGCCGTCGGGCCGGGTGCCGTAGTCGACTTCCACTTCGGCCACCGGGAGGCGCAGTTGTGAGGCGTGGACCGATATTTCGGTCTCGATCTCGAAGCCGGAGGAGACGGCAGGGAAGCTCTTCAC
>CAWVUB010000234.1:0-1778 GCA_963933065.1 uncultured Acidimicrobiaceae bacterium | reverse complement strand
GACAAGTCTTACACCCAGCCGCCTGAACTGGTGAAGTTCCCATGTCTTGTAGATGTCCCTGTGTCGCCGGTTCTTTCGGCGGCGAGTCGGACACCCCAGTTCTTGGGTTTAGTGGTGCGCCCCCTGGGACTTGAACCCAGAACCTGCGGATTAAGAGTCCGATGCTCTGCCAATTGAGCTAGAGGCGCCTCAAGCACGGAACCCTATCCCCACCCACTGAGGTGGACGACTGTCGGATTAGACCACGTGGGGTGACCGAGGGGATTCGAACCCCCGACATCCTGGACCACAACCAGGTGCTCTAACCGACTGAGCTACGGCCACCAAGTGAAAGCCATGTTACGGCCTGCCCGGCCAGTCACCGCTCAGATTATTCTTGCGCCGCTGCTGGCTTTGCGGATCGGCGGCCACGCTGTTTGTGTGCGATCCTGCGTTGGTGACAATGAAGGTGGGGGTGATAGGTGGAGGTATCTCCGGAGTCAGCGTCGCGTATCATCTAACTCAGATAGACCCATCTCTTGACGTGCTGCTTCTTGAGATGGAGTCCACGCTGGCCCATCACACAACTGGCCGTTCAGCCGCCCTGTTGCTGGAAAATCTTGGAACTCCATCGATGCGGGCGCTTACTTCAGCCAGTCTTGAGTACTTACGGCATACCCCTGATGGGCTTGTCGATGTCCCGCTGCTGGCCCCTCGGCCGGTATTGCACGTGGGCACTCATGAGCAGGACGAGTCGATCGATCGAATGTTGGCTGAAGGCATCAAATCAGCCACCACGCCCACTATCGAAGTCGGTGTGGATGAAGCCATGCGGCTATTTCCTCCGTTGCGTCGTGATCGGGTGCATCGAGCTCTCGTTGAACCTGATAGCGCTGATATCGATGTTGGATCGCTGCATCAGTCTTTCGTACGAGGACTGCGCCAGGCCGGAAGTCGGATAGCGACGTCAACGCGGGTCGACGCCGCCACTCCCGATGGTGCTGGATGGCGCCTTACCACCACTGATGGAGTGGTGGGCGTCGACGTAGTGGTGAATTGTGCTGGGGCTTGGGGTGATGTGGTGGCTGTCACCGCCGGATTGGAACCAGTAGGACTCCAGCCGTTCCGGCGGACCGCTTTCATGGTTGATGGCCCAGGGTTGGATACCGGGGGATGGGCATTTGCCGGCGATATTGATCACCAGTGGTATTTACGTGACGATGGTCCGCAGATGTTCTGCTCGCTGGCAGAAGAAACACCGTCTGAGCCCTGTGATCCGAAACCCGAGGAAGTAGATGTCGCAACGGCTATTGACCGGCTAAACGAGGCCACAACTTTAAATATCCGATCGGTTAATTCAGCCTGGGTCGGCCTGAGGACTTTTTCCCCTGACCGCTCCATGGTGATTGGTCCCGACCCACAGTGCCCTTCATTTATTTGGTGTACTGGTCAGGGGGGTACCGGTATTCAGACGTCACCAGGTGCGGGTCGCCTTACAGCTGACCTGGTGTTGAGCGGTGTTCCATCCACACCTTTCGCCGGGTTGAACCTTAACGAAGTGGGGCCCGGACGTTTCCGCGGTGAGTAGCCTGAATAGTGCCCGCCCTCGTAGCTCAGCCCGGATAGAGCAGTGGCCTTCTAATCCACTTGTCGCAGGTTCAAATCCTGCCGGGGGCGCCACTGACAGCAAAGGTGAAGACTGCTGCCATCTACGCAGGCGCAGCACCAACGACGAGCGGGATGCCGTGGCCTTGTTGGGTTAATTCGTTGACTAGGGCTAGCCCGTTGAATTGGGTTCC
>CAWVUB010000233.1:0-1780 GCA_963933065.1 uncultured Acidimicrobiaceae bacterium | reverse complement strand
GAACATCACATGGACGACTTCGTGGCTAATGCCAAAAGGCTCTACGACAACTTCGTCAAAGCCGTCCTGCAGACAACGCAATTGGGCTGAAGGTGGAGGCCGCCGGCTCCACACTTCTGGCACGACTGAGATCCAGTTCCCATACCCGCTGGGACTAGATCGGTGACGTTGATCCATTCCTTGCTTTCAGAAATAATGCCCTCGGTGACTTCGCCGACCAAGGCCACGGCGACCACGTTGCAGGCTTTATTGCAAAGGATGCACGCCATCGGACGGACACAGACATACCTGTCAGGCACGCATCGCTGATTCTACGGGCACGAGCGGTCCAGCCCGACAAACAAATGCCCTGTTGGAATAGGTGTTTCATTGCCGGTGAGGTTTCTAGGCGGACAGTGGGAGTCAACTCAGGCTGCGAGTAGGCCGAGCGTCGTTGGGAATGGCGTTCTGGAACTATTCGTCCAGTCTTGCTCTGAGGGCCTCGTCAAGCGCGAGGAATAGATGCCCGTAGGTGTCGAGAGTGACCTTGATTGAGTTGTGCCCCGGGCGTTCTTGAATGGCCATTGGGCGCGCGCCCTGGCCGACGGCGAGAGCGACGAATTTTAGAGTCCTTCTTCCCGGGCCCCAAGCGCACAGCCCTGTCTATGTCACTAATCGGCATCATGTTTCAGGAGGCCTCCCCGATGCTGGCCGACTGGCGTTTCGGCAAACGGTCTGGCATTGATGAGGGCACTCGGGAAGAGGCCAGGTTGGTGGTCTCAGCCGACTGAGGATCTGAGGTCGGCTGCCAGGTGCCAGGTGCCAGGTGCCAGGTGCCAGGTGCCGGACCCGGTCAAACGTTGTGTGACCAGAGGCACCCATCTGGGTGTTGCTAATTAGTACTAATATCGAGAGGATGTGGATACCAAGGGCTGGAGTTGGCCCAGATACCGACAAGGAGCACTGTGACTACCGAAGAGATAGCTAGGCCACGACTTAGTTTGGTCAATAGATCCAAGATGATCTTTGTGGCAGCAGGACTCGTTTCCTTGGCCCTGTCCGTCAGCCTTTGGTTCACGGGCAATGAGCATCAAGGACTCTTCGTGGGCCTCTGGGTTCCTGCCATTCACTCGCTCGGAGCACTGGTTCTCGCAAACCCAGGGGAGCCTTCATGAACCAATCACTTCTCTTGGTGGTTGGAGTAGTTGTGTATGCGATCACTTTCTGGGGTCTTCTCGTAGCTGGATATGCAGTCACGAATGAAAGGTCGCAAGGTGCGCGGCCCGGAATCCAATCCGCTGAGATTGATGAAGCCGCGGTCGAGGCCCCGGGCAGGCCGAACAGGAAGCCCCTGATCCGAATCGCTTTAGACCCAGTAGTAGCTCGCGTCGGGAAACTGGCTCGATGGGGTGCCGGCGTCAGAGATAGCCGTCCAGAGCGATCTGGGTGATCTGGGTATTACACCGAGATATTTGGTTTAGACGCAGTCAACCCACCTAAATAACAAATTTGCTAACCAACCGATCGTCTTCAGGGTCTCCCATGAGACCGGCAAGTTGGTCGCTCGAAAGGATAAAAATCATGTTTGAAAAAGTTGTTAGGAACACTCTTCGTTCCATTGGTTGCCTCTTGCTTATTTCCCTCGTAGGGGTCGCCTGTGGTTCCGACGGTGATGGCGTAGCAGTTCCTACGTCGGGCGCTGAAACCAGTGTTGAGGCTTCGAATCCGATGGCTGAGCAGGTTCTTGGCGATCTAGTGGATGTGGCGGTTTCTGCGGGTGATTTCCCGACGCTGATCGCTG
>CAWVUB010000232.1:0-1799 GCA_963933065.1 uncultured Acidimicrobiaceae bacterium | reverse complement strand
GACTCCAACGACATTCCGGCGTCCAACGCCAACGTTGTCTACGAGTACGCACCAGCTGGTTCTAGCGCTGGTTCGGGTGATCTGGTCGCCCCAGTCGTTCCGACCCGCGGCGGCACACTGGTGATGGCTACCTCCCAGGTCGGCGGGGGTATCAACCACGGCGTGGCATCTGGAGTCGGTATCGGCAACGTGAGTTCAAAGGTCTTCGCCTCGCTGGTTCACCTCGATGCCAACTGGGATCCTCAGCCATACCTGGCTGAGTCTTGGGACGTATCGGAAGATCAGATGACCGTCACCCTGAAGCTTGTGGGTGGCGCAACCTTCCACGATGGAGTGCCAATCACATCAGCCGACGTCAAGTTTTCGATCGAAGTGGTCAAGAACAACCACCCGTTCACCGGGATGTGGGCCCCAGTCGACTCGATTGACACGCCTGACGAACTCACCGTGGTGCTCAACCTGGCCAACCCACATCCTGCGCTGTGGATCGCCATGTCAGACGTGCTTATGCCGATCATGCCAAAGCACATCATGGATGACGGCACAGCAATCAACGAGATGAAGGGGCATCCAAACAACACGGCCGCCCTGGAGGGTGACTTGATCGCGGTCGGTTCCGGTCCGTTCCGTCTTACCGAGTGGAACAACACCGAAAAGATTGTGATGGAGGCCTACGAGGACTTCTTCATCCCCGGTCGCCCCTACCTCGACAGCATCATCTACGTCATCACTCCCAACGAGGACACGATGATGCTGGGTCTTGAGTCCGGGGAGTTCGACACTGGCGGCTATGCCAGCGTGACTAACGCCGAGAAGGTTGCCAACAACTCAAACTTGATCGCTAATCCTGACGAGTTGAGTGGCGTTGGTTCGCTGAACCATCTGCAGTTCAACATGGCAAACGACATCATTAGTGACCTGCGGGTGAGGCAGGCGATCGCCTACACCATCGATCGGGACTTCATCATCAACAACCTGCACCAAGGCCAGACCGAGGAGCAGCTGGGTGGCATCCACCGGTCAAGCCCGTTCTACAACCCGAACGTGGAGCGCTACGACGTGGACCTGGACAAGGCTCGCTCGCTGCTTGCCGAAGCCGGCTACGCCGACGGGCTGGAGTTGAAGATCCACTACATCCCAGGTCCGAACGAGCAGCAGCTCTACGTGGCCGAGTACATCGCTCTGGCACTCGGAGAGGTAGGAGTCGATGTGGAGGTCGTCCAGAGTGCCGACCTTCCGTCGTGGGCTGGCATCTTCTTCGGTGGTCCGGATGCCTGGCACATGACGATGAACGCCTACTTCAACTGGGGTGACCCGGTTATCGGTGTCCAACGGGCCTACGTCTGCGCCAACATCGTGGTAGGCGTGTTCGTCAACAACTCGGCTTACTGCAACGAGAAGGTCGATGAACTCCTCTACGCAGCAGCAGCCGAGACGGACTTCGACACCCGAAAGGCGCTCTACGACGAGTTCCAGGAGATCACAGCAGTGGAGTTGCCGTTCTACGGCATCAACGCTCTGCCAATCTACGGAGCCAACCAGTCCTACGTGAAGAACATGCCAGAGGGAACGTGGGGGACCCTCTCCGGCATGGAAGACGTCTGGCTCGACAAGTAGGGATCGACGCTTAGGACTGAGACATAAATCAAATAGAGACGAGAGGTGACGGCGCTCGCCCGGGAGATCGGGAGCAGATTAGGACAAGCGATTGGACTGCTATTGGCAGTCGTGGTCGTTGTGTTCATTCTGATCCAGATCGCCCCGGGCGACGCCGCCCTTTACCTAGCCGGTGACCAAGG
>CAWVUB010000231.1:0-1860 GCA_963933065.1 uncultured Acidimicrobiaceae bacterium | reverse complement strand
TTACTCAGCTGAGAATTAGGCCACCATCGACCCCGATCGACTGTCCGGTGATGTAGCGAGCGTCATCGCTCGCTAGGAAGGCGATCACCCCAGCGATCTCTTCAGGTTCGGCCAAGCGCTTCAGGGCAGTGTCCTCCGCGCGCATGGCCAACCAGCGGTCACCTGTCATGTCGAGCGTCGCACCGATTTCTGCGGCTACCCGACGAACCATCGCCGTAAGAGTGTTGCCGGGGCAAACGGCGTTGACGGTGATCCCGTGGGGCCCAAGCTCCATCGCTGCCGAGCGGGTCACGCCGATCACGCCGCTCTTTGTCGCGGAGTACTCCGCCGAGTTAGGCCAGCTGGTCTTGCCTGCCATCGACGAGACGTTAATTATCGCGCCACGACCCTGCTCGATCATGGTTGGCGCAACGAGGCTGTTCGACACGAGGACACCCGTGAGGTTCACGGCGACCAGATCGTCCCACCGTTCGAGCGGAATGTCCGGCAGAGGACCTCCAACGTAAACACCAGCACAGGCCACCAGCACGTCGATGCGACCCCACCGTTCGAGAACTGCAACAATCGCCGCCTCCTGCTCAGCACGAGAACGAACGTCGCAGGCGAGCGCTACGGTCTGCGCTCCGAGAGCGGAAGCGTCGGCAGCTGTGGCTTCATTCTTATCCTGATCGATGTCGAGGCAGGCAACCGCCGCTCCCTCAGACGCGAACCGAATGGCGGTTGCTCGACCGATACCCATTGCCGAACCGGTGACGACTACGACCTGACCGGAGAACCGGCCGACTCGTTTCGCTCCGCCCGTGACTAGCGCGGTCTTTCCCTCGATATTCATTGACGCTCCCAACTGTGGCGACTAGAGCAACAGCAACTGGAGGGTGCGCCGCCTCTATGAGCGACCATGCTTCAGCTTCAAATTCATGATAGCGAAGTTGCTGAGCGCATTCCCAATAACGGTATGCATAGTGAGGCTGTCCGATTCGAAGCCGGTGGAGTAGGAAGATCGGCGTCCACTTTTGCGTGCGGAGACCTGGGGTGGCGAGATCAGACTTCAACCACGACATCAACTGGTTCTGGATCAAGTCGAACCCCCGCAGGTGCTCCTAGACAGCGCTGACCATGGGCGGGATGCACCCCTAACCGCTGGTCTGCGCAAACGCCCCGAAACTGTCTCTGGCCTGCCGTTATAGCTGATCGCTGTTTCGCGCTAGTTCGCGATGTCTCGCTGCCTCTGCACGGCCTGCAGAAATCGATTGGGTTAAATCGGTTTAGACATCTAAATGAAAGACTGGGTACATGCGCCACCGGCAACTAGGCAATACCGACTTACAAGTCTCAGTTCTTGGACTGGGAACCATGATGTTCGGTTCTTGGGGCAACCCTGATCTACAAGCCTGCTCGCGAATCGTCGACACGGCGATTGATGCAGGCATCAACCTGATCGACACAGCCGACATCTACGACGACGGTCGCTCTGAGGAAATCCTTGGTGAGTGTCTTGCTGGACGCCGGGATCAAGTAATTATTGCCACCAAATTCGGTAATCCCATGCAAGGCGACATCGAGCGAAGCGGTGGGTCAAGACGTTGGGTTATCAAGGCAGTAGAAGAGAGCCTCAGACGGCTGGATACAGAATGGATCGATCTGTACCAGATGCACCGACCAGACCCGGGCACGCCTATCCAAGAGACTCTCGGAGCACTCGACGAACTAGTCCAAAGCGGAAAGATCAGAGCAGTCGGGACATCGACTTTCCCATCCGAAGGACTCGAGGAGGCTCAGTGGACCGCCCAACGAGCTGGCTATGCCTCACCCTCGAGCGAGCAACCGCCCTACTCGCTCCTAGCTAGGCACGTTGAACGG
>CAWVUB010000230.1:0-1874 GCA_963933065.1 uncultured Acidimicrobiaceae bacterium | reverse complement strand
TCAGACTGATCCATAACGAAATTCTAGATCCCGGCGTCGATTCGGTAGAAGAAGTGCTTACAGGAAACGTTTACGACGGCGCAGTTGTCGCGTCGAGGTCGCAAGGGCCGGGCACAGGCTTAGCCTCGTCACTCAACTAGTTGGATCAGGCCTGGGGTAGTGGAAAATTTCTTCAGGCCTCACGCAGGTTGCGAGACACTGCGAATTAACGAGAACAGGTAATCAACGATTTGTCATGTCCATGTCTCCGTCCATGTCCATGACAGCATCAGGGTCGAGTCCGGGAGCGACGCTGGGGTCGATAACGATCGCAATTGCCCACACCACAGCCACTACGCCGACTACTCGCGCGAAATGTTGACCGTGCCGCCAGTGCTTCTCAACTGCTATGACCAGTGCCAGACCAACCATTGCAGCCACGTTCATTACGCCAAAAGCGACCATCACCAGCATGAGAGCCCAGCAACAGCCCAAACAGAACAGGCCGTGATGTACACCGGCCCGGATATCGCGTAGCGATCCACGAAAGCCGATGTATTGCATGAGGTGACCGAGCGGGCTGCGACAGTGGTCGAGACAGCGCATCTTTAATGGTGTGAGTTGGTACAGACCGGCGGCTGCGAAACACGCCACAGCAACCCATTGGGCGAGAGTCGGACGATCGGCGGCCATGTCACCAAATACGTCAGCTATCGCGAACGCCACAACCCCTGCTGCACCCCAAGCCAGCAGATACCCGCTCCCGAGAGCGGTGAGTCGCGGCCCTCTATGGGTGGTGACTGTTCGTTCGTAGAGAGTTGCTAGCGGCGCTATCGATGACAACATCATTGCGGCCATCATGAGCGTCCACATAACTAGGAACGACCCGAACGACATGCCCATGGTGCCCGGCATGCCCCACAGGCCCATGTCCATTTGGACAGCCCATCCGATGGTTACCACCCAACAACTGACGCTGATGGTGTGGATAACTGTCGTGGATAGTCTTGAACTGTTTACCGGCTGCGCCGGTGGTTCGGTTAGGCCGCCCAATTGAACGGATTAGCGAAACCGCTTAGGCCCTCGCCTCCGAACGAGATGCCCATGGCTGAAATCGATGACGTCGATACGGGGGCCATGCCTAAGACTGGACCGGCTGGGTGGGTGTCGACACCTGTCAGTTCAACTACGTCACCAGAACCGTTGACGTGGGGGCGTCCGGTATATGACGAATCACCAAAGGTCACAGTGTGTTCACCGTTTTCAGATGTGATCGAGACTGGCATTTGTTCTATGCCCAAGAAGTTGCCGAGCAGTGGTCCCAATGCGGCTGGTGGTCCACCTAAGGAACCGCTTACCACTGCTCCGATAGCCTCAACTTGCTCTTGTGAGGCGCCGTCGTCGACGATCACGCCGACATTCCAGCCTCCCTCAGACATAAGCGGAGGTGAATCGACCATCAGCACGAAGGTATGTCCCGAGACGTCGACTCCGTCAATGTCACCATCATCGACGGTGAATGCCAGGGTGGCGTTGCATCGTTCGGTGGTGGCGGGAAATTGCATGTTCGACCAGGTACACGGACACGTCGCCGTGCACGAGCAATTCTCGTAGTACATGCCGCTGAGATGCCAAGCCATTGATGATTTCCCCCCGTGGTCCGCCACCCCGGCAGCGGGGCAGCGGAATCCAGGCTTCCATGGGGCGGCGGGGGCGTCAAGCGGGTTGGTTTCACGGTTGGGTGGCGGCTGCATATTAGAAAGCGCTCTTAGGTAAGTAGGTCCTTTTCCCCGGTGAGCGCTACCGACCTACAATCTTTTGATGGTTCGGTTGAGCGATCTTCACCCAGTTGAGTCTGAACATCTGCGCAAGCGAGCGGAAGCGATGCCGGCGAT
>CAWVUB010000229.1:0-1901 GCA_963933065.1 uncultured Acidimicrobiaceae bacterium | reverse complement strand
CTGTCTCCGGCAACGTCATCTGCAACGACAACTCTTCAAGCAGTGACGACCACGACCACCGCCCTACTGACCACGACCACCGCCGTACCAACGACCACCACCGCGTCACCGGACGAAACGGTGACCACGACCGCCGCCCTACTGACGACGACTGTCGCGTCACCGGACGAAACGGTGACCACGACCACCGCCCTAACGACGACGACTGTCGCTTCGACCACGACGGCAGCCGCTGGGCCGGTGATTGAAACGGAACGTCAGATCTCGTGGGATGACTCTTGTGTTGATGTCGCCGTCGAAACGAGCTACGGCCGAAGGAACGCCACTCTTCTCTACTGGAATTTCTACAGTGATCCGAACCTGGCTTCTCTAGAGATCCGGACTCGTCCATCCGAGGCGGCTTCGGGCGATGTTGGAAGTTATAAGAGTGGCGGGTTTGGACTTGTCAACTATCGCAGTCACGCGATCCCTGTCCATGCTGATCTGGAGTACGAGTTTGCCTTGCCCCGAGGACCAGGAAATCGAGTTGTCATCGATGTCGAACTGGTTACCGGACACGCTGATGGAACGAGTTGCGAGTCAACGATGTTCACTGGCATCGTGCCGCCGGAACTGACTGATGTCGAAGCAGGGCTAACTGTTCCGACGGGTGTCAGCGTGAATCTTTCCCGCTACGCAGACATGGTCATTCCTGATCCAACCTTAGAGGCACTGATCTATGCCTTTGCTGATTACACCGGTCCCCATGGCATGGGCGAACAGGAGCCTGAATATTCGGCCTGGCAAATAGCGGACGACAAAGTGATTCTTGACTACGAACCAGAATTGCGACACTTTCTGTTCGGCGACACCCAAGACCTCGGAGACTGGGAAGCTGCAGCCCAGATGCTGGAGATTCTCAACGTAATCCACCCAGATCTCGACCCACGATTTGCCACAACGATCCATGAGGTCAGCTTCCCTCAGTTCCACCCTCTTTGTGAGCGGTGGATGCTCGTTGGCGGCAGGGGAATTCATCCATGCCGACGGGGCCAAAACAGTGCTTACTTCAGTCGCGGTAACTCCGACTATGAGAACTCACGCGGATTCGTTTACCACAACACCTGGGTGGTCGACTCTGAGGACCTAACTCAGCCAGATGCTTGGCCGCAGTGGGAGATAGGTGTCTTCCAGAACAATCCTTGTTGCACTATCAACTTCCACGAGTTCGGACATGCAGTGGGCCTTAATCACACCTACTGCGCCTACAACGCCATGTCGACTTGGGAGGATCGTCCCCACATGACAAGGCCGTGGGGAGCAGATGATCTAGCCGGTATGGCCATCCACCTTGACCCGAGAACAGAAACTGGCATGGACATTTATCAAGCGGCAGTGGCACTCGGAATTGCTCAGGACAGTCGCTTTAGCGAGATGATCAAGAAACCTTGGCGGGCCTGCGGTCGACAGGATTCCGGATGGAATGACTTCGCTGACAGGATCTATGAGGACCACGTCTTGTCAATAAACGTTGGTACAAACCATCCGGACAATCGGACGCCCATACGGTACGACCGCTAATCGGCATTCGAGAGGTGAGGGTTCTTCCACCGGCTCAGAGACTCTGGTTGTCCCCGGCTCGGTCGTCGAGTGACGACTTGCGGAGGTAGAGAGCGGCGGTGTTCTGAATGGTCCCCGTGTCTATGTCATGCCCCTGTGTCGGCGGATCTTGCACGCCGTCAGGTGGGACTTAGATATAGATCACGTTGTGCGCTCCCTAGAGCGGACCCCTATAACCAAAACCTGCGGGAGCCTCGCTCGACCGCTGTCTTGGTTGCGGGCTCCACAGTAGTCCAGCCAGGGCTCCGACACCGTCTACACGTGCGGCACGCGCGACGGTCTCTGGACCATCGAGGCACTGG
>CAWVUB010000228.1:0-1908 GCA_963933065.1 uncultured Acidimicrobiaceae bacterium | reverse complement strand
CGAGGTCCAAGGCTGCACAGTGGTCATCAACGTGGCACCAATCGCGAATGTTTGAGCCGTCTCCGTACAACGGGACCTTCTCACCACATAACAGACTGGTAGTAAAAAGCGGAATGATCTTCTCTGGATACTGGAAACGTCCATAGTTGTTCGTGGAACGAGTAACAATCACTGGGAGGCCGTAGGTCGCGTGATAGGACAACGCGATGAGATCTGACGCCGCCTTCGACGCCGAGTAGGGCGAACTGGGTTCCAACTTGTCGGACTCGGTGGATGAGCCGAAAGCCACTGAACCGTAAACCTCGTCGGTGGAGATATGGAGGACTCGGTCTAATCCCACCTCGAGCGCAGAGTGACAAACAGTCGCCGTGCCCTCGCAGTTAGTGGTCATAAATCTCGACGGATCGACGATTGAGCGATCCACATGACTCTCAGCCGCAAAGTGAACCACTGCGTCGTGCCCACGCATGGAATTCGTCAACAAATCACTGTCGCAGACATCTCCGTGGATGAACCGGTAGTCCGAATCAGAATCCAAACCGTTTAAGTTGTCCAAACTGCCGGCATAGGTAAGGGCGTCGTAAACGGTAACCCGATGTCCATTGGCCACTGCCCGATAGACAAAATTTGCGCCGATAAAGCCAGCACCGCCGGTGACCAATAGACGCACTTCAGTCCACTTCTCCCGGATCTGGCGAAAATACCGGAACCAGTTCCGCTCTCAGATCGACCCGTATCGGGTTGGCCTGATCCCGGTCGGATAGCACTGGCGCGGTAAGACCCCAATCAGCGCTGATCACCGGGTCATTCCAGGCCACACCGAGTTCATCGGCAGGGTCATAGGTCCTGTCAACTAGGTAGACAACCGTGGCATCGCTCAGGGCGGCAAATCCATGGGCCACCCCCTCAGGAATGTAGAGACCCCGGTTTCGTTCAGACCCATCGCCGCCGAGGTCTAGGCATAGCGTCGCCCCATCCGTGGGCGAACCGATGCGTAGGTCGTGGAGCACTACTCGAACCAACCCATCCGCCACGGTCCAATAGTCAGCCTGAAATCGGTGATAGTGCAGTCCGACCAGCGAACCTGCCGAGCGAGCGGCCCGATTGACTTGGACCATTTCTCGGCACCCAGGTATCCACTCCCTCCGCCATGTCTCGACGAACGACCCGCGGTTGTCTACATGAACTAACGGGTCGACTAGCACCACACCATCGATGGCATCGGAGAAATGGATCTCAACCATTCGAAGTGGCCTCATCGACTACACCAGTTGTATCGACTAGCGAGTGGTCTCCCAGTAGGACCGATAGGACGCTGGAGTGGCTGTCTGGTTGTCCACCCATCCCGTGTATTCCCGCTTCCCGACCAAGGACTGATCCCGTCACTGTTCGGTGACCCGTGATCGAACTCCCAGCCATCAATACCGAGTCGTCCACTGTCGAACTCTCAATCCTGCACCCGGGACCCACAGCCACCGACGGGCCCACAGTACTGTCGACAATTCGGGCTCCTGCGGCCACCACCACAGGACCAATCAGCTTGGATCTGATCACCTCAGCGTCATCATCGACGAGAACTCCATCCCCAGGTAGACGCGCTAGGACCAAGCGGTTGCAGGCCAGAAGAGGGTCCTTTTTTCCTGTATCGATCCACCAGCCTTCCAACACTCGGTGGTTGATCACTGCACCGTCGTCTATAAGTAACTGAATGGCGTCAGTGATTTCCAACTCGCCACGAGCCGATGGCCGAATACGCCGTACGGCCTCGTGGATGGCGGCGGTGAACAAATAGACGCCAACAAGCGCTAGGTCAGACAGTGGGTTGGTCGGCTTTTCTACCAGTCCAACAATGATTCCCGAATCGTCAACATTGGCCACACCGAAGGCACTCGGGTCGTCCACGCTTGC
>CAWVUB010000227.1:0-1926 GCA_963933065.1 uncultured Acidimicrobiaceae bacterium | reverse complement strand
TTGACGAACTTGCTGCTATCTCAGTTGGGATCGTGGATGGTGTCGCCCGCCTTGATCTGCCTTATGTAGAGGACTCCAACGCCGAGGTCGATTTCAATGTGGTGATGACTGGATCTGGTCAGTTCGTCGAGGTGCAGGGCACCGCAGAGGGTCAGGCCTTCGAGCGTTCCCAACTTGATGCTCTAGTGGACCTAGCGACCGTTGGCATCGCCGAGATCGTGTCCGCTCAAAGGGCTATTTTGGCGACACCTCCTGCTGAGCGGTCCTGACTGCCTGTCGAAGGGGGCTTCATTTGATGAGACCAGGATTACTACCCCGCCTGGTTATGGCGAGCGCTAACCCTCATAAGGTAAACGAGATCATTTTGGTACTTGGAGGCCTAGTTGGCTTGGAACCCCGTCCACTTGATGTGCCTGATGTGGTTGAGGATGGCGACACCTTGGAAGACAATGCGCGGTTAAAGGCCGTTGCCATCTGCGAGGCCACTGGGTCTTCGGCAGTTGCCGATGATACCGGCCTAGAGGTTGACGCTCTGGGCGGCGCTCCCGGAGTGCATTCGGCTCGGTACGCGTCCGCTGAAGGCACCGGAGCCGTCGAGGGAGATTCAGTAGCCAATATTGAACGCCTGCTCCGCGAGTTGGCTGGGGTGGTTGCTAGTCGCCGCACGGCAAGGTTCCGCACCGTTGCCCTAGTAAGGCATCCGGACGGCAGTGAGGTAGTTGCCACGGGCACCGTGGAGGGCCGGATCGCTGAGCAGCCCGTTGGGGATAAAGGCTTTGGCTATGACCCGGTGTTTGTGCCGGTTGAGGGCAACGGCAAAACTTTCGCTGAGATGGGCGACGAAAAGCACGACATCTCGCACCGTGGGCGGGCCTTTCGAGACTTAGCCAGACGTCTCAACCATTCTTAAATTCTCAGTTCTGAGACATGCTCGAGTCACTTAGGCCCGGGCCCAAGAAGCGATCGAACTCGGCATCGGTGACCGGTTCGGAGAAATAGAACCCCTGCGCTTGGTCGCAACGCAACTGGCGAAGAATCCTGAGTTGTTCCTCGGTCTCAACGCCTTCAGCCACCACCCGAAGGCCCAGACTGTGTGCCAAGGCGATAGTTCCTGTCACGATGGCTGTGTCATCCCCATCTCGATCGCTAGCTGGTGAAGGATCTCGAGCCTCATCCTCGCGTAAGCCGGCTACGAAGGAACGATCAATCTTGAGGAAGTCGATAGGGAAGCGCTTCAGGTACGCCAGCGAAGAAAACCCGGTGCCGAAATCATCCAGCCCCATCCGCACTCCCAGAGCAGTCAATTCTCCGAGTATCGACCCAGTTACCGGATTGGCGGCGATCAGGGCACTCTCGGTAAACTCCAAGGCCACCTGAGCTGGATCGACCCCGTTAGCGGCCACGGTTGAGGCCACCAGGCGAGGAAACATTGGATCCGCTAGTTGCCGAGCCGACACGTTTACAGCAATTGAGAGGAGCTCTCCACTGGATTGAGCCGAGTCTCGGGTCTGCCAAGCGGCAAGCCGACTGACAGCGATAGTCAGAACCCGGGCCCCTAAGTCGGCAATCAATCCTGTGTCTTCGGCGATGTCGATGAACTGGCTCGGTTGTAGGAGCTCACCGCCCGATCCCCGAATGCGGGCCAAGGCTTCTGCGCCGACGACTGTGGCGTCGGTTAATCGAATCACCGGCTGGAAGTGAACTTCGATGCGTTCCTCATCGAGTGCTGAACGAAGTTCCTGTTCAACTGAATGACGACGTACCGCTTGCGCTCGCAGATGGGCGCCGAACATGACCGCCCGATCGCGTCCACCCTCCTTGGCCCGGTACATAGCCGTATCGGCATCCCGAAGCAGATCGGCTGGCGTCTCCACCCCGCGCGCGATAGCTATACCTACGCTGGCCGACATAACGGTGGTATCGGTG
>CAWVUB010000226.1:0-1932 GCA_963933065.1 uncultured Acidimicrobiaceae bacterium | reverse complement strand
CGCAACGTGGCCGAGTACATCTCCTTGGCACTCAGTGAAGTCGGGGTCAACGTAGAGGTTGTCAACTCGGCCGACGCGGGTGCGTGGGTCGGCATCTTCTTCGGCGGCCCAGACGCCTGGCAGATGACCATGACCGCCTACTTCAACTGGGGCGACCCGGTCATCGGCGTACAGCGGGCCTACGTGTGCGACAACATCAAGGTTTCCTTCTTCGTCAACAACTCGGCCTACTGCAATGAGCGGGTCGACGAGTTGCTCTACGCCGCGGCGATCGAAATGGACTTCGACGCCCGGAAGGCGCTCTATGACGAATTCCAGGAAATCACCGCGGTGGAGTTGCCGTTCTACAACATCAACGCTTTGCCGATCTACGGAGCCAACCAGCCGGACGTAATGAACCTGCCAGACGGCCCATGGGGCGGCCTCTCGGGCATGGAGAACGTCTGGCTCGACCGGTAGAGACGACAAAGGGACTCTAACCACACGAAAAACGAGGTGACAGCACTCGCCCGGGCCATCGGGATCAGATTAGGACTAGCGATCGGACTGCTATTGGCAGTCGTGGTCGTGGTCTTCTTTCTGATCCAGTTGGCCCCGGGCGACGCTGCCTTGTACCTCGGCATGCAGCAAGGTGTCGGCGACCCCGAGTACCTAGCCGGGCTAAGAGCTGACTACGGGCTGGACCGCCCACTACTGGTCCAACTCGGGTCTTATGTCGGCCAGGTCGCCCAATTGGACCTGGGCCAGTCCACCTACTTCGAACGGCCGGTCCTGGACTTAATCCTGGACCGTCTCTTCGCAACGGTGCTGCTGGCCGGCACGTCGCTGTTCTTCGCTGTAATGGTTGGTGTGGCCATCGGGGTGTTCACGGCCCGCCGGCCGGAGAGTCCGACCTCGCACGGAGTGACGGTCTTGAGTCTCCTCGGCTTCGCCACCCCGGTCTTCTGGTCAGCCCTGATGTTCATCGTTATCTTCGCTGCAGGCCATCCGTTCAGCATCCTGCCGGTAGGCGGTATCGAGGACGTGCGCTACAACGGCAACTGGCTCGGTGAGACCGTCGACCTGTTCCAGCACCTGGTCCTCCCGGCGCTCAGTCTCGGCATTATCTATCTGGCCATCTACTCCCGGCTGGCCCGAGCCTCAATGCTCGAGGTGCTCGAGTCCGACTACATCCGCACCGCCCGAGCTAAGGGCGCCCACGAGCGGGTCGTGGTTTACAAACACGCTCTGCGCAACGCCATCATCCCCGTAGTCACAACGGTTGGCCTACAGGTCGGAGCCCTCTTCTCGGGTGCCCTTCTGGTTGAGTTTGTGTTTGGCTGGCCCGGAATCGGACGGCTGGCCGTCAACTCGATCCTCCGCCGCGACAGTCCGATGTTGCTTGGCATCATGATCTTCGCGTCGGCAATGACCATTGTGGCCAACCTGCTCACCGACCTCACTTACCGTCTCATTGACCCCCGAATCCGCGTCGGAGGATCCAGATGACCGACCTCGGAATAGCCGTCAACCCGGTCGAAACTGGCAGCCGTGGAGCCGTCCGCATGTTCCTCCGGAACAAAGCGGCAGTATTCGGCCTGGTCATATTCACACTCATTGCCCTGATCACAATCTTCGGACCTGGTCTCTACGGGATATCCGCGAGAAAAATGGTGGCCCCACCGTTTCTAGGACCAGGCGACGACCTAGCACCGCTTTTAGGCACCGACTACCTGGGGCGAGACATTCTGGCCGGCATCATCACCGGGGGCCGAACCACCCTCTTAGTTGCAGTGGTGGCCGCGCTTATGACTATGACCTTCGGCCTGGTGATCGGCAGTCTGGCCGGGTACTTCGGCAGGTGGATCGACTCCCTACTCATGCGCTTCACCGAGATCTTCCAGGTGATGCCGTCCCTGCTCTTCGCTCTGGTCGTCATCTTCCTGCTCGGAC
>CAWVUB010000225.1:0-1937 GCA_963933065.1 uncultured Acidimicrobiaceae bacterium | reverse complement strand
GGGTGACCCTCGTTGGCCACGACCTAGCGTCCGACCGGCTTTTTGCCGAGGCGGCCGAGTTGGCGAGGGCCGCCGGCACCTCCCTAACCTTCCACATGTCACCGTCTCCTGAAGACGGTTTCGCATTCACCCAGCGCACGGGGAAGCGTCCGATAAACCACCTAGCCGACCTAGGGGTTTTGGGACCGGATACCCTCATCGCCCACGCCGTCTACCTTGACGATGGTGAGCTTGACCTCCTGATCGACACCCGGACGGCGGTCTCCTATTGTCCCTGGGCGTACCTGCGACTGGGGCAGGGCGTGAGCGTTGCGGGCCGGCACCTCGAATTCCACCGAAGGAAAGGGCGCCTGGCTCTTGGTTGCGACACTGAGAATGCAGGCGACTCGATAGACGCCCTCCGCGTTGGCGCCCTGGCCGCTGGACTAGCCAGGGACATGTCGTGCAACCCGACTGCCTTCGGGGCACACGAGGCGTTGGAGCTGTTGACGATAAGGGGAGCCGAAGCAATCGGCATGGCTGACCGGATTGGGTCGTTGGAGGTCGGAAAGGCTGCTGACCTGGTAGTCCATGACCTAAGCAGTGTCGGCTCGACGCCGGCTGCGATCGACCCGGCATTACAGCTGCTCTGGGCAGGTGACGGTCGGGCGGTAACAGACGTGATAGTCGACGGCGTTGCGGTGCTCCAGGATGGCGTCAGCACCAGGGTCGACCACAGAGAACTCGTGTCCGAGGCCAAGCTGGCCCAACGCAAACTCCTCCGGCAGGCTGGGCTATCACCGTCGCCCCGCTGGCCGGTCCGCTGAGAGACGGGCAGCCAGGGCACCTAGGTATTGGGAGACTCGACATGGCCCTAAATCCCGGACCATGCACCACCGCTTGCCCGGCACCCAGCAACAAAGTTCTCCTCGTCGAAGGCAGTAATCCTGCCATCTTCTAGGACCATTCGCCCATCGACGAAGACCGTGGAAACACAACGATTGTCCTCGAAACGGGCCAACTGGTCCACAAGGTTAAAGAACGGCCACAACTCCGGCTTACCCGTGTCGTGAAACTCAACAACGGTAAAGTTGCCGTTTACCCCGCCTCCGGAGAGATCAGCGAGCGATACCGCCTCCTCCACTCGAGGGATGCCTTGTCAGACTGCACGTCGACAAGGGCACCATGGCCCAACGCCAACTCCCCTTTGAGATGTTCAAGCATCGTTCGGTCTTCTTCAGCAACAGCTAGTTCAAAGTCGACAATCTCTTGACCTGCGGAAGAGACATCGTCGTTTCGCCAGAGAACAAAAGTGAAATAACTACGTTCCTTGCTGATTGGAGCAGCTGTCATAAACAAAGTCTGGTTAATGCCATTTTTGTAGGACATTGTGCTCCGGACTGAGAACGGAAGTGAAAATCCGGTCGACATTTCCAAACTAATGACGTCCCCTCCACCACCAGACATTGACTTGGCCGCTCCTTCGTTGTTTATGACCACCGAGTATTCGTATCCATAGAAGTCGCCATCAAGCTGTTTGAGACTGAAGTTCGGAACAACCTGTTCCTGTTGGAGACCGAAGGTTCCGACGTGGGTATAGGGAAAGTGGGCCACATCGAGCATGTTGTCGATCATCCGGGTGGTCGAACAGTTCCAGACCTGCATCGGCGTATTGAGCCGAGTGAAACTCGCATCTCTCTCTACTCCCAGATCAGGAACTGGAGATTTTGGCTCATCTGGACAAAGCCAGACCAGGCCATAGTGCTCTTGGATGGACAGAGTGGTGAGGTGCGCCTTGGGTGGGATCACTGTTCTCTCACCGGATGACGGGATCTTCTCGCATCGCCCCTGTTCCCCAAATTCCCAGCCGTGATAGGGGCATCTGAGACAGCCCGCCTCCACAGTTCCACCGGACAATCGGCCTTCTCTGTGGGTACAACGATCCCTAGTTGCGATGA
>CAWVUB010000224.1:0-2007 GCA_963933065.1 uncultured Acidimicrobiaceae bacterium | reverse complement strand
ACCACCCTGCTGGCCATCGTGCTTGTTGCATCGGCCTGCTCCGATAACGTGGGTGCCGCTTCAAAGGGCGACGGCACCTGGCCCGACAAGATCACGTTCGGTTTCGTGCCGAGTTCAGAGCAAGAATCGCTCAAGGACGACATCCAACCGATCATGGACGTACTGTCCGAAAGCCTCGGGATCGAGGTTGAGGGGATAGTTACTACCGATTACACCGGACTAGTCACCGCCATGGGTACCGGTAAAGCCGACCTAGGTGCCTTTGGCCCATTCGGCTACGTGCTGGCCCAGCAGCAGTTTGGGAACATGGAAGTGCTTATCCAGGCCATCCGATATGGCTCGGCGACCTACCACGGCCAGTGGATGACCAATGACCAGTCGCTATGTGACACTGCGCCCGCGTCCGCCACTGCGCTTGAGAACTCCGCTGCAGGAATGAAACAGGTCGGCGCACTGGACGCCGTGGCATTGCAGGTCGGCGTCTACTTCGGTGACAACGGCAAGGATCTCGGCGAATCGGTAGATGCAGGTGATGTCTCACCGGGGACTTCATGCATAGCCGATCTGTCCAAAGTGAAGGGCAAGCGAGTGGCCTTTACCTCTGAATCATCCACGTCGGGTTACCTCTTTCCAGCCCTTCAACTCATCGAAGCGGGCATCGACCCATTGAATGACATCACGCCAATCTTCACCGGTGGGCACGATGCCGCCGTAGTGGCCGTTTACAACGGCGACGCTGATATTGGGGTGGCATACGATGACGCCCGCCGCTCCCTGCGCAAGGAGAAGTTGGACGTGGGCGACAAGGTGATCGTTTTCAACCTCACCGCGGAGGTGCCTAATGACGTAGTAGCAGCGAGTGCGTTGCTACCCGACTCACTCCAGGCAGCCATATACGACGCCATCGCTGCCTACCTTGATACCGAAGAGGGCGAGGCGGCTTGGGATGAGGCCTACGGGTGGACGTCGATTCGCCCAGCTGTCGACTCAGACTTTGATGTGGTGCGAGACGCTGCTGCGGCGCTGGGAATTACTAAGCCGCTGGGCTGAGCCAAGCACGGCGCTTAGGAGCGTGACGACCACGACGGACAAAGTTGATCTGATGACCAAGGCGGAACCTAAGGAATGATTGAATTCCGGGATGTCTCGGTCACCTATCGGGGTGGGGTCAAGGCATTGCGCCATGTCGATCTCACGATCGATGACGGCGAGTTCGTGGTGGTCGTCGGCCTCTCAGGGGCCGGTAAGAGCACTCTGCTGCGATCCCTGAACGGCCTCATCCCAGCCACTGAGGGGTCGATCAAGGTCGACGGCACCGAGGTCGTGGGGGCGAGTGTCGCGGAGTTACGTAAGGTTCGGTCGCGGATTGGAATGATTTTTCAGACATTCAACTTGGTACACCGGACTTCGGTGGTGAACAACGTTCTGATGGGCCGTTTGGCTGGTGTCTCTGCTTGGCGGTCCACGTTCGGAATGTGGCCGGCTGCCGACAGGGAAGCCGCCATGACCGCTCTCGAGAGAGTCGGGATAGTGGAGAAAGCCTACGTCCGGGCTGCCAATCTTTCCGGTGGACAGCAGCAACGGGTGGGAATTGCCCGAGCGCTGGCCCAGGAACCATCAGTAATGCTCGCTGATGAACCGGTTGCCGCTCTAGACCCGGTGACCAGTCGCCAGGTGATGGGTGATCTGCGGAAGATTAATCAGGAGCTTGGCATCACCACACTCGTCAACCTCCACTTCCTCGACCTAGCCCGTGAGTTTGGGCAACGCCTCGTGGGTCTCCGGGAGGGTCAGATCGTGTTTGATGGCGATCTCGACGATGTCACCGACGACACCTTTCGCGAGATCTACGGTCGGGCCATCACCGGCGACGATCTCCTGACTACCGACGGATAAACCGGTTTCTCATGATGGGCCACTGATGACGAACACTGGTCGACCGACACGGCCACGGGTGCGTATCCGGACATGGGCGCTCGTCACCGTAATTCTGGCTTACACAGCCAT
>CAWVUB010000223.1:0-2018 GCA_963933065.1 uncultured Acidimicrobiaceae bacterium | reverse complement strand
AATGCATCACGATCGACGGTGGTGAGAGATGGGCTCACGTGCGCAGTCGCTTCCTCGCGGCAGAAGGTGGAGAATAGTTAGCGCGTTCCCATTCGAAACTGCGAACACCTGCTTGTGGCGTGTTCACAGTTTTCGTTGTCCCATGTGGCTACAAGGGTCAAACGGGACTCGAAGAGGAGGCTTCACCCGATCAGTGGGGGCGGCTTCACAGTCGCCAACTGTGAAGAACCGACTGGAGAACTAGTTAGTCAAGAGTGGTCTGGCAATGAGCCAGATAGTCATCAACGTTCCAGCGATGATGTTCATGATGAACACCTTCGGGTATTCGTCTCTCGTTCTCTACGCGAAGACCTTGCGAATCCAGACCTTCTGGGTGATCAGGCAAAAGGTCACATACACCAATATGACCAAGCCCAAACCGAGTTGCATGAGCCCCATCAGGCGCCTTCCCCTTTCGGGGCCGTGAACACTGCGAACAGGTGGGTCAGACGGCCTCCGTAGTGACAGCGGTGGCGTAAGCGAGGATCTCGGAGGCGCCAGAGGCAACGGCTGACGTCATAAACCGGAGGTTGACCACTGCGTCGGCCCCTAGCTCAGTGGCCTGCGCCTCCATGCGGGAGAGCGCCTCTGATCTCGCCTCGACGAGCATGGCCGAATAACTCTTGAGCTCGCCGCCGACGAGTGACTTGAAGCCTGCACCGATGTCCTTACCGATGTTTTTCGTCCGGACCGTCGAGCCGACAGCCACACCCTTCACGGCTGTGATCCGTCGTCCGGGTAGAGATTCGGTCGTGGTGATATCCATGGTTCGTGCGCCTCCGCTCATCGACTGATCTGTCTTGACGTCACCGTAATTGCTTGCACGGCGTGGGGCTTGCAGGTCCTGGCTCGGATCGTCGTCGTCCAGATTCGGTTCTGGCTAATAGGAACCGACTAGGGGAGCGAGAGTTCGAGTTGCCGACGAGCGACTGCGTCAATGTGTCGACACCAGGGCAACCCGTGATGGCCCTCTTCGACGAGTATCAACTCGGCATTAGGAATCTTGCCAGCCGCGCTGTTGGCGTGGTCGACGAGAGGAAAAGCGTCGTTATTGCCTTGGGCGATAAGCGTTGGCGCCGTCACCGCGGTGAAGGGGAGCGGCTCAAGGTTGATTTCGTTTGATTCATCGTTCCTCTGGCCAGACTTTCGGAATCTCCTCGGTGCGAGGGAGGTGGGGAGTTCAACAACGCACCTGAGTCGTGTCGGACTGGATGTGATCCAATCCACCGCATCCCGTTTGCGGTCCTTGCTCAGGCCGGCTGAGAGGACGTCAACCACTAATCCAGCCGTCAGCCTTGGCCACCTTTTTGCCATCTGGCATGAGAGCCAGACCCCGGCACCGGACTCAAAAATCGCTCGCTCGATAGCGTTGCTCGCCGGGGAGATCGGTAGCAGCACGGCTGCGTCAAGAAGCAGTGCTTTGGTTCTGTTGGGATGTCGGGCTGCGAAATGAACTGCCGACGGGCCGCCTGATGAGATCCCAAGGATCGTCACCTTGTCGATGTGGAGCACATCGAGCATTGATGCGTACAAGTCGGCCTGTTCGGACGGACTGCGGCCGGAATCAAGAGGTGTCCGGAGGTACCCGGGTCGTGACGGAGCGATCAGTTGGCAGCCGCTAGCTCGCAGGTGTTGGGCCCAGATCAGGCCCTGGTCGAACCCACCCGGCGAGCCGTGAATGCTCAACACTCTGGGTCCATCACCTTCTATAGCGACCTGGATCGGCCCGAGGTCAGTTTCGACCATGGTGGTTCGCTCATCCAGCGACCTCATCAGATTCTCAGTCCAGCGCGAAACGAGGCCCAAACGACTACTCCGGGTTGCCAGGCGTGATGGCCATCCAGGCGCCGAGGAACGTCATAAGTCGTTCCTTGTAGCCGGGCCCGGAAGCATGTCGGAGAGGGTACAACCACCGAAAACCCGGGAAGGCAGCGCCAAAAGCGCTGCCTTCTCGAAACTGCGAACACGTGCACGCAAAA
>CAWVUB010000222.1:0-2094 GCA_963933065.1 uncultured Acidimicrobiaceae bacterium | reverse complement strand
CGGAACTATTTCTGATGGTGTCGTCGTGGTAGTGGCCCCCGAGCGTTTACCGGTTACAAATGGACTTTTAAGTGGCATGAAAGGAGCGGTGACTGTGGTGGCCGGTGGCGCTACTCGATCGGCCTCGGTCCGAGCCGGACTCACAGCGGTTCCATTCGACGCTGAGGTGGTGCTGGTCCACGACGGAGCGCGCCCCTTGGCTACTCGTGCGCTTTTTGCTCGTGTAGTGGCGGCTGTCCGGGCTGGAGCGGATGCGGTAGTACCCGGAGTGTTGGTCGCGGATTCACTCCGATCCGTAGGTGGAGGATCGGTGGACCGAGATGGAGTAATGGCGGTTCAGACGCCCCAGGGTTTCCCGGCGGACCTGTTGCGTAATGCATACGCTTCAGGTTCTGATGCCAGCGACGACGCCACTTTGGTTGAGGCTGCTGGTGGCAAAGTGGTAGTTGTGGATGGCGAGCCGGAAAACTTTAAGATCACTCGATCTGGGGACCTAGCGTTGGCCGCTGCGGCCTTCGGAGAAATTGGGGCTGCGACTGGAGCCAATTCCCATGACTGACATATCGACCATGCGGATCGGGCAAGGGTTTGACGTACACCCGTTCAGCGACGACCCCAACCGAGCCCTAGTACTGGGCGGTGTGACTTTCGAGGGTCCCGGTCTATCCGGCCACAGCGACGCTGATGTGGTGGCTCACGCGGTGATTGATGCCCTATTGGGTGCCGCAGGCCTCGGGGATATCGGGCAACGCTACCCGGACACCGATACGGCCCTTGCTGGTGTCGATAGCATGGTTTTGCTGACTGAGGTGGCTAGCACTGTGGGCGCCAATAGTTGGTTGGTAGCCAACGTGGACTGCACTGTGGTTCTCGAGGCTCCTAGGTTGGCGCCCCGTCGTGCTGAGATGCAGGACGTTCTGACAGCGGTGGTTGGTGGGCCGGTGACGATCAAGGGCAAGCGGGCCGAGGGACTCGGAGCGTTGGGTCGGCGAGAGGGTGTGGCTTGCTTCGCAGTCGCATTACTTGTGCGTGCCAAGGGGGATTCTTCGTGAGCGCCCCGCGTCGAGGTGGCTCGCGGAAGGGCGGCGCCCGGAAAGGTTCTTCTCAGGGTTCTGGATCTCAGAAAGTTGGCAAAGGTAATCGGGGGGCCAGTCGACCCGAACCGGCGCGCCGGTCGCCTACCGGCCGACCAAAAAACAACCCAGGGCGAGGACGGGGAAGTGGCCAGCGGGGGACATCACCGTTGGGGAACCGCAGCGGCTCCGGTCGTGATGGGCCTAAGGGCCTAGGTGGCGACCAGGTGGAGGGTCGTCAAGCCGTTCGAGAACTCCTTCTAGCTGGCACCCGCCGGACCCGTGAGGTGCTGTTGGCTGGTGATCTGGACCCGGCACCTATCCTCGACGACATTATTGATCTGGCGGACGAGGCGAAGGTGCCTATCCGTGAGGTGACGCGCAACAAGTTTGAGAACATTGCTCGCACCGAAGCCCCACAAGGGGTACTTGCGCTAGCCCAACCGCTTCGGGAGTACGAGTTCGAAGATCTGCTGGTGCCTAACGCCGACGGCTCTGACCCGTTTCTACTGCTACTCGACGGGGTGACAGACCCGGGCAACCTCGGAGCGATCCTGCGTTCGGCTGAGTGCGCCGGGGTGACTGGAGTGATTCTTCCTCGCCACCGGGCAGCTGGAGTAACGGCAACGGTAGCCAAATCGGCGGCTGGCGCGATCGAGCACCTACGTATGACTCGAGTCGCTGGCCTGCCTTGGGCCCTGAATCGCATGGCTGAGGCTGGTGTCTGGTCGGTTGGCCTCGATGCCGGTGGCGACGCTGCGATCCATCGGTTGTCGGTGGCTGACCAGCCTGTAGCCCTCGTAATGGGGGCTGAGGGGGCAGGCCTATCTCGGCTGGTACGCGAGCGTTGCGACACCATCGCTCACATTCCTCTGGCCGGGGTTCTGGGTTCACTAAACGTTTCGGCAGCTGCGGCCGTCGCCCTCTTTGAAGTGGCGCGCCATCGAAACTGAAGTACCGGCGCCAGAGCCCGGAGTCGGATTCGAACCGACGACCTGACGCTTACAAGGCGCCTGCTCTG
>CAWVUB010000221.1:0-2142 GCA_963933065.1 uncultured Acidimicrobiaceae bacterium | reverse complement strand
CAACTGAATCGACTCCTCGAATCGCTGCGCCCGGGTCGGCTTCTCAACACCGAACGCAGAGTACTCCTCATCTCGGTAGCCAAGTCCGACACCGAGCACTAGACGGCCTCCGGAGAGCACATCAACCGTGGCATAGTCTTCTGCGACCATGACTGGGTTGACAAGCGGCAACAGGAGTAGAGCCGTGCCGATTTGCATCGTTCCAGTCTCTGGTATTAGACGACTCAGCAATGGGAGCGGCTGAAGGAACTGATCTGGACCGGTTAGGAGATGTTGAGCCAGCCAGACTGAATCGAAGCCGGCATCACGGGCGGCTCTCACTTGGGCGACGGTCTCGTCGGCGCGCATGACCATGTCGACACCCGCCGGGTGTTGAGCACCGATGAATAAGCCCACCTTCATGGGGACAGTCTCTCCACTCGGTTCCGATGCCACACGACCTGTTTCCCTTCTCTCAGCATCGGACCCTGTCTTGATCGCTTAGTAAGCGTCGCGATCAATATCGACGATCGGGAGATATAACTCTGGGCGACGGTCGCGAAAGAACGTGTAGCGCTTGCCCCACTGTTCAACTTGGTCGATTTCAAGTGTCGCTTTGATCGCTTCCGGACCGACATTGTAAGGCGCCTCGGCGAGCACATTGCCGAACGGATCAATGGTCATCGAACCCCCAGTGAATACCCGTTCCCTTTCGGTTATCTCGGCGCCACCTTTATTGGAGGCACAGATAAAAATGCCGTTTTGCATAGCGCTGGCACGCAACTCGATCGGCCAAGTCTCTGCCCGCACTGACCAGTGAGCAGCGGTTGGAAGAAACACGATCTTGCAACCACTCACAGCGTGTGTTCGCCAAGCCTCCGGAAATGAGCGCTCATAACAAATGAGAATACCGATCCGGCCGTACTCGGTCTCGAAGGTAGCCAAGCCAGGGCCCGGCCTGAAGTAGTAGGCCTCGTTCATTCCAGGCGCTTCAGGGGAATTGTTCCACTGGTTTGGAATATGGCTCTTGCGGTAGGCGCGAACGCGCCGTCCGTCAGGAAGCGTGCCCTGAACCAACTCGCCTTCACGATCTAGAACCACCACCGAGTTGTAGTACTCGCCTTTGATCTTTCCCTTTTCCCACATAGGAACAAGGATGTAACTGTGTAACTCACGGGCGAGATCAGAGAACGCCGCGACAGTTGGACCATCGATCGGTTCGGCAATATCAAATGGCTGAGCGGTCAATACTCCGGCAAAGTACTGCGTGGTCGACAGTTCACTGAACATGATGAAGTCGGGCTGATAATCGGTTGTGTGCTCACGCACTAGTGCGATATTGGCTTCGACGTTGACCTTGACAACCGGATCGGCCGAGCCGTTCTGGATGGTCAGAACGTTGGGATTGCTCACTAGGTGTTCTCCTCTAGTAAATGGGGATAGATGTTGTGCCGAAAGGCTCAGATCAGTTATTAGATTTTCTTGACGCTCCAGATAGTCGTCGACATCGAGGGAGGTAACGGCTGCGTGTATCGCATTCCTTGGCAGGTGCTCCGCCCATCCAAGTCGAGCAGATCTCGCCGCGAGCTCATTCCCTCGTATGGGGTGAATCGCTCCTCTGAGCGACCATGTGCATGGTGAAAAGTGGCAGCGATGGTCGGGTCAATGGGCAGGAAACCGGTAGCGGCCCCACCTAACGAACGATCCCACAGATTTAGTTTCATCGAGCACCACTTTAGCCCTATGGCCATACTGAATGTCAAATGCTAAGCAGGTGACTAGTTGAGCTGTTTGGTTAAGGTTGACAACGTGGACCCAACAGTGAAAAGGGCAGACCAAGAGCCACCTGGCGAGCCCAGCCGAACAAGGCCAGTAAAACCGCAGGGCACCATAGTGACCGTACTGGACTTGAACCAGTGACCTCACTCGCGTACGAGGCGAACTCTCTAGCCAATCAACCGCCTTGGTGTTTAAACCCCATGACATGTCAACCATGTGACCGTCGTCAGGCCGCGCACCGAGAGACCAAAACCCCTCTAAGCGGATCGTCAGTTAGCACTTCTGGAGGCCACCGATTGGTGCGGGAGACTAGAAAATAGAAACCCCCACCAAGGGCTGCCTATGGAACAGCGACGGCGGGCCGTCGCTGGGAGTTCAGATTGC
>CAWVUB010000220.1:0-2143 GCA_963933065.1 uncultured Acidimicrobiaceae bacterium | reverse complement strand
CGACTGCCCAGCTCGAGTGGTTTAAGGCAGGCAGTGCACTGAATCTAATTCGAGCTCGTGCCAGTTGCTGACCCACCGAACAAGGCTCGCGTCAACCAAACACGTCGTTTCCTGAATCGCTGAATTATCTGCACGGCCACTGCAGCAGAGTGCTGTAGCCGATATCTCAAAAAGTTCGCCCACGAAGACGGTTCATTTACCTACCGTGGCCTACGTCCGTGAGCCAGTAAGACGAGCGTCAACGCCGACCTCTCCTGTCCAGGCCCAGAGCATGACGCAGACTTCATCGCCAAACTTCTGGGCGTGCCGTTCCCATGGCCAATGGTGCACCGACTCTCCTACAGTCTTCAAACACCAGTCACCTTCGGCTCGTTGGAAGTGCACCGAACCGTGAAGAACGTGATATGTCTCCTCCGCCGGATGTTCGTGTTGGGGGTACTCCAATCCCGCACCCCAAATCCCCAGACCAGCGCTGACAACCGATGACTCCACCAAGCCGCCACGACCAATGATGCGGACGTAGCCGTAGTTGTCCAAGTAGTGCTGAGGAAGTGTCGCCGCATAGGCGGCGGTCTGTATCCAACGAAGGCTTGGAGCCGCCTCAGCGAACGCCTGCAAGATCGCCCCAACCTCAGGAATATGACTCTTTAAGTTGACCTCTGCTCGTGTTCCGCTCACCAACTGGGCTACCGGCAGTTCCTGTGATTCTGGAAACTCCAAGCCTCCATTCGCCAACGCTGTGGTGAGATGATCACCAACCTCTGCCAGCATGGGAAATCGATCAGCATCAGGGTGCCCGACATAGAAGTCCGCCAATGCTCCCACAAGGCGTAGACGGCTATCCGTCGGGGCATCAGAATCTGACAACACCGTGAGGCGATCCTTAACCCTTTGCAAGCTGGAAGATTCGTGGAGCCCGCAGAGCAGAAGAGTGGTTAAACACTTTGCAGTCGGTAGCCACGATTACGGGCTTCGGCGATCGAATCCGGACCGAAGCACAGGAAATCATCGCTGGCCATTAGTTCATCAAGCACTACCGCCATGGCTTCTTCATCTACCACTTCATCAAGGTCATAGACCTGCTGAGTGCGCTTGTCACCGATGAACCGGTGATGACTAAACGCTGACGGTCGATCCATTCCAGCCACGCTAGCCGTAAAGACAAAGGACAGCGGTAGGGCTGTTTTCGACACTGAGATACAAAAAGGTTCGACAGTCTTGAGCACCAAACTCTGCGGTCCGCTTAAGTCCGTCGGCAAAAATCACCCAGCAAACATCCCAACAGTCGGTGGGTAACGCAGAAGCACCAATTAGTCAGGGGCTTGATGGAGTCTCACGACCTAATTTCCAGATTACAAGCGAGACGGGGGCGTGCCTTAACAGACACAACCCCCGCCCAATCGCTCTAATACAGGTATAACTGGAATTCCCGGGGTGACCATCAATGCCGACAGGGACCAGTGCCGGCGGTCAAGGCCCGAGGGTGGGTCGGTGTAAATTTCACCGAGGTCCAGCGCCGCTCAGCGGCCGCCCACCTCCGAAGTCCCACATCGTCTACTAGAAGAACTGCTGTTGATCTGAACCACCTCCTCTCTTCGGTAGTTCCAAACTTACGCCTTAGCGGGCAGCCGTGCAGTGACTTCCATTCTGGCCAATCCAGATTTCCAGATGTATCTAGTTGTTAGGTGAACTTTCAGCTCCTGCAGATGTAGAAACGTCCAGCAATGCCTCCTATTGAAAAACTCGGAAGAGCCCGGTCTTCTCGACAGAAGACCCGCCGCTAACCGCTGAAATTCACCTGACGCCCTCCAGCTTCGACGGCAAGACGATCAGCCTCGTCATTCCACTGATCGCCCGAATGTCCCTTAACCCAACGAAAGTCGACGTTCCCACGCTCCTGGACCAACTCGACCAGCGGCTCCCAGATATCGCGATTGGCCACGGGTTCTTTCTTAGAATTGAGCCACCCCTTACGCATCCACTTTTCCCACCATCCATCTCGAAAACAATGGACAACGTAGGTGGAGTCGCTCATCACCAGAAGTGGACCATCGAAGGTTCGCACTGCTTCCAAAGTGGCCATCAACTCCATACGTTGGTTGGTGGTCTGAGGATCAAACCCAGCGGAGTACGGGCCATCTGG
>CAWVUB010000219.1:0-2152 GCA_963933065.1 uncultured Acidimicrobiaceae bacterium | reverse complement strand
ATCACCCCGCTGATACCCCCCCTCCCGGAGGGGGCTGCCACTCGTTCAATCGGGAGGCCAATGCATCCGGGTACCTACGCCGGGGGCGCACCCACAAAACCCGGCGGTCGGGTCTTAGTACCCCATTGCCGAAACCGGCAGCCTGGTAACCGGTCATCTCCGACGGCGGCGGTAGACCCAACTGGCCGGCTCGGAGTACCCGGCCCAGACACGATGCCGGAATACCTGGAGTAGGGGGCCGACCAGCAGGGCGAAGACCAGGGTGCCGACTCCGTACGACCCTCCGAGCGTTGCGCCACCCACCATGACGGTGACCTCAAGGCAAGTACGGGCGGTCCTAATGCTGAGACCGGAGTCGACAAGTGCTGTCATGAGAGCGTCACGCACACCTGACCCCATTCCGGACCCCAAATAGAGCATCGAGCCGAAGGCGACGAGGATAGGTGCCATGACCACCAGCAGCGCCCGGACAGCTACCGAGGACGGTGGCTCAACCACGGCCATCATCGTGTTCACTATCAAGCCGATGATCACAACGTCGGCCACCGTCGCCGGGCCGATGGGCTGGCAAAGCGCGACCACCAGAACTAGCAGGACGAGACTCGTCCCAATGATCGCGGTGCCTGGCTGCCGGTCGATTAGGCCGGCCAGAGCATCATGCAGGACGTCCCACGGACCGACGCCCAGGTCGGCCAGAAACAGGGCACCGACCCCGACGCCGAACATGAGCAGGCCCACGAGCATTGCGGCAGTTCGGATGGTGGTCTCCTTCACGGGGCCATTCTGGTGTGCGCGCCACCGCATGGGCTACCCGGAGGAGCCGGAGGAGCCGGAGAAAGCATCTTTCGTCGAGGTCGAATGACTTGACCTGCAATTACAGTGGTGAAAGAATTGTGGCAACAAACAAGCCACTGCTTAACAGAGTTCGCAAAATGTTGTACGCCCCCCGGTGCAAGAGACCATTCACCTAACTGAATTTTTGAAGTGACTGGAACGAATCCACGGCCTGCACTGAAGGTGTAAGCCTTCGGGGGCGTACGACAGATTCCCTAGTGGTAATTTCACGACAGTTGTTCGATGCAGTAAAGGAAAACCAGCGGGATGACACCTCCTCTCTATCTCTCTCCGGGCGTGATTGGTGAAGTTCATATAGCCAACAGGTTGGTCCGAGCGTCGACGTCAGAAACGATGGCGACCGCTGAAGGGACTGCCACCGAAAGACTGGCCTCGTTCTATGGTGAACTAGCCGCGGGCGGAGTGGGGCTGATTCTTACCGGGCATATTTACGTCGAAACCCGTGGCCAGGCGAGCGCTAACCAACTGGGGTTGTATGACGACGGCCAGATACCGGCGATGCGAGTTGTGACCGACGCTGTTCACGCCGCGGGAGGCGTAATCTTTGCGGAGCTGGGACACGCTGGTAGCCAAACGGATCTAACCGGTGTTGATCCAATCGCACCGTCGGTAACGGCTAACGCTATGTACGGCCGTCAGCCTCGAGCGATGACAAGCGACGACATTAACTTCGTGATCGACTCTTTTGCGAATGCAGCCCGACGTGCGGTGGATGCCGGCTATGACGGGATACACATACATGGCGGGAATGGCTATTTGATCTCAGAGTTCTCCTCGCCAATCACAAATCATCGCACAGATGAATGGGGAGGAAGCGCTAACCGCCGTAGCAGATTTTTCCTGGCTGTCTACGATGCAGTTCGGTCAGCCGTGGGGACCCAGACTCCGATAACAGCACGAATTGGACTCGCTGACTCAATAATGGGTGGGCTCACCATTCAGGAGGGCGTCGAGCGGGCACAGAACCTCGCCAAGCGCGGTGTGGACGGGCTCGAACCCACATACGGAATAATGCGCAGTTACCGTGAGAACATTCCTCTATACGTCTCGGTTAACTCGAGTCAGGCAGTTAAGAATGTGCTTCTTCAGCGATTGGTCAGACCTAAAGCGACAGAGGCCCACTACCGGGCGTTCGCTCGCGCACTCAAAGCATCCGTAACTGTTCCAATAATCTTGGTCGGAGGGATCCGAACCACCGAGATGATGACAGCGATCCTTGGCTCAGGAGATGCAGACTTCCTTGCCATGTCTCGCCCGTTTATTCGCGAGCCAGATCTCGTAAATAAACTCTCTGCAG
>CAWVUB010000218.1:0-2190 GCA_963933065.1 uncultured Acidimicrobiaceae bacterium | reverse complement strand
GGTTGTTGGTGCGGCAGTGGTTGTTGGTGCGGCAGTGGTTGTTGGTGCGGCAGTGGTTGTTGGTGCGGCAGTGATCGTGGTCGTCACTGCTTGAAGAGTTGTCGTTGCAGATGACGTTGCCGGAGACAGAGTTTCCGTGGTTGTGCTTCCTCCGCAAGCCGAAGCCGTCATTAAGGCCGATAGGAGAATACTGAGTCCCCGCATCATCGAAGGATAGCCAGCACGACCAACACCTGTAATCGGCGCCCCTGGCGGCCCTACTATGGGCGGTACCAGGACGTGCGAACAAAGGCCCGTTCTGCGTTTATTGCCCCGCTCTAGGGGGCGTACTACCAATCCCGTAAAGCCCGCTTGTGTTGTCCCAGCCATTTTCGCTCTGGGACCCGGCTCATAGCAAGCTTCGGGGGGCGTACGACAGTACTCACCACCAGATTCCCAGCCCTCCACCGCCCCGGCAGCCGACCCACGACCACCTTCCGCTAAACGGTCACGCACCCAACGAAGTACTGACGCTGCCTCCCACGCTCGTCGTGTCACCCTGTGGCGATGCGAACAGCCGCCCTGGGGAGAGTCTGCGCTGTTCTCCTTGGTGTTGCTCTCCTGGCTGGGTGTGCCAGCAGCAGGGTCGAACAGGTGCCCATTCTCCTTGAGGATGCGGCAGACCTGCGGGAACGGATGGACGAACTCCAAGAGCAGGTCGCAGAACTAACCGCACACCACGAAGTGGCCGCCTGCCGACTGCCCAACCGGGCAGATCATGGGTGGCTCAGCACCGGATTCCCAATCAGCCCCGAACGGATTCCCGCCTCGGGCAATGTAAACGTCGCTGTCCTGTTCGTGGATTTTCCCGACGCCCCCGAACCTGTAGCCCGACTCAAGTCGTTCGGGCGCACCGCGACTCCAGGGTTCGAGAACTTCGAAGACGACCTCCGTATGGCTGAGGACTACCTGCAGGCCATGAGTTACGGGGCCCTGGACCTGACGTTTCGGCCGCTATTCAAGTGGCTAAGGATGCCGCACTCCATATCGTGGCCCTATAGCGATTTCTGGGGTGACGGCTCCGATTCCGTTCCCAACAGATTCAAGAACTCACGCAGCCTGAGCATGGCTCGCTCCCATCTTGTCGCTGATGCCATCGAAGTGGCCGACCTCGAGTTCGACTTCAAAGACATCGATTCTGTTGTGGTTATTGCCACTCCCAAAGCCGACTCCATCAAAGTTGGCCTCGCACAACTCTCGTTAGACCCTGCCTTTTACCCAGACGGTCAGAAAATCGAGAACGTCATATCAATGGGGTCTACCTATGGGCGCGGTCTCGCAAGTCGGGTGGCTGGAACTACGGCCCACGAAGTGGGGCACCTCCTAGGTTTGCCGGATCTCTACCGCTACCGGGATCCTGACGGAACCTGGCCTGCAAACGAGAGGGACTCGTTCGTAGGTGTATTCGGCATCATGGGTGGAAGCGCCTTTTGGTGGCCCGCGCAAAACGAAATGTTCGCCTGGTCCCGGTGGCAACTGGGTTGGCTACGTGACACACAGGTCGCCTGTCTCACGTCGTTCCCGGGGTCAGTGCAGTTGACACCCCTTGCCCTGGCAGGTGGCATCAAGGCTGTGGTGGTGCCTCTGACCGAAACCACCGCGCTGGTTATCGAGAGTCGCCGGAGAATCGGCTACGACAATGCATTGGGGTCTTTGACACCCCTGAAACTGAAGCAAGGTGCACTCGTCTACCGGATCGACACGTCAGTCCGGGGCGGGAAAGGGCCAATTGTTGTCGGCTCGGTCTCCAGGCCACCTGACAACAACGCGCTCCTCGGCCCTGGAGAAGTATGGAACTCGGACGGATACTCCGTCACCGTCAAAGAGGCAACACCCGAGGGGGACCTCGTCGTGATCACAGCCCCCTAGCGACGAACCGTTCCTCACGTGACTCTGAGGGGATGCTGCTCTTAGGTCACGGCGCCTCTGGGTGGCCTACGATGGGCGGTGCCGAGATGACTGTGTTCCTCGGTGATGAGTTCTCTAGCCCCCTCTGGGGAACTAACACCCGCCCCGCGGCCAAGAAACCCTTCACATACTGGGCAAACACAAACCTGCCGAGACCCCACCAGTCCAATCAAAGTCGTCAGTTCATTAGGAGGAATCTCATGGCCACCTACACCTGCGCTTCGTGCGGCATGTCCGTCAACG
>CAWVUB010000217.1:0-2212 GCA_963933065.1 uncultured Acidimicrobiaceae bacterium | reverse complement strand
TGCACCGACTCCTCCAACCACCCGAATCTTCCAACACTGGAAGCGCAACCGAGACGGTGCAGCAGTGAAGGGTGGTAAACAGTGCCGGCAGCATCGTCGGCCTCGTCAAAGACGTAGTTCCCGCAGCTGAGGTCGTACGCCATGTGGTCGCCGATGCCAACGCCCACCTAGAGGGTTACGGCCCCAGTTAGGAATGACTGTTCACAGGCCTAATGCAAGCGCAACAAGTGTCTGAGGTACGGCCGGGCTGACGCAAACGCAAGGAGTCGCGGATGCAGCCAGACGATCCCGACTAATCCAACTCCAGCCATAAGACCTCCCCCAACTACGTCAAGCGGCCAATGTTCCAACCGACTCACCCTTGACCACAACGTCAACCCAACCAGTATTTGCATTGATCTAAGAATCCATTTCGAGCCTCGAGACGTCGAATAACGGCGAGACAGCACAGCAACCGTGCCCAAAACGAGCACCGCAAACACCGCATGACCACTGGGATAGCCACCGCTTCCAACCGAGTAGTCGCTCCACTCAACCGTTGACGTCGGCCGAGGTCGATGGACGAGGTCGCCAACCCTGGTGAGACCGGTAAAGACACCAGCCAAACCCAGAAGAAAAACTGGGTAACGGCCCCAACGCCACCACACCATGAGGGCGATCGCAACAAATACCAGCGGAGCAGCCACATCTGTAAGGGCTGGGTCTATAAGGTCAGCGAACAACTCCACGATTGAGGGTGTGTTGTCTCTCATCCACCGGGTCGCACCCACCTCTCCATATAGCGGACCGTCACGGCGCACTAAGAAGGTAAGTGCAACCGAGATGGCTCCGAGAGCACCCATTAGAAGCAACTGGAGGCACGACCAGTGACTGGACGAGGCTTGACCAACGCCGTCCGGAGGGTCTAGTGATCTACTAGGAGACCACCTCCGGCTTATGCTCCCTCGCATCGGCTGGGCCACAAGGCGATTGTGTCAAAGGAAGCTGCATTATCCTCTTAGATCTGGGTCGCTAGCTCATCGGGTAGAGCAGGGGACTTTTAATCCCAAGGTGCCGGGTTCGAGCCCCGGGCGACCCACAATCAAGCAGCCGTCTACCCCACGAATCAACGCAGTCTCAATTCCGCAGTTCTGAGGGGCTAGTAATCGATTTAAATGTGGGTAACACTCACGCTGACCCCGAGCCAACGGCCACTAGCACCAGGCCATTAGACAAAGCTTCCGCTTACTTTGCCAAGATACAACCGGCAAGCAGCGACTCGGAAGAAGTAAAGACAGGTTGTTGACCACCTGTCAGTCATCCGAACTAACGAGAGCACACGGATCCATACCGCGCATGGCGAGGACCCGCTCCACTGCTTCGTTGAGCCATCGTTCATCCAGAGAACCATCGTCTAGAGCCCCGATCAGGCTCCAGGCCGCTGGAACAACATTCTTGTACGACCCCACCATCAAGAGGTCGGCACCTGCAATCAATGCCAATCTCGCTGCCGACGGCACATCCATCAGTTGGGACACAGCCTCCATGGAAAGGTCGTCGGTGACCACCACCCCTTGAAAACCTAGGTCGTCCCTGAGAAGACCCGTAACGGCAGCTGGTGACAAAGTTGCCGGCACCCCATCAGTTAGGCCGGGCACCACAAGGTGTCCAACCATGACCGCAGCCCCTTCAGGCACAACGATAAACGGGAGGAGGTCGACATCCCATAAATCGTCTAGCGGTGGTGTCGTGGCCAACTCCCTGTGGCTGTCAACATTGGCTCTTCCGTGCCCCGGAAAGTGCTTGACCACCGGGATGAGGCCCCCAGCCAGTAAGCCCTCAGCAAAGGCGATTCCATGGCTGGAGACCACCTCTGGGTCCGCTGAGAAAGAGCGATCACCTATACCTGGTCCCGCACCGACGTCGAGCACCGGTGCGAGATTCATCGTGACACCGAGGGAGGCCAACGACTCGGCCCGGACCATCGCAAGGGACCGAACCTCATCGACCGGCAGGGCTGCCATCTCAGCTGCCGAGGGCATCGACCCTAGAACTGACTCGAATCGCTGAACCCTTCCCCCTTCCTCATCGACTGCCACGATCACCGGTCCGGTGGCCGATCCGGCCTGCACAGCGGCCATCGCCACCGCGAATCCATCTCCCAACGCGCCCACCACGACTACCCCGGCCACCAATCCACGGGCAACAAGATCAGCCACCAAGGGGAGTTCAG
>CAWVUB010000216.1:0-2234 GCA_963933065.1 uncultured Acidimicrobiaceae bacterium | reverse complement strand
GAGGATCCGTTCCTCTTCTTCCGATAGTGGCACCCACTAAGCATCGCACAGGCATGCGCGAGCGACAACGCGTTACCGAAGAGAACCTGTATGTAACTTGTTACCGAGCAAGCAGCGCTCTACAAGCCTGAATCACGAATCTGGCCCCCACTGTCTTTCACCGAGCTCCTTTGGTCCCAGATCATCGACCACCGCTGGACCTATGGCGCCCGTGCCGAATCGCTCTCGAATCTCGTCAACCGCACCCTCGGCGGCTCGCCACCCGGGGTTAGTCACCTCTTCAAAGCGAAGTTGGCGGACTGAGCCATCCTGAAGATTGCTGACCGAAATTCCTAGCAGACGAATACCCGGATCGAGCTCCAACGAGTCCAAGAGATCAGTAGCTGTCTCTAAGATCTCAACCGCCAAATCAGTTGGATCCGCCAAAGTTCGACTCCGCCCTATCGTCGTGAAGTCCGGATAACGAACCTTGATCGAAACCGTTCGACCCGCCACACCAGCCCTTCGTAACCGGCGGGCCACCGAGTCAACCATGCGTACCAGATGAGGATGGACCTCAAGCGCAGATGCCAAATCTTGGGCAAACGTCTCCTCGTGCCCGATCGACTTGGTGGACTGTTTTGGTTCCACCCGGCGGTCATCGATACCACGTGCAAGGCGCCACAACTGGGCGCCTGCACTTTGCCCTAGCGCTGCGACCAGAGTGTCCTCCGGAAGACAACCGAGGTCTCCAACTGTTCGTACACCCAACCTTGCAAGACGTTCAAATGTCCGGGGTCCGACTCCCCATACGGCTTGGACAGGCAGAGGCACAAGGAAGTCTTTGACCCCGCCAACCGGAACTACAACAACACCAGATCCAAACTCTGGCCCATCCAGTCCAGCCTTAGGTTTCGCTTGCTCACTCGCCAATTTGGCTAAAAACTTATTGGGGGCCACCCCGACGCTGCAGGTCAACGATTCCTCAACCACCAGATCCTCACGAATAGCCCCCGCCACCAGTTCAGGCGGTCCGTGCAGCCGACTGGTTCCAGAAATATCAAGGAACGCCTCGTCCAGCGACAGAGGCTCGACCAATGGTGTGTACCGACCGAAGATCTCCATGATTCGGACACTGACCTCTTCATAAAGCCGGTGATCCCCGCCTAAAAAGATGAGGTCTGGACAGAGGTGCCGGGCTCGGTTGGACGACATGGCTGACCGCACGCCATAGGCCCGAGCCTCATAGGAGGCAGCAGCCACCACGCCACGAGCACCCTCACCGCCCACAACAACAGGTCGGCCACGGAGTTCGGGGCGGCGTACCAACTCGACAGATACGAAAAACGCATCCATGTCTACGTGGAGAATTGTCGCCGAAGTGGCCATTTTTCAGACTCGACTTCAGGCTCGCTCGACGGTCAGCTCATCGGAGTGGACGCCAAGAGCCACGAACGCGTGATCTTCTACCCTGCGTTCCCCCTCCTCTAAATCTTGACTGGCCAGCCACATACCGAAAGGCTCACTGACCCATAAAGGCGCAGTAGCCGTCAGGCCCTTGGCCTCCTCAGAATCGACGAACCGTGCGTCTTCAACAATCCTGTCCGGATCGTTCAAGACCAAAGTGCCAGCCCACTCAATGGCGCGGTAGACCTCAACCTCCAATGTCATTTCTCTGTCAGGAAAGTCAACCCCAACTCGATAGCAGGGCCCAGTCCAACGATCGACCTGATAGCCAGTTTCCTCAATCACCTCACGAGTCAGTGCATCAATTAGCGCCTCCCCGGGATCGACTACCCCTCCCGGAGGGGTCCACTCAACCGTTCCATTTCGCCGACGATTAGCCACAAGTAGAATTCGAACTGGCCCATCGATGTGAGGCAACCCATCGGAACCCGCCAACAACAGGCCGCCCACCACCTTCCATGCTGGAGACCTGCTACGGATGTGCTCATGGTCTTCGGTCATTACTGCATTCTGACAGCAGACCACCGAGGACAGATAGCGTTCCATCTGTGACCAACCCGAATAATGCTTCCCAATCTGCGGCGGAGCCTTCCACACTGGCCCGAGTTCTAGCCCTTTTGGCGATCGTAGTGGCCGGGGCCTGTGGTGGGCTGGTGGGTCACGCCGTAACCGACCTCCAATGCAGCGAAAGCTGCTCCACCCTCGCAGGATTAATCGGCATCAGCGGAGCCATCTTGGCGGCGTCTGGTGTCGGCTTGGTAGCCATCCTCGCCTTAAGGGCGATGGCC
>CAWVUB010000215.1:0-2246 GCA_963933065.1 uncultured Acidimicrobiaceae bacterium | reverse complement strand
CAGCTATCTTCACTAGCACTACCTGCTCTGCCTGATCCCAGACGACTGACTGGGTGACTGGCCCATATGAATCAGGCCGATCGGCTCCGACGAGTGGAGCAACCGGGATTGCGTCTGGCAACTCCGCCAGGAATTTCAACGTATGCACCCCAAACCGGATGACCCAGTCGACGGACTGCCCCATCCGGTCAGCGGTTGCCACCAAGTCGGCGTATTGCTCCACGCTGAAGCCGGTAGTGATTTCGACCTGATTGCTGTAGTTGATGTCCCTGCAGCCGCGTGCCGTGCCGGTTCCAGTGGTATGGGGATCGTAGAACTCGGGTTTGAACCCTGAACCAGCATCCTCGGTGGTCAGGAAACGGTTGACAGCCATGGCGATGGCCTGTCCTTCTGCCTGTTGTACCTCTGGAAGGGCCAAAAGTTCGGCTTCCGGTGGATTTGAAAGGTAGAGGCCCTCAACGATGGCCGATGGGATACCTCGGGTCATGCGGAGAATCCCGTAAGTGTCGGTGCGCACCTCCCGAAGACGGGCCGATACGCCCTGATGGTAGGTCCGCACCCAGGGCACCCAGTAATTGGTGAAGGCAGACTGCACCTCTTCGAAGAGTAGGCCTGCGAGACGACGGGAATCTGGGGTATCGACCTGGTGAAATACTTCGGTACCTGGGGTGTTGGAACGTTTCACGGCACCACCGTTGTGGTGGATAGACACAAATACCTGGGGCTCAAGTGCCCGTGCAATGGCGGTGCGCTGGCGAATCGGCATGTGGAGATCGCTGTGCCTCGTCAGGACAACAGAGTGCCCCATCTCTTCCAGGGCTGACTTTGTGTGTAGGGCGACAGCGAGGTTCAGATCTCTTTCGACTAGGCCGTTAGCCCCCACAGAGCCTGATTCTGGACCGCCATGGCCGGGGTCAAGTACGACGTCGACGACGCCTTCTAGTGGGAGCCCGTCTTCGTAGACGACTTCTCGGCCACAGGTGGAACTGACCACGGTCGAACCGGCGAACCTGCCGACCACTGGGAGCAGCACTCCATTGGGTCCCTTGACGACAGTGGGCGTGTTCGAGGCGGGGGTCGTCGTGGGTGTGATTTCAGTACTGAGTGCACTCGCTGTCTGGGTTGTAGTTACCCCCAGTGCGACTATGAGAAACGCACCGACAAGAGGCCGCAGGAAAAGATAAACGGACACAGACCGACGCTAGAGGACTGAGCGGTGAACGCGACACTGACCCGGCAGTGGATGGGTCAGTGTCCAGCACATCGATTTGGTTTGGGGGTCGTTCACCCAGATAATTGGTGATTTCCTAGAACTGCTCGTTCTCAGTTGACCCTTCCAAGGCGAGCGTTGATGCGGTACCGCCGGAGATCACCGTGGCGACAGCGTCGAAGTAGCCGGCGCCGACCTCTCGTTGGTGGCGGGTGGCTGTATAGCCATCGCTTTCCATGTCGAACTCGGCTTGCTGGAGAGCCACATAGGCAGACATGTCAGACTCCGTATAACCCTTAGCCAGTTCGAACGCCGAGGCGTTCAAGGCATGCCAGCCTGCGAGAGTGATGAACTGAAACTTGTAGCCCATCTTCCCGAGTTCTCTCTGGAACTTGGCGATGGTGTCGTCGTCTAGAGCGGATTTCCAATTAAAAGACGGCGAGCAGTTGTAGGCCAACATTTTCCCGGGAAACTGTTCGTGCACGGCATCAGCGAATTCTCGGGCCTGATCGAGGTCCGGTGTGCCGGTTTCGCACCAAATGAGGTCGCTGTATGGGGCGTAAGCAAGAGCCCGGGCAATGGGGGTGGCCATACCTGGTTCAGTCTCAAAGAATCCCTCGGGAGTCCGCCCACCAGTCAGAAACGGCTTGTCACGGTCGTCTACGTCGCTAGTAATGAGATTGGCGGCTAGTGCGTCGGTCCGGGCGAGAATTACTGCTCGCACACCGAGCACATCTGCGGCTAGGCGAGCAGCGGTGAGGGTACGCACATGCTGTTGTGTCGGCACGAGCACCTTTCCACCCATGTGGCCACACTTTTTCTCTGAGGCCAGTTGGTCCTCAAAGTGCACTCCTGCTGCACCTGCATACAGCATGCTCTTCATTAGTTCAAAGGCGTTTAGGGCGCCACCGAAGCCTGCCTCGGCGTCAGCGACAATCGGGACCATCCAATCGCGGAGCATTTGGCCGTTATTTTCCGCCCACTCGATTTGGTCGGCACGACGAAGGGCGTTGTTGAGGCGTTCGACCACGGCTGG
>CAWVUB010000214.1:0-2254 GCA_963933065.1 uncultured Acidimicrobiaceae bacterium | reverse complement strand
CTTCCCTGGCCTACGTTCAGGGCGCTGCAACCGATGAGGGGCCTCGAAGACCGGCTATTTCCCAACGTTTATGGAAATCTGGCTGGGCTGTAGCTCAACTGGCGAGAGCACGTCCCCTTCTAGGAGGGGAAGAGGTTCAAGTCCCTCCGTACCCACCAGGAAACACGCAGTTCAACTACGTCAACCAGCGGGAGCATCTTGCGGTCTCTTGCTAGGTGCGAATTTCATCTACAAACCATCCACGCGGTTTGGTGGTAGGCCCCCTCGGGCAAGTCAGATGTCCCATACACCCCAAGGCGTCGAACGTGGAACGAGAAATCAAGTCTGGTGGCTATCGCTGTGCCTAGACCTAAACGGAAGTCGGCTCGTCTAGGAGCACTGATCTTTCTCACCCTGTTTGCCGTAGTTGTGTTGTCAACAGTGGCTCAAGCCCACGACCCCCTCTTCCTCGAAGATCAACATGACGAGCCCGAGCACGGGCCATTGCTACCCGATGCTCGGATTTCTTTTGCTCTCTACGGAATCTTGCTTGCACCTCAGGATCAAAGAGGATTTCAGTTCGAGATTCCCTCAGGGGAGCGCCTGGACCTTTCATTGCTTGTACCTGATCTGGAACCGGAGAACGCCCTCCCTCGCGAGTCCCTTCCATCGCTGGCGCTTACGCGCCCGGACCTAACGGTCCTAGTTCTAGAACCGAGCATTCGGGAGCAGTTTGCAGAGCCGTATAGCAGGACCAACTACGTCCGACTACTCAGTCACAGCGAGGTTGGAAGCGAAGGGACCTATCAGGTCCGCATTACTGGAGCCAGACCATCAAGATTCACTGTTTCCATCGGCTACATCGAAGCTTTCGGAACGCCGGTCGGCAACATGGCTAATCGGAAATTAGGCACTGGAGTTCTGACCCAGTGGTACACAACTCCGCCTCCGCCAGTTTGGAGTGCTACCGAGCCGTCAGTCGCGGAACAACAGAAGTCCGCAGTTGAGACCGTGCCTTCATCCACAATCGCGTCTGCGGCAAGCACGGTTTCCTTGGAAGAGACTGGTGATCGGGATCGAAATCCGCTGCTTATTGCCGGCGGGCTAGTGGTGCTGATCGCCATAGCACTCATTCCGTTAGTCCGACTCAGGTAACGCGGCGACTTTCCATTACGTCCCCTTAGAGAGACACCAAACGCAGAACGGGCCCTTGGCCGCCCGTCCTGACACCGCCCAGAGCAGTCCGCCAGGGGCGCAGAGTCGGCTCAGGGGAGTGGTCACAGTCGTACCTCATCCCGAGGCCTCAAGCGATGCTTGTCCGGCCTCCTGGTGGTCAGCCGTTGAGTGCCGCCGAGGTGAACCTCCATGTCCCACCAGACTCCTCGATGAGGTGCCAGTTGGTCTGGGCGTATGCCGCAGCCGGGTTCGACATGCTGAAATCGCCAACCCAGTCACAGTCGTTGAACATGGTCGCACCGAGCACGTCAGCCTCGGTCAGGTCGCCACGCTCGATCATCAGACGCACGGCTGCTGCCGACTTGGCGGCACTCCGCCTGAGGTCGATTCCACTCTCTTGGGCCTCTTTGTTTGCCTCCTGAAGGAGCGCGCTGGCGGGATGGGCCTCGCCGTTGATTTCAGCCTGTACTACGTATGAGAAGTAATCGGCGGTCCCCTCGGCGATCCAACCCTGGGCCTCGTACTTCTCGGGTTCCTCCTGACCGTCTGGCGGTGCGCAGTAGGTGGTCAGGTAACTGGAGAGGGCGTGGTAGAGCTCGTGGATGTAGACGCGTTGGGCGGTGGTGGCAGTCACCTCCGCAGTGAACGCATAGATCGCCATCCGGGATTCGAAGCATGGATCGGGAGCGGTCGCAGCATCGGCTCCTCCTCCGATCCAGAGACGGACGTTCTCCTTGATGGACCTGGCCTGCTCGCCTCGCCAGCCGCCTACGTCGGCACACGGCGTGGCGTCGATCCAGGCGTCGACGTCGTCCAGAAGACCGGACAGCACGTTGTCCGAGAGCACTATCTGCATCTCATTGAACGCAGCGTCGAACTTGTCGCGGGCATCCTCCCGGATCATGGCTCCGACCGGCCACACCACGCCCAGGATGTCAGCCTGCCAGGCGCTCATCTTCGCCGCCGCCACCTCAGTCCAACTGCGGATATCGGCGGTGGCCAACGAACTCAGGTTGATGATCTGGATCGAAGGAACCCGCGGGGGGGTTGTCGTGGGAGCCGGGGCGGAAGTCGTAGCCGTCGGGGCAGTAGTCGTAGT
>CAWVUB010000213.1:0-2262 GCA_963933065.1 uncultured Acidimicrobiaceae bacterium | reverse complement strand
GAGGTTCCAAGATGGAGTAGTTCGCTCGTAGTCAAACAACAATCTCCAGACCTTACGGAACGCTTAGCGCACCCAATCCCGACTGAAGGAGCAGCTAACCATGGTAGTCGCAGCATCCACTCCTATAGAACTCATTCAAGGCGTCTACCGCACCTTCGATGAGCATTTGGCAACCGGCCGAAATCGCCTGGGTCGCCCCCTAACACTTGCAGAGAAGATTCTCATCAATCACCTCTACAACCCTGAAACTGCTGGTCTTGATCGCGGCGTTTCCTACGTCGACCTCCGGCCTGACAGAGTGGCCATGCAGGACGCAACCGCACAAATGGCCTGGTTGCAATTCATGACCGCAGGCCTCGACGAAGTCCAGGTTCCCACCACTACCCACTGTGACCACCTAATCGAGGCCCGTGATGACGGCAAGAGAGACTTGGCAGCAGCGGTGGACGGCAACCGTGAGGTCTACGACTTCTTGGCTTCGGTGTGCGCCCGCTACGGAGCTGGCTTTTGGGAGCCCGGCTCAGGAATAATCCACCAGGTAGTGCTTGAGCAGTACGCCTTCCCAGGAGGCATGATGATCGGCACAGACAGCCACACTCCTAACGCTGGCGGCTTGGGTATGGTCGCCGTGGGTGTGGGTGGGGCCGACGCAGTGGACGTAATGACTGGTTTCCCATGGAACGTCCGTTGGCCAAAGCTCATTGGGGTGCACTTAAGCGGTGAGCTGAATGGGTGGGCAGCGCCCAAAGACGTCATCTTGAAGGTGGCTGACATCCTGACAGTCAAAGGTGGCACGGGAGCAATAATCGAATACTTCGGTCCAGGTGCTCGCAGCCTGTCAGCCACAGGCAAAGCCACGATTTGCAACATGGGAGCCGAGATCGGAGCCACCACCTCACTGTTCGCTTACGACGACGCCATCAGCCGGTACTTGAAGTCGACAGGCCGTGAGGCGGTCGCCGATGCAGCGGATGTCGTAGCCCACCACCTGCGGGCCGACGCCGAGGTAGAAACTGACCCATCCACCTACTTTGACCGAGTCATCGAGATCGACCTTTCTACGCTGTCACCGCACATCAACGGACCCCACACCCCCGATCTGGCCCGACCTGTCGCTGACCTCGGCGCTGAAGCCGAGGAGCAGGGGTGGCCGCTAGAGGTAAGTGCTGGTCTAATTGGCTCGTGTACCAATTCCAGTTACGAGGACATAACTCGGGCCGCCAGTATTGCCCGTGACGCAGTAGCTAAAGGTCTTACCGCCAAGGCTCCATTGCTCGTAACTCCCGGTTCCGAGCAAGTTCGAGCCACCATTGAACGCGACGGCCTGCTGGCCGACTTCGAGGCTCTAGGTGCACAGGTCCTGGCAAACGCCTGTGGACCTTGTATCGGCCAATGGGACCGTCAGGATCTGCCAGACGGGATCCCCAACTCCATAGTCACGAGCTACAACCGGAACTTTCCAAAGCGAAATGATGGTTACGCCACCACGCACGCGTTCGTCACCTCGCCTGAAACGGTGATGGCATTGACTATCGCTGGTCGCCTCGACTTTGACCCAGTGAGTGACACCTTGGTCAATGACGCCGGTGAAGAAGTTTGTCTGGAAGTAGGTGCCGGCGAGGAACTGCCCGCCGCTGGATTCGACCCCGGTAGGGAAACTTTTCTGGCCCCGCCAGCCGATGGCTCCGCCATCGAAGTCTCGGTATCCCCAACGAGTGACCGCCTGCAACTACTGGAACCTTTCGCAGCATGGGACGGTGAGGACCTCACCGATCTGACAGTGCTGGTCAAAGCAAGCGGCAAGTGCACAACCGATCACATTTCGATGGCTGGTCCGTGGCTTAAGTACCGGGGCCATCTCGAGAATATTTCAGGCAACGTCTACATGGGGGCGGTAAACGCCTTTACAGGCGAGGTAGGAACTGGTTGGGACGTCACCGATGGTGAGACCCGGAGTTATCCGGAAATTGCCCGCCGTTACCACGAAGCAGGCGTGGCCTGGGTCGCGATCGGCGACGAAAATATGGGAGAAGGGTCATCACGTGAGCATGCAGCAATGGAACCACGTTTCCGTGGAGCCAAAGTTGTTGTTGCCCGTTCGTTCGCCCGGATCCATGAAACAAACTTAAAGAAGCAGGGTGTGCTCCCTCTGACCTTCTCCGACCCAGCCGACTATGACCGAATAGGCCCAGAAGACCGAATCTCTGTAGTTGGGCTATCCGAACTCGCTCCCGACGTACCAGTGACGATGTTGGCCATTAC
>CAWVUB010000212.1:0-2262 GCA_963933065.1 uncultured Acidimicrobiaceae bacterium | reverse complement strand
TCCCCCAGACCGACGCGCTAGCTGTGATGCCTCCAGCATCATCTCGCTGCTGTGAGGCCGCTGGGAAGATCAGAACGAGAGGAACTAGTGGGCGCCCACCGCGAGATCGATCAGCATTTCGTCTGAGCCAGGCGCTCCGACAAGAGACAGTCCTACTGGCGTTGTCGTACACGACGGAACCGTCACAGAAGGCGCACCAGCGAGGCTGGCGATCGACGTCAGCTGAAGCAACCGCTGTACCGCAGCGGTGTCGGTTTCTGGTCGGTTCCTTCGTGGTGCCCTCGTCGGAGCAGCAGGCATCAATACGACGCATGTTCCATCTTCTGTGAGTTCTTCGAGGCGGTTGAGCACTTCGCTCCTCACACCATCCGCAGCCTTGCAATCGGTATCAGTCACTCTGGATGCGAACTCGAAGCGTGCTGCAACATCATCGCCGAGAACCGATGGCCCGTGTCTGCGATAGAAGTCGCCGTGCTCGGCGAAGGCCTCTGCCGACTGGAGAACCCTGAAACCACTTGTCCACCTTTGCCAAGTTTTTTCGTCGGTCAGCTGCGCCTCGATGATGGCACCTCCCAGTTGATCGGCTACTGCACCAACGAGTGTGTTCAATCCAGCTCTGACCTCCGCGTCTGCCAAGGCGAAAGCGTCGGTCAACAACGTCACCCGACTTGGCCTAGCGACGCCGATCTTCGATTCAGGCGCTGTCAGTAGTACGTCCGCTGCGGATCGCAGAAGTTCTGGCGTCCTTGCGAACCAACCGACTGTGTCGAAGCTCGGCGCGAGCGGAAACACGCCTGTTGCGTCGACGCGTCCATGCGTTGGGCGGATGCCGAACAGATTGCAATAGGCCGCTGGGACGCGAACCGATCCTCCCGTATCTGTTCCAAGGGCAAGATCGCACAATCCAGCAGCGGTTGCAGCAGCAGCTCCAGCTGATGAACCCCCAGGTACCCGGTGAGGGTCGGCTGGGTTGTCGGCCAAACCGTCGTGCGGATTCCGCCCCGTAAACGACCACGCGAACTCGACGGTCACGGTCGTGCCTACGAGATCGCTACCAGCATCGAGAAGGGCCTGGACGGCTAGAGCATTCGTTGCAGCAGGTTCACCTTCGTCTCTAACCGTCGGATTGCCGGCTCCGGTAACCAACCCTTTCACGTCATATAGATCCTTCGCAGTGAAGTTCGTTCGGGCAAGCGGGCCCGCGTCAGCGCCTTTTTCCAAAAGTTCGGGTCCCACCACGAATGCTCCAGCGTCTTCACGCATCATGGGTCGGAATTTAGACCTAGAGCAGCGTGGCTGAAAGCTTTGAAACCTCTGGGCGCCTACCTTCACCTCCGCAATTTGTGTAGCAGCACTTCCTTCAGGCCGAACGTGAATCATTCCTGGCTCCGACGAAGCCCATTCGCTAACCCAGGTGCGAGGCTGGGTTCATGCATTGGGAGATCGGTGACCATGGAGGCATTGTCACGGCACCAGACCGAACCCAGTGTCTAATCAGATGGGCGGCCTCATGAATCCTTCGACCCCTTACTTGGAATCTTCCGGCGAAGCGCCGACGATAGTGATCTTCACCCGGGACCTCCGTGTTCATGACAACCCGGCCCTCGTTGCGGCTAGAGCTGGTGGTAGACCCACCGTCTCCCTCTTCGTCCTCGACGACCGACTTCTTGGTGGACCAAGACCGCCCACCAGTCGTCTGCGCTTTCTCGGTGAGTCCCTCCGCGACCTCGACTACTCGCTGCGAACTCTGGGGGGTGGCCTAGTGATCCGCCGCGGCAACTGGGCAGCTGAGGTGATCAAGATGGCCGCAGCTATCGGTGCCCGAGAAATCCACCTCACCGACGACCACAGCGCATTTGCAGTCGACCGCTTCCAGCAACTCGAGACAATGGCAATCGATACCGAAGTGAAGGTTTGTCGACACCCCGGTGTCGCTGTGGTCCCCCCTGCTGCCGTCGAACCAACCGGAGGTGGTGAGTACAAGGTCTTTACTCCCTACTACCGTCGATGGAGCGCTGCTGACTGGCGTCTGATCGAGCCAGTACCAAAGCAGCTGACAGGTCCTGATCTTCGGAGCGGTCACAACCTCCTCGATGACCTACCCTCGCCAATCAACGAATCGGGGATTGTCGGTGGTGAAACAGCCGGCCGTCGTCGACTGTTCGCTTGGTTGGACGGACTAGTTGACGGTTACGAAAACGGCCGAGATACTCCTGCTCTCAAGCTGACCTCGCACCTCTCCGCTTATCTTCATCTTGGGTG
>CAWVUB010000211.1:0-2273 GCA_963933065.1 uncultured Acidimicrobiaceae bacterium | reverse complement strand
AGGGCGGTAGTCTCGGCTCCGATCTGACGAAGGATCCCACCATCGATTTCCATGGACTTGTGAGCGGTTGTCGACATTTGATGGACTGATCGGACAGCGGTGGGGCAAGGTCTTGCCGATGATGTATCAGCGCTCATCATTTGGATAGCGGCGTCTAGGGCAATTGGTGATCGGAAGGGCGTGGTCGGCCGTAGATGGACTACGAGGTCTGGTTCCGCGTTTTGATCAGCAAGCCAGTCGAGGGCGTGCAATATGAACTCGATGTCACGAGACTGATCTTTCGCGATTGTGCTCGGCCGAAGAAATGGAACTTCGGCACCATGTTCTTTGGCGATTTGACCGTAGTAATCGGAGTCGGTCGAGACGATTACCCTGTCGATGGCTGACGTTTGTAGAGCAGCAGCGATGGACCATGCTATTAGGGGTCTATTTCCAAGCAGACGAATGTTCTTGTCGGGAACACCTTTAGAACCTGCCCGTGCTGGGATCAGAGCGATGATGTCACTCACGGGTACCCCGCCATCGACTTGTAGTCAGCGAGGTTCCTCTCATGGTCTGCGAGAAGACAAGATACGTCGTCGGCACCTTTGAGAAAGTTGGCAGTCTGTCGGTGGATTCCTGGCTTAAATCGCACATCAAGGTCGTCGCCGAGAGGAACGGTCGTCATTTCCAGCGAACCGATAGACATAGTTCTCAGTTCCTCCAGTGGCTGCAGCACCAAACGGCGCTTTCGGGTAAGGACTTCAAGGCCCCAGCGCCCTGGTCCCTCCCAATCCCCGTGGTAACTGAATGTGGCACCGTGCTCGGTTATTCCGGCACCGGCGAAGCGTGCTGATTGCGGGTGCCAAGGAAGTGAACCGCCGGTCCAGGTTTGCCAGTCAGTGGGTCGGCCACCGAGATGGAAAGCCAAGTCGACTACGTGGGACGATTGAGCCAGGAACCAGCGTTGGCGGATCACCTCGCTGAATTGAACTGGTTCAGTGGCGTGGGGCCACTCTGTTACTTCAAAAGTGAAACTTGTGACCCCCCCATCCTCTTCAATAGCCTGACGGGCGGCCCTGACTGATGCGTACTGGCGGCGGTTATAGGCAACGATAACGGAAGCATCTCTGGCAGCTTTTTGCACAGAACTGACTTGTCTGGCCCCGAGGCCACCTGGCTTTTCGAGGAGGATGCGAGAAATTCCTGCATTCAGCAAAGAACATGCAGTTTCGGCCAACTGGTCCAAGGTCACTGCGACGATAGCGGCATTGGGTGCAGGGCTTTCTTTTAAGGCTTGACCGATACCGCCAGTTCGCACTTCATGGCCAGAGGCATGTTCGAATGCTGCTGCTGAGGTTGCTCCCCGGCCGATCACCTCAAAGGCTTGACCGATGTCGTCCAGAACCGCAGCGTATGCCAAGGCCATAGGGCCAGAACCAACGAGCCATAGTTCGCTACCTATCATGTGATCGGCACCTGATCGTGTGCGACGCCCTCCAGATCCGGTCGGACCTCAAGGAGACCTGTTAGGAGTAGTCGGTGCTGTTCGGTGGAGGTGGCAAGGTCAGGCAACTCACACTTGCCGGTACTGAGGACCGAATCGACGAGTGGCCCGGTCCGCTCGCTCTGATACTCAATTCGCCCGTCAATTTGAGCCCCGAATTTGCTAACAGCCAGTCCCGAGATCTCTGAGAAGGGTTGTTGGATAGTCCACAGATTGCCTGTGGTTTCAATAGACATACAATCGATCATGCCCGTGCCAGCCGGAGTATCAGACCCTGGTGGGGGGGTTGAACGGAGAATGACTGTGGTGCCAGAGGAGAAGTTTGCTTGGAGTTCTCCAGATATCTCGTAGTGTCCCGCGCGTTTCGCTTTCAGCCAGTGGCGATCGAGTTCGGCACCATTGACGGCGAGGAGGCTCTCTCCGGTCCACCAGGCGAAGAGATCCACGAAGTGGATGGCGTTACATCCCAGCCCCCAAGAGGAGCCATTGATTTCGACAAGAAGTGGGCCACTTCCGACTTCTCTTCGGATTTTCTGAAACCATGGAATTGTCCGGAAGCATGTATTAACCCAGGCAGGTGTCGCCTTGCCGACGGCTGCTGTAATCCGATCTAGGCCACTGTGGCTTTGTGCCAGCACCTTCTCTAGAACCCATGAACTGACTGAACTGTATTTGCTCACACTTTCGATAGCACCGGGACGGGCCCCTGCGGTAGTGGACACGATCACCAGTTGAAGATGCTGCGGAAGTGTTATGGGTTGCTTGTGGAACTCGACATTATGGGGAG
>CAWVUB010000210.1:0-2279 GCA_963933065.1 uncultured Acidimicrobiaceae bacterium | reverse complement strand
CGCAGATAGATATTCGGAGACAACGACCACCGCAACCGTAAATAAATCAACCGATCGGTAGTCGACACGCCATGGAACCGGTATTCGAAGCAGAGATCACACCAGGAATGAGTCCGCTGGACGCCGTGGATCTCGGTGTTCAGGTAGAGGCGGCAGGCTTTCATCGGCTAGGGGTTTCGTGCGTCGCACTCTGGCCGGACACGTATCAGATCCAAACGCTCATTGCAGACAGGACCAACAAGATTCAAATTGGACCCATGGTGACGAATCCATACACCCGTCATGTCGCAGTCCACGCCAGTGCCATAGCGACTCTGCAAGAGGTATCCAACGGCAGGGCCTTCATGGGCATCGGTGTTGGGGCGGGCCTAGAAGAACTTGGGTTTGATTACAACAGACCTGTTCAGACGCTTCGCGAAACAGTTATGGCCTTCCAACAATTGCTTAGCGGCGAAGAAACCACCATCCGGGGTGAGACGATCTCCATAGAGAGGAGTCGACTACTTCGGAATCTTGAAGTGCCTGTTCCGGTGGCGATTGGAACCCGAAGCCCAGGGGTCATGAGCCTCGCTGGTGAACTAGCCGACGTGGCCCTAATCGGGGCCAGATACCTTACGCCCGAGATTTTAGGCCAATACCGGGACTGGCTCACGAAGGGAGCAGTCCGGGCTGGTCGAAGCCTTGAGGACATCCAGATCCTGCCACGCGTCACGCTTTGCATCTCGTCTGACGCAGACCTAGCCGTTCGTAGCGTCAAGAGATATGTAGCCCACTACCTGTCAGTTCTCGGTGACCATGGCCCTGTGATCGGCACGTCTCGCCGACAGGCCATACAAGAAGCATTGTCGAGGGCAACAGGCTGGTACTTCGATGCGGACCGGTATGACCCACCCGAGTTGATCGAACTAGTTGATTCCGAACTTGCTAGACAGTTCGCGATCGTTGGAACACCCGAGCAGTGTGTTGACCAACTCATATCACTACTTGATCTTGGTGTTGACGGTGCCAGTTTCAACCTTGTCGCGGTCACTGGCGGTTCTATGTTCGATGGTCTTAGTCAAACCGTTGAAGGAGCTGCAAAGATGCTTGACTTGTTCAAGGGTTTCCAGCCCTAGGGAGCGCTCCTCGTCCACCACCCTCCTCTGCGGTGCGAGGGTCCCAAAGAAATCTGCAGAAATCCCACCCATGATCCGACATCGAAAAAATAGGTGTGGTAAAATAGGTTTTGTTGACGTGATTTCAGCCGCCTCAGGGCGGTCTTTCTGATTTTTCATCCCAAAACTTGGTGGCTTTCAGATCAGACTGGTTGTCTGAAAGCAACCGGTACCCAATCTGGTCGCCAAACTGTGCTCTCACGGACCAGTGCCTCTCTATACCGAGGGCGTCAGAGACGCCCACCACTCCCCGGGGGAAGTCAGAAAGACTCAAGGAATGTGGTCCAAGCGGCAAGATGCCCTGCACTAGACGACCTCAATAAAGGTGGACAAAGATGGCCCGAATCCAGATTTGCGGGAAGTACAGCCCAGGAGGATGGGAGGGAGTCATCGCTGAAGGTGCTGTCTCTCGGGAGACCCACATGCACGCGATGTTCGAATCCCTGGGTGCCGAAGTCGAGTGCTACTACATGCTTCCAGGCTCTAACTACGACTTCACGATGATCCTCAACAACGCCGACGCCAAGCTCCTTGCCGCAATCAAGAAGATGGTGGGGCCTTCAGGTGCCGTCATCGAGACTGAGGCCGACGTTCTGATGACCGCCGAGGAATGGGACGCCGTTGAAGGCCAGAGTTATCGGCCTCCGGGGAACTAACAACGCCCCAAAGGGTAACCCAAGCACGGCCATGCGTATCTGCACTTGGGGGCTCCGATAGTCGCCCCACCTCCCTCAGAGGAGTGGTGGCAGACTCTGATCGTGAGCAAGGTCCTGACCGGCGTGTTCGCTGTGCTGCTCGTGGCCTCGGCATGCAGCAGTAGTACCGAAACCACTACTACAGCGGCTGCCACTGTAACAATCGTGTCGGCTACGAGTCAGACACCGACAACAGTCGTCGCTGTACCGACGAGCCCTGCGCCTCCCACTACCACTCCTCAAGCGACCACGACCGCAACCCCGATAGCTACACCCACCTTGTCGCCTGCAACGACTGTGCCCGTCGCGACGACACCTGCGGTAACGACTACGACCAGTAGGCCGGTGTCTCGCGAGCTTGAACGATTCTTGGAGAGAGGGCCCTGGGCCGTGGGGGTGCGGACTCTCCAGTTGGATGACAGGCCGGTAG
>CAWVUB010000209.1:0-2301 GCA_963933065.1 uncultured Acidimicrobiaceae bacterium | reverse complement strand
GCCTTCTAATTCCGACAATCCCACTCGACGATTGTGGAACCTTTCAAACCCCTGTCGGAAGGCAACGAGCGTTCCCCAAGATCAAAACTCGTCAACAACCTCGGGACGCGACTGCTTTCCATAGAACGACAATGAAAAGCCGACCTTAACGAGGCCGTCCGCTTCCGACTTCCTGTAAGACGTCCTCAGCGACCACGAGTTAAGTACCATTCTTTCGGGCAGCGGAAGACACTGATTCATTGTCGGACCTTTAGTACGCTCAGAGTCACCCCGGGGGGGTTGAGGTCTGTGTCCCAACGGTCTCTAAGGTGGTACTTAATGAGAGTAAATGGGTATGAACTCGCACCGAAAGTAGACCTATCCGGTGCTGATCTGCGTAAAACCAATCTCCGAGAAGCATCGCTGAGTGGGGCAATCCTGATTAGAGCCGACCTCACCGAGGCCGACCTTCGCGGAGCCGACCTCACTGCAGCCCAACTCGCCGGAGCGAACCTCGATAGAGCCGACCTGCGAGGAGCTCGTCTCCCAGAAGCAAACCTCGATCGGGTCGACCTTCACAAAGCCACTCTGTGTGGGGCGGACCTAGCAGGTGCGAATTTTCACATGGCAGAGATGAATGGTGCCGACCTATCTGGTGCAAATCTCATCGCAGCGGACCTCGAACGGGCCTACCTGAAGGGGGTCACCGCTGTCGCCACTGACCTGAGTGAGGCAGTGCTCAGCAGAGCATTCTTGGGTGGAGCAAACCTTCGAGGAGTCAACCTGACACGGGGGCATCTGGCAGGGAGCGATCTCATCGGCGCCAATCTATTTGGTGCAAATCTCACCGCAGCGAATCTACATCTGGCTGATCTTCATGACGCAATCCTCTCCGAAGCGGATTTAGATTCTGCAAATCTCCATGGATCAAATCTCACTAGAGCGATACTCAGGGGAGCGAACCTCCACAAAGCCAACCTCTATCGAGTAGATCTCGCCGGCGCAGACCTCACCGGCGTTCGGGTATACGGCGCCGACTTCACTGAAGCCTCTGCTGACGCGGCAACCGTTTGGGATCCAGATTTTGATCCGACATTTGCGGGCGTCACCAGCCATTGAGACCTCAACGCTTATGCAGAGCAAATAGAGCGACATGTTTAAGGTAATTGATCTCCGCTTCGCCGCTTTGTGCCTCCACTTGTTCCCGATGGCAAGGCGACTCCACCGAGCGGGCCTAACTGTTCCTGGGCTGGCCCTGTCGAAACTCGCCTTCAGTCTTGGCGCCGCTCTCGCCATAGGGCTGGGTTACCTACTTATCGGCCTGGCGCTTGTCGCCATGTACCAAATTGCAGACCTCTTCAAATCACCGATGCGGTGGGCGGAGGGGGGGGTTATTTTGTCGGCTCGACAATTGTTCCTCAACGCAATAGTCGACCACGGTTTCGACCTGGTAGTCATGGTTGGTATTGCGTGGTATTCGCACGGTCATCTATCCGAGGTCTCCGCTTTACTCCCGATGGGCGTTCTCGCCGCAACTTCGCTTAGGTCGTTCGTCCATGGTCGAGCTGAAGTACTCGGCAGCAAACCGGTTAGGGGACTAATGGGGAGAATGGAAAGAACTCTCGCCATGGGCCTCGGGCTCTTACTGCCGGCTCTCCTAGCAGCGATGCTCTGGCTCATCTTGGTAGGAAGCCTCGTTGCCTCCCTCATGGAGTTCGGCCGACTCTGGTTATGGGCAAGCGAGGCAGAAGGCACTCATCTTCAACGACGATCGTTCACGCGGCGCCAGTTACACGAAAGTCGGCAGTCTGCTCAAAACTATTTGACCGACGCTCGTCGAGAGCGACACAAAGGACAAAACCTCGGCTCGTGACCCCTATAGAGGGAACTTTCTGCTAATTCTGAACGGATCGAGTCCTACTGGCTCTACCTACCCACCAGCCCGCGGCCGGTGATTGTGTTGTCGCTAGATGTAGGTGACTCAGGGGTGCCGCCTACCCTTTCCCGTTGGTCCGGTTGCTGGAGGACTATCACCACTAGGGAAACAAGGACAATCGCCATGCCAATGAGCTGGAAGGCGTTCAGACTCTGATCAAGAATCAACCAGGCGCCAATAGCCGATAACACAGGAACACCTAGAGTCAAAAGACCACTAATTGTAAGGCTGATATGTAGATGAGCCCAGTTCATCAAGAAATGGCCCGTGCCGGGAACAGCCACTATCAAAGCTATCCAACCAAATTGTGACCCTGTTGGAATTGGAAACAGTGCACTCCCAGCTTCTACGGCGGCCAAAGGTAGAAGAACGACTGTTCCGACAAT
>CAWVUB010000208.1:0-2306 GCA_963933065.1 uncultured Acidimicrobiaceae bacterium | reverse complement strand
GCCCTCGTCGGGGCAGTTGCTGCCGTCCTGTCGGTAGGTGCTGCTTCACTTTCTTATCTGGGCTTAGGTCCGCTGGTCGCAGCGCTATCGGTATTGGCAACGTGGCGTCTCCTGCGTGGACTAGGTGCTCGAGCACCGGCACTGGCCACCTGGGTGGGCACAGCATTCCTTGTGTTGGACGGAGTGGAGCACGGCTCCTTCGGCAACTTCTCTGCTGGACGATCGTGGCAAGGCAAGGTCATCTTTCTTGTGGTGGTGGTTCCATCCCTATGGCATCACTCCAACGCTTGGGGAAGCACGGGATGCCGCCGTCATCTCCGAGCGGCCTCACTTGGGGTGTTGGCCGGACTAGGTCTGTCATCAACCGCCGTATTGGTGGCCCCAACAGTTGTGGTGGCCGCGTCAGTTGCGGGCGTCGTGTCGGCTTCGCCGGGGGGAGTGCTGTTCGGTCGCCAGCAGAGGTCTCGAATCGGCTGGGCAATAGGGGTGAGTGCTCCAGCACTACTCGTTGGACTTTGGGCACTCGTTGCTGATCCACAACGCCTCATTGATCAGACATCGTCAACTGCTGTGATAGTGGGTATAAGACTACGAGCGGCGCTCGACCCGCTTCAGTGGTTGGATAGTGGAACTGAACCAATAGCCATTGTGCGCATGGTGTTTGGGAGGGGACCAACAGCATTTGTAGGGTTGGCCGCCGCTCTTCTTGCTTGGACAGTTGCACGCCAGCGCAATGCTCGTCTTGTTCTGCTAGCGGCACCCTTGGTGGCCTTTGGAGTGTTTGGGGCCCCTGGGGTGTTCGACGTTTTGAACGAGATTGGAGAAGCTGACGCTATTGCGTGGCGGATGTTGTGGGTACTCCCGTTGCCGGCCATGGTTGGGTTGGTTTTGACAGCACGCCGTTCGGGCTTTGGGGCGGCCCCAGTGGTCGTTCCGATTGTGGTTCTGGCAGTGGTGCTGGTCACCGGCACGCCTATCACCAGTAGTGCCAACCGCGGTGCAGAACTAGTTTGGCCACCGACGATCGACCTGCCACGGCCTGAGGCCTCCTCAGCCCGACGGCTCATCGAACTAGCCCCAAAAGGTGGTCGAGTAGCCGGGCCGGCAGACATTGACTTTGCCGTGTCTGTTCTGACCTCAGAGGTTAAGGCCACTAATCCCCGGAGGGCGTACCTGCGGGGTCGCCACGTTAACGACTCCTTCGGGGCTGTTCATCGGCGGGTGTTGACTCACGCTCTGGCCAACGGCTATGCAGAATGGGGCGCTGATGCCGTTTCGGAAGCGCTGGGAGTGCTACGCCCAGACGCCATATGTCTCGCTTCGATGACGCTAAGTGATGGGACTGAGGTGGTGGGCGTGCTAGTTGATATGGGCTACCGATCTGCTGGATCAGATCAAACCTGTTATTTCTGGACCCTTCTCTCCGCAGAGGTTCCTATTCGATAACGCAGTTGAAGGTCAGCCCATACGGCGGACAAAACGGGCTACGACAGTCAGCACTGGGCCAATAATTCGACGGCGTCGGGCGGCGGACAACCAACCACGGAGGCCAGTTGATGGGCCAGTGCCACTAGCCCGGTTAGCCAGACTCCGGCGGCCGGCGGCCCGGATCTGCGCGACGTGGTCAGCCGCTGTACCGGCGAGGGCTATCACCCGCAATTGGGCCTCAGCGGAGTAGAAGCGAGTCAGTGGGTCTGGCCCAACGACTTGTTCTCCACCGATCGAAGGGAGGAGGTTGAGGAACTCGATAGTTAAGTCGTCGACGGTGGTTTCGAGTGGCCACCGGTGACGAGTTCCAGACTCGATGGCCACCGAAGCCAACTTCCAGCATGCTCGGATAGCCGCCAGTTCTAGGTCCACACCGGTAACGGCGACCCACTCGTCGTCGATGAATACGGGTGCACTAAGGCCTCCAGCCCCTGCAAGATTGTCTAAGCCAAAGTCAAGGTGGTCGCCTGGCAGAACTTGTCGTCGACCGGCTGGTAAAAACGGATGGACCTCAGATTTCGCAACTTCTTGCTTCACAGCCAGTAAGCCAATGAGGTCACTCCACTGTCTAAGTACTTCTGTCAGTCCAGGTTGGTCCCCCGCCCGGAGACGCTCTAGGGCTAACTGCTCGAGGTTTGGGCCAGTGATCCATGGCTCAGGAGGCCGGTCGGCAGCGTCTAGGCGCAGCCAACTGGTGGACGCAAGTTGGCTTGATTGGTTTGCGTGACCTGTATCTAAGTCACGATGGGTTGGCCGCCGGTCCACCGTACGGCCGACCTCTGAACTGGACGACCGGATCGTTCTAACCCGAAGATGGC
>CAWVUB010000207.1:0-2318 GCA_963933065.1 uncultured Acidimicrobiaceae bacterium | reverse complement strand
GCCGACTCTGTCCCCTAACCGCTTGGCCTTAGAGCCAGGGGCCACGGATATCGGGTGTTTCCCACCTCCACCCAGACTGGCCCGTTCGAAGGCCAAAGTGGTGTTGGCTACCGCCCAGCCGGCACCAAGACCACCAATGACAGCGTCATGGGGAACTCGAGCCTCATCGAGAAAAACCTCGTTGAAGAGGGCTTGGCCGGTCATCTCCCTCAGCGGGCGGACCTCGATTCCGGGTTGCTCCATATCGATGGCAAAGTAGGTGATGCCCTGATGTTTGGGGGCCTCAAGATCGGTCCGGGCGATAAGCATGCCCTTCTGAGCCACGTGGCCACCCGACGTCCAAACTTTCTGGCCGGTGATGATCCACTCGTCACCGTCGCGGACCGCCTTGCACTGCAAGCCAGCCAGATCCGACCCGGCACCCGGCTCGGAGAAGAGTTGACACCACGCCACAGTGCCGTCGAAGATCTCTGGCACAAACCGATCTATCTGCTCGGGAGTGCCGTGCACACCGATGGTGGGAGCGGCCAACATCAAACCCAGGCCATTCGGTGGGCCGACCACGTTTGCTTCAGCCAGCCCCGTTGACACCACCGCTGCAAGGTCACGGCCGTAGCCTCGACCACCAGCCTCTGGCGGCATCGACGGAGAGACCCACCGACCTGCAGCCAATCGAGCCCACCACTCAGCGACGGTGATGTCCGGATCCCAATTATCGGCAATCCATGCATCAAGTTCGGCCCGGACCTCGTCAGTGGTACCGGTCGCCGGCACGGGGTTAACGGTGTCAGTCATCCTTAGATTCTGACACGAGTCGAGGCAGGGAGAACCACCCGGCCCAACTAGACAGCAGAGACCACCGTCGCCCCTGATCCGCGTCGGTAAGATGAGGCTTACCCAATCGGCCGGATGGCCGGAAAGGAGCCGGCCGTTGCGCTGGTCGTCCCTTTTTATTCCTACCCTGCGCGACGCTCCAGCTGAGGCTGAGGCGGTGAGCCATCGCCTGCTCGTGCGAGGTGGTTTCATTCGCCAATTACAGTCTGGTCATTACTCGATGCTGCCGTTGGGGTGGCGAGTGCATCAAAAAGTTGCCGAAATTATCCGCGAGGAGATGGACAACATTGGTGGTCAGGAGTTTCTACTCCCGGCCATGCACCCCGCCTCGATATGGCAGGCCTCAGGCCGCTGGGATTCGATGGGCGATGAGATGTTTCGCCTCACCGACCGAAAGGGAGCAGATCTGGCCCTCGGCATGACCCATGAGGAGGTATTTGCCACCCTCTCTCAAGAACTCAACTCGTACCGGGAACTGCCCCAACTCTGGTATCAGATTCAGTGGAAGTTCCGAGACGAGCCACGTCCCAAGTCGGGATTGCTCAGAGTGCGTGAATTTGCCATGAAAGACTCTTACTCCTTCGACCTTGATGACGGGGGCCTAGATCGGTCTTTTGATCTCCACCACAATGCGTACCAGCGCATCTTTCGACGACTTGATCTGGATGCCCGCCCAGTCGAGGCCTCTTCTGGAGCTATGGGCGGGAGTGCCTCCATCGAGTTCATGGTGGAGTCCAACGCTGGCGAAGATGACGTAGCAGTCTGTGGAAGTTGTGGGTACGCCGCCAACGTCGAACGAGCCACCGCTGCGCTCAAGCCCGTAGAGAACCGACCCTCAAGTGATGCCCCACAATCTTTCCCTACGCCCGGTGTGCGCACCATCTCGGCGCTTACTGATCACGGCCATCCACCGGTACACCAGATAAAGACGCTGGTATACCGCATTGACGGACAACTCACTCTGATCCTGCTCCGAGGTGATCATTCGTTCCTAGAACAGAAATTCACTGACGCCACCGGTGCCGTCGAAGTGCTACCAGCTGAAACTGACGAAATTCGAGAGGCCCTAGGCGCCTCACCGGGCAGTCTCGGGGCAGTCGGCGTGAGCGACCTGCCTGTCTACGCCGACGAGGCGCTGCGTGGTCGATCCGGCATGACCACTGGAGCCAATGTAGATGACCAGCATTTCCAAGGCGTCGACGTCGATCGCGACATCCTCGTAGACCACTGGGTGGACGTCCGGGGCATCGTCGCCGGCGAAGAGTGTGCTTCGTGCAGCGGCACCTTGAGAGTCGTCCGTTGCATTGAGGCTGGACATATCTTCAAGTTGGGACAGAAATACGCCCATGCAATGGGGGTCACTGTGCTCGACGCCGATGGCGTCAACCGCGTGCCGACTATGGGATCTTACGGAATTGGTGTGGGAAGAGCTTTGGCCACCGTAGCTGAGACCCACCACGACGATCACGGTCTCGTGTGGCCTA
>CAWVUB010000206.1:0-2340 GCA_963933065.1 uncultured Acidimicrobiaceae bacterium | reverse complement strand
AAGCGCAGAGAGAAAGACCGATCGCTCCGTAGTTGTTCCCAGTGGATTAATTCGAAACGATTCAAGGGTTGAAGTAGTCCGAGACTCGGAAACGTCAGCGATGCAATCGGTGAGCACGAGACAGTCGTATCCCCGGTCGTTGGCCTCACGAACCGTTGAGCTGACACAGCAGTCTGCAGTTGTCCCCATGATCACTAGGAGATCCACTCCTCGATTGCGCAGCCGTAAATCAAGATCAGTGGAATAGAACGCACCCTGACCAGGCTTATCAATCACCCATTCTCCAGGTTTGGGGGCAACCGAGTCCACTATCTGCCACCCAGGTTCGTCCCTGACGAGAAGACGCCCGTAACGACCATCTCGCCCCATCGGATGCCCACGTTCAATCGCTCTAGCCACCTTCGTTGGTGGGCAATCCGATAGGTCAGGCCTGAACCCCTCACGAGTATGCACCACAAGCATTCCAGCCGTTCTGGCCGCCTCAAGAACCTCTGCTACCCCACCGAGCACAGATCGAATGTGGGCCGTATCGATGCCAAGACTCGCGAAGTAACCGTCTGACGCGCAGTACTCAACCTGGAAATCGATGCTCAACAGCGCACATCGGGCAACACCAAACCTTCCGATAATTGGCCACGGGTACTGCTCGGAAGGCAACTTCTCCAACATGTCAGCAGCCTCTCATGTCACCGATGACAACGCCAGATGTAAGGGCATTGGGCGTCAAAAAACAAGAAAGTGAGAGGGCCGTACCAAGCCTAGGAAGCGGCGATTTCAAAGGTGTCCTCGAGTATCTCCTCAGTGGCTCTCATGGTTTCGTCCAGAAACTTTATTTTAGATTTTCACACAACGACGCTGTCCCTGCAGACACACCCATACGGGCAGGATCCATATCTCACCTGATGGTAATCCAACAATGCCAACTCAACCCATGGTCGTACAGTGCAACGGCTCGATTACTGCTACCACCCGGACCTGACCCAGTGGAATGCGCTCACGTGGGTACTGATCTACTCCGCTGTACTTCCGAGCCTGCCCATCGAGAAACCGGAGGTCGGCGTCGCTCTCCCAGAACACGACTCGGCCGCGGACCTCGAGGTAACGTCCATTGTCCTTCGGGTCGGTGGCCGAAAGGGAAATCCGGTCGTCAACGTCGAGATTGCGCCACTTCTGACGACCTTCAGCGTGTGGGAAACGGATGTGACTACCGTCGTAGTCCGCCCACACCGGAGAGACGTGGGGTTCTCCATTAGGACCGATCGTGGCCACGTGCCAGACGGCAGGCAGGTCGAACAGGTCGGTGTGACTTTGGGGGATGATGCTCATGGACGACGACATTAACTACAGGTGAGACACTGACTGGTTCTTCTTGTCAGCGCCTCCTCCACTTGCCCGAGCAGGAGGGAAGCCGGTTCCGGACATACCCCCTCAGATATCCTGCCCCACCATGCGTTACGGAGTGGACCAGCGTCGCAACTGTTCAAACGGGTAGATGCCTGTGCTGTGCCCGTCGTTCCAAGTGATGTTCAGGCCCCAAGCACCATGCAACTCGGCATCCGTGATTTGTAGACGAACCGGGCTGCCATCACGGGGCCAGGCGTCCTCGCCCCGCTCTCGTAATGTGCGACATGTCGCGCACGGGCAGAACAGGCGAAGGCGCATCAGATCGAACTCCGCCACGTGCCCGTCAGCGAACGTCATGGTGAGCCCCTCGCTCCGTCTCACCTCAATATCCACGGCGTCGTAACGATCCTCCACCCGACAATCATGCCCGCATGTCGATGCAAGTGTGACCACCCAGTTCGAAACTGGCTCAGCACCCCAAGATAACCAAGCTGGTGGAGCACCAGAAAAGGAATTAACGGCTTGTTCTCTGTTTGATAGGTCACCACAGCGAACGCTTCCATGCACCCATGACGGACAAGATTCCACAACCGCCAAAGCGTTCCTGACCTAGGAACATCAAAGGGTCCTAGAGTCATACAACCCAAACCAGAGGTGCGTGTAAGGCGCTCTACCGTCAACACCGAAGACACCTAGGCCGCCGCTTACTATTAAGAACTTGGCCGACTAGAAGAGGGCATGCCCGGCTTGAACTGAACGCCAAAGACCGGGCCCCGTCATCGCCTCCACGAGCAAGTCGGTGCTGCACTCTCTTGACCCGGAAGTGTGACCTACGCGACAGAGGGCCAATCAGATCTGGTTCATACACTTCACTGCGCCCTGTTCCGAAGGCGTTTACCAACGCTTTGTTAAAGGGTGTCGATGTTTAAAAATCTCAAGACGTCAGCGCGCGCCTGTCGTTATGGATACAGGCCTGAACGCTTCTCCAGTCTCGGT
>CAWVUB010000205.1:0-2404 GCA_963933065.1 uncultured Acidimicrobiaceae bacterium | reverse complement strand
CGGTCCCGGCGACGACTACTGCGGTCCCGGCGACGACTACTGCGGTCCCGGCGACGACTACTGCGGTCCCGGCGACAACGGTTGTGCCACTTCCGTGGCCAGCCGACGTTGGATCGAGCCGTTTCGGCGTGTTGGGTCAGGAGTTCAATGTTGCTGGTGGTTGGATCCGCCCGCACCCCGGTGAGTTCCTCTGGTCGGAAATCCAAAGTAGGTCTGGCCGATGGGACTGGGGTCGAGCCGATTGGCATGTCAAGGCCTGGCAGAGCCGGCGGTTAGCGATTCTCGGCACCCTCTGGCCCTTTGCCGCATGGGATCAGGAGATCTGCCATGCAAACGACCCGGTGGTCCACCCGGTACTGCGCAGATTACCGAACAAACTTTTCGCTCCGTGCGACGAAACACAGTTCGTTGATTGGTTAACCGCCGTAGTTGAGCGCTACGACGGGGATGGCGTGAACGACATGCCGGGCCTCATATATCCCATTCGCCATTGGGAAGTGGCTAACGAACCGGCAATGCAGGAGGAAGACCATGGCTATTTCTTCCAAGGGACCTCAGCTGACTACCTCTCAATGCTGCGCCTAGCATTTGAATCCATTACTGCTGCTGATCCTGAGGCAACGGTGCTGACCGGTGGACAAGCCGGTATGCAGCGCTCATTCACTAGTTTCTGGACCCCTGTCCTCGAGTCCGCCACAGGCTTTTTCCACATAGGCAATATTCATTCGATTGGTTCACATCAGTCGTTTTTCTCCAGTGAATACAGAAAGTTTCTTGACGAGACAGGTCATGCGGGTAATGAGTACTGGATCACAGAGGCTCTAGTTTCGACTCATCCTGAGCCAGGCCAGAAGACCGCAACAGGAGATGAACTTGGACAGAAAACTCTCATAGGATTCGCCACAGCATTCGCTGACGGTGCCGCTCGGATCTTCAACGTTGGCCCCCACGATCCGACAGGTGGACCCGGGCCAGAGTCCGATGCAGCATTTCTCTTGTTGGCGGAGATGGTCGGTGATTTCACTTCCGCATCGTGGGTAGGAGAAAGTCTGGTTCGGTTCGATATGCCAGACGGCCAAACCGTCTATGCAGTTTGGGACGGGGTTGGTCTACCAAAGACCGTTATCGGGGTCGTGGAAACCGTTCGATACGACGGGACCAGAGGCTCTGCCGATGCGAGTAATTTCTTGGCTGCAGTTCCGACCCTTGTAACGGTTAAATGATTGACAGCAGATCTGAGTGACTGCGCTTGTTGCCCTACTGGGGTCAGTGATCGTCGGATCAGCCGATTTTCTCTTTGGTGTGGCAGCCCGCCGGTCGGGTCCGCTATCTACCCCACTCGTCGGACAACTCTGTGGGCTGTCAATCCTGAGTGTTTCGTTAGTTGCCTTCGATGCCTCTGAGGTTCGTTTCTACGATCTCGCCTGGGGTGGCATCTCGGGCATAGCTGCAGCAACTGCCTACATTCTTTTTCTTTCTGCTATGTCAAAAGGAAAAATGTCCGTAGTCGCGCCTATAGCTGCTGCAACCGGAGCCGCTATAGCTGCTCTCTACGGATCAGTTTTCGACGAAAGGCTCGGACTGGTACCGGTCGTTGGGATCGTGGCCGCCATAGTGTCAATCGTACTTATTTGTTCAGAGGGGCCTCGAGAGGGGAACACCCCACCTAGGGCCATCTGGTTAGCTGTTCTAAGTGGTGGCTTCTTCGGAATCTTGTTCGTCAGCTTGGCGTTCACCTCAACGAACGCAGGGATGTGGCCTTTGGTGGCCAGTCGAGCTCTTTCGATACCACTTCTGTTGTTGGTAAATCTTGTTGCTAATCGAGGCATTCGATTCAACCGAAAGGACTTGGCGGGGACACTTGTTGCTGGGATTATGGAAATGCTGGCCTCGATACTGCTTCTCTGGGCGTTACGGCGCGGACCAGTGGCTATTGCTGGTGTGTTCGGATCGCTTTATCCGGCCTCTACGGTTCTTTTGGCTTGGATGTTGCTTGGTGAACGGCTTAGATCTGTCCAAAAAGCAGGCGTGTGTTTAGCACTTGCTGCAGCAGTTCTTGCTGCAATGTGAGATGCTTAGGGCCCCATAAATACCCGTAGGTGTAGAAGGCCTAGGCCTCGCTCGGTGTCTAGGGGCGTCACGTGGGTTGGACGGGGTTTCTTTCGGTGTTGGAGGAAGACATGAGCGAAAGTGATCTTGAGTGGACACGGGAGTGTTACCGCAGCGACGGGTATGTGTCCCCGCTCCGAGTCATGAGTGTCGATCTCGCCGCCGAGTACAGGATGAAGTTCGAATCCATTCAGTCGATGTATAGCGATGATGCCGCCGCCACCGGGATCTTGACGTGGACAGCAAGTATTGTGCTCCCTTTTGTTGGCGAGATTATGCGTTCACCGTCGCTAGT
>CAWVUB010000204.1:0-2406 GCA_963933065.1 uncultured Acidimicrobiaceae bacterium | reverse complement strand
TGATTCTGATTTGACCATGACTGCGCCAGGACGCGCACCTATCCCTACGGCATCAGACACTGATGCCCTGGAACACGGCCGCTTTGACGTCTATACCCGTCTCCTGAAGGACCGCATTGTCTTTCTCGGGACTGACGTAAATGACGACATGGCAAATTTCATCATCGCCCAGATGCTCTTCCTTGAGGCTCAAGACCCTGAGAAGCCGATCTGGATGTACATCAACTCCCCTGGCGGCTCAGTTACGGCAGGCATGGCCATCTACGACACCATGCAATTCGTGGGACCTGAGGTGGGAACCATCTGCATGGGCCTTGGCGCCTCAATGGGTCAGTTCCTCCTCTGTGCCGGCGCACAGGGAAAGAGATACGCGCTCCCGCATGCCCGGATCATGATGCACCAGCCCCTTGGTGGGGTCCGCGGACAAGCATCTGATATTGCCATTCAGGCTGAACAAATGGCCTACACCAAGAAAATGCTGCAAGAACGAATCGCCGGGCATACCGGCCAATCGGTCGAGACCATCGAGTCTGATAGCGACCGCGACCGCTGGTTTACCGCCGACGAGGCACGCGACTACGGGATAATCGACAAGGTGATCGTAAGCCGAGGAGAAATGCACTGATCTGGACCTCTGATCCTGGTTGATGATCCAGGTCCACAAGACGGGCCTCTCAGGCTCGGCCACGCGGACGTGGCGGAATTGGTAGACGCACCGGCTTTAGGTGCCGGCGCCGAAAGGTGTGGGGGTTCGAGTCCCCCCGTCCGCACGTGACCGACATACCTATTCCCAACGATCCGTTTAGCGACGGGACCGACGAGCCAGCAGATCACCTGAACAGTGAGTTGCTGAAAATTCTGGTTGACTCCGCTCCAACCGGTGCAGCCCATCTTGACAGCCATGGGCGCGCTGTCCGAGTTAACGACCGCTGGGAGGTCACCACCGGTCAGCCCATGAGTCATTCCCTGGGCGAGGGCTGGACCACCGACATAGACCCCGACGGGCGGACCGAGTTTCTGGCTGCCCTAACTCGATCACTGGATGACAGCAAGGGACTCCGAGGCCGACTCCGATTTCTCGGAGGCGACGAAACTACCCGATGGATGGACCTAACCATCACCCCTCTCGCTGCCGCTGGTAAGCCCAATAATGGTGCCCTGATCACCGTCGTGGACGTGTCCGATGAGATGGACGAGGCCCGAAGAGCCCACGAGTTAACTCGCGTGTTGGAGGCCACACCTGATCCGGTGGCTGTACTTGACCCGTCTGGTGAGTATGTGGTTTGGGCTAACGATGCGCTGCAACGCAATAGCACCACCACACCAACTCTCCCGGTTGAACCAGTTCGTATCCTTGATCTTCTGGACGGCTGGTCCCAAGCCCAGTACGCCACCACCGCACTTCCAACTGTGCGGTCTGAAGGGACATGGCGCGGTGAACTGCGCCTCTTAAGTACTAGCGGCACGGTGCCTATTTCGGCGGTTCTAGTTACCCACTGTGACGAGGAAGGAGTAGTCGACGCCATTTCAGTAATGGGCCGTGACCTCACCGACCTTCACGCCGCCCAGGAACGTGTCGAGGCATCAGAGATTCGATTGGCTGCCCTGGTTGAACACGCCTCAGATCTGGTGTGCGTGATTGGAGACAATGCGCGCATCATCTATGCAAGCCCCGCTGTAGCCCACATCCTCGGGCGCGAGGCCCACGAGTTGGAGGGGGTTGATGTAACCGAACTGGTGCATCCCGACGACCTAAAGGAGTTAGGTGCTCGGGCCTCTGAAGTGGTGGCCCAACCCGGCATGTCACCTGCAGCCGAAGCCCGGGTGGCGCATGGCCAGGGCGGGTGGCGCCACATGGAGATTGTGGCCACCAATTTGCTTGGAAACCCAGCTGTCGCAGGAGTAGTCGTCAACGCTCGTGACGTGACCGAACGAGTCGAGGTAGCCGCACAACTCGAGGAGAGGGCCTACCACGATGAGTTGACCGGACTCCCCAATCGAGCCCTTCTACTGGATCGTCTTCAAGATGCTCTACACCGGGCGGCTCGCCATGACCGGATGGTTGGAGTTCTGTTCTTGGATCTTGACCGATTTAAGGTCGTCAACGACTCGCTCGGCCACGGGGTAGGCGACGAACTTCTTAGGGAGGCAGCTCGGCGCCTCGAACGCACCATTAGACCTGGAGACCTTGTCGCCCGTCTTGGTGGGGACGAGTTCGTTGTGGTCATTTCTGACATGGTCCGGGCTACCGATGCTCTGGCTGCCGCTGAGCGGGTCCGAACTGCCTTGGCTCGGCCAGTCGAGCTCGGCACCGATACCACCGTTATGTCGGCCAGCGTAGGTATAGCTATAGCGCGCGGGGTGGAGACGCCAGCCGATCTGCTTCGGGATGCCGATACGGCTATG
>CAWVUB010000203.1:0-2510 GCA_963933065.1 uncultured Acidimicrobiaceae bacterium | reverse complement strand
CATGCAATGGGGGTCACTGTGCTCGACGCCGATGGTGTCAACCGCGTGCCGACTATGGGATCTTACGGAATTGGTGTGGGAAGAGCTATGGCCACCGTAGCTGAGACCCACCACGACGATCACGGTCTCGTGTGGCCTATGTCGATCGCCCCCTACGAAGTGGTGTTGACCGTAGTGAAGGTTGACCACGACGAATCGATGGCCGTTGCTGAACGGCTCTACGAGGAGTTCCGCTCCGCTGGTATCGACGTCCTCCTCGACGACCGCGATGATCGGCCAGGGGTGAAGTTCGCAGATTCCGAACTCATAGGCATTCCCCTAAGGGTCACCATCGGCCCACGCGGCTTAGACAACGGACTGCTAGAGCTGACCGACCGGGTCGTTGCCGACAAAGTCGAGGTAGCAATCGAAGATATCGTGCCAAGGGTTGTCGACGCTGTCGTCACTGGCCGTTCATTAGGCCGGTAACGTTGCGGCGACCAACTGACCGAGAACTGCGGAATACCCATGGCTAAGACCATCGATCGATCGCTCCCCATCCAGCGTCACAAGAAGGTCGTTGCCACCGTCGATCTTCCTGGTGTTCCTGAGGGCACGGCAGGCAAGGTTCGGGTGTCTAACGGCGTGACCTGGTATCGGTACTGGATTGATTTCGACAACGGTGTTCGGATAGGTCACGTGGACCATCAGAATGTCTGCTTGGCAAGCGACTGGGATGCCTTCCGCATCGACCGTGCCGAAGCCGAGCGTCGGGCCGCCGAAGCCCCTGAGGATTCCACCGAAGTAGACGTGGAAGAGGCTGATGGTGGCGAGACCGGCAACCAGTTCGGTGTACCTGAGCATCTGATAGAGCGCAGCCGGGCGGCCCGCCAACGCCTCGGCGCCTGATTCCTTTCCTAGTCAGGGTCCGTCCAACGGCGGTATCCTGACATTTCCCCTAATGGCCTCGGAGGCTCCCCCGATGTTCAAGCCCGGCGACAAGGTCGTCTATCCGCACCACGGTGCGGCGGTCATCGTCAAAAAACAGAAAAAGAAAGCCTTCGGCGAAAACACCGAGTACCTAGTACTCGAGATGGCCCATGGCGAGTTGACGCTTTCAGTCCCGGTCGACAAGGCCGAAGAAGTTGGCATGCGGTGGCCGATCGACAAAGACGACGTTGAGGACCTCTTTGAGGTGCTGCAGAAGCGAGATATCCGAGAGCCGGCTAACTGGTCTCGAAGGTTCAAGAACCACCAAGAGAAGCTCAAAAGCGGCGATGTGTACCAGGTTGCCGAAGTTGTCCGAAATCTCGCCCTGCGTGAACAAGCAAAGGGCCTGTCAGCTGGCGAGAAGACCCTCTACACCAAGGCCCTCAGTGTGCTCGTATCCGAGTTGGCGTTTGCCCTCAACACTCCAGAGGAAAAGGCCATGGCAAAGGTAGAAGAAGCTCTCTCCTGACCCGCCCCCGGCGTTGCCCTACACTTGAGGTAGGTAACGGACGGAGGACTCCTAATGGGTGAAAGAGCCAACCGACGTATCGTCGTTGGGGTTGAGGGTTCGGGGTACGCACGCGAGGCCCTCATCTGGGCTATCGAGGAGGCACACCACCGAGACGCCATCGTCGAGGTAGTGACTTGTTTTTCTCCGACTTACGTACCCGCCGCTCCCGACTTGGGCTATGTACCACTGGACTCATTCGACCTAGCGACCGAAGTCGAGAAGATGCAGAACGAAGTTGTCGAATCTGCCTTGGCAGTTTCGGGCTATGGCGACCAGATCGAGATTCGACGCACCCTGAAAAAGGGCCGGCCAGCCGACACTCTCATGACTGCGGCAGAAGGGGCGACCATGCTGGTGGTCGGCAACCGTGGGCGGGGTGGATTTGCTGGACTTCGGCTGGGCTCGGTTAGCCAGGCCATCGCCCACCACAGTCCTTGCCCACTAGTCATCGTTAGGTCGGGACTAGAGACTGACTAAGCCTCGTTCTGGGGTGCTGCGGTCCATCGAGCTACCTTTCAGCGAAGAGGATCGCCAGAAAGGTTCAGCGACACGATGCATGCCGTAATTTTTTGCGCGACAGTATGCATGGAGTATCTACAACCCTTGAAGGGGGACCTGCATGAGTGGTATCGAGACGAAGGTTGACGGGGCACCCGTTGATGAAATCGCGAAGATCGCTGGACCAGTGGGAGGCCTCTGGGTCGCCTACAACGACCGCGGCATCTCAGGAGCGAGTTTCGCGAACACCACTACCTTCGCTAGATTCCGAGAGGAGCACCATGACCGAACTGGCAGGGGTGCAACACGTATTGAAACCATGAACGATGAACTGTTTGATGACATCGAACACTCGTTCAACACCGGAGATAGGAGTGCCCTGAGTTTTGATCTCCGGGGAGCCACTCCGTTCCAGGTAGCGATCTGGGAGGCCTGCCTCGCCATTCCTGCGGGGACAACTCGTACCTACGCCGACTTAGCCAAGACAATCCACCGACCGAAGGCCGTTCGGGCGGCAGGTACCGCACTGGGC
>CAWVUB010000202.1:0-2516 GCA_963933065.1 uncultured Acidimicrobiaceae bacterium | reverse complement strand
TCTGGGGGGAGATCTCCGCCGACACACAGACCGGCAACCCCAACTCTTGACGTAGATGGTCCGCCACGCTTCGCTCGTTCTCAGGGTTGACATAGGAGTTGATGAAGCAAACAGCCACGGCTTCGACGGCACTGTTCCGTAGTTGCGCCACCAGGACATCCAGGTCGCCTGACAATGGTGAATGGACCACGATCCCTTGTGCCGTGGTCCGTTCGTCAACCTCGAACGTCAGGTCCCTGGGGACCGGTGGGTCCGGGAACTCGATCTGGAGGTCGTACATGTCGTAACGGTGCTCGTCGCGGATTAGAAGGGTGTCAGCAAAACCAGTGGTCGTCACCAGGGCGGCACGACCAGTCTTTCCCTCGATCAGGGCGTTGGTGATTAGCGTCGTAGCATGGACGATCGGAGCGACGATCTCCTCCGGGCGGACACCCGTTCTGGCCAGAAGGCCGATGATCCCACTACGGACTGCGTCGAGCGGAGCGGCAGGCGTGGTGAGGATTTTCTCCACCTGCACCGATCCACTCACTCCATCTAGCAGCACGATGTCAGTAAACGTTCCGCCAATATCGACGGCCAGACGCCAGTCGCCCATCCCGCTCAACCCGTCGCTTCAAGGTCAAGTCGCGGCGGCGCAAATACGTCGAGGATCCAGCATTCTCCGTATTCCTCGTCGCCATGAAAGACGCTGTCCCCGTGCCAGATGCCGTGACCGGCGATGTAGATATCGCCCGGCCCCAAAACTGTCCTTTCCACGGTGTCCTCGTCAACTCCTATGCGGAAGTCCAGGGAACCGCGGAACACAATCCCCAGTTGTTCTACATCATCGTGGCGGTGGATGAACGATCCTGTGGCCTCGTTGGCGATCCTCCAAAAGCAGAGCTGCAAGTTCTCGCCGTTGACGACCCGCCGCCTGAAGCCGGCACGGTCGGTCTCCTGGAACATGTCATCGTCGAAGAAGTACACGTATCTGGGGTCGGTGGTCACGAATCTCCTCAAACTGGTTCAGATCAACTGGCTGAGCATCCGGCGCTCCACCTCGGCCAGATGGTCACCGGCCGCTCGGGCAGCACATTCTTCATCATTTGACCGGATCGCCTCAGCAATATTTCGGTGGGCTTCAGACGAGATGCCAATGATCTCATTCACCCTGTTTCGGTTGACCTCCGTGTAGAGGAGTGAGGCGAACGCCGGTGACTCAAACAGCGCACGGAGCACACGACCGTAGAGTTCAGCGAGCAGCGGGTTGCCACAGGCTGCAGCAATTGCCGCATGGAACATATGGTCTAGCTTCCTGAAATCACCCAGTTCAATCTCCGGCTCGAACTGGTCGGCTAGGCGGCCGATCCCCACTCGCTGGTCGTCTGTGGCGTTCCGGGCTGCAAGGCTGGTCATTGCTATCTCGATGACCCGTCGCGTCTCGAACAATTCCCGTACCTCACGCTCGAGGCCGTCGGAGGGGGCCGACACGACCCCAAGGTACTCAACCACGTGGAGACGGCTGTTCTTCCGTTCGACTACGCCTAAGGAGACCAGTTGCTGGATGGCCTCCCGGACCGACGTCCGGGCTACCGAGAACTCCTCGCAGAGCTGCCTTTCGGCGGGCATCCGGGACCCGGGCGGGAAGTGGCCGGCCCGGATCGAATCCATAATCTGGTCGCGAACCTGCTCAGCGACGGTCTTGTATTCGACGCGCACGAAGCGCGGGCGCTCAGCAGGCATGGTTTCGGAACTCATGGGATCAGCCACCACCCACCCGGTTCGGGCCGAATCGTTCCATGGCCGCACCAAGATCCAGAGGTCGGATCACTGCCTCTGTCTCAGCCTCCCCCCAGTCGGAGCTTGGCACCAGCCACATAACCTCGAACTCCAGTCCGTCAGGGTCACGGGCGTAGATGCTCAGGTTGGTCCCGTGGTCGCTTGCCCCCACGAGAGCATCACTCACCTCCAACTGACCCCGCATCTCGTCCAGCTCAGCGAGGGTCGCCACCTCCCAAGCGATGTGATAAAGACCGACCGAACCTCTCCCGGCAATGGAATCCGACGCACCTTGTCCCACAGTAAAGAAGGCGACGTCGTGGTGGTTGTCTGAACCGGGCGCACGCATGAATACATAGCCACCTGCCGATTCGGCAGCCACGGTAGAAAATCCCAGAACTTCGGAATAAAAGCGCTGGTGTGCCTGTGCGTCGCGCACATAGAGCACGGCATGGTTGAGCCGGGTAATCATTGCTGACTTAGAAAATCTCGTGGTCTGATGGTCTGACCATAGTCCACCTACCCTCTAACCGTCCATTTAGATGGGGATTGGTCTGACTTTAGAGGCCGACCATACTTAATGGTCAGAGTTGCAGGACCCTTCGAACATCTTCTACATCATTCTTCAGCTGGGCGACAAGGGATTCAACGCCGTCAAAGCGACGCTCGCTGCGAAGGAAATCCGCAAAAGAGACCATGCACGACTCCCCATAAAGATCATCGTCGAAGTCAATCAGGTGAGCCTCCAGCAGCGAACA
>CAWVUB010000201.1:0-2525 GCA_963933065.1 uncultured Acidimicrobiaceae bacterium | reverse complement strand
TCGAAACTGCTCAGCAAGGTCTACCAGCAGCGCCCGCTCTTCCTCGCCGAGTAGGACCGTGGTCCGGTCACCGTCGCGTCGCAGGGCTTGTGGCCCCTTTCTCCTCAGGAACATTGATCCCAGTCCATGGCATTAGTCATCTTGCTGGAGGGTGGCCCACAAGCCGTGTTCGTGAAGGCGGAAAACATCCATCTCGGCTTTCTCCCGGTTACCACTCGACACGACAGCCCGGCCTTTTTGGTGGACGTCCAGCATTAGGCGGTCAGACTTTTCCCGTGAATATCCGAAGAGCTTCTGAAATACGAAGGAGACGTAAGACATCAGGTTGATGGGGTCGTTCCACACGAGCACGATCCAGGGTCGGTTGGTTGTCGTGTCGGTGTCTTGTTCCTGTTCGTGTCTTTGGTCGATATCTGGCTGGTCGACCTCGGTGGGTGCCGGACTCATTGGTCAAGTCCATGCGAAGGGCAGGTAGCCAATAGCCGGAGTTTCACGACAACTATCCAGAATGCCGTAGCTCCAGCTACGTGTAACCCAACCAGCACAACCGGGACACCGGTGAAGTATTGGGACCAACCGATTGCTGCTTGAGTCGCCACTATGGCAACCAGCCACCGAACTGCTCGGTGGAGTGGAGGACCGGTCTCGTGGTCGGGTGGGAAGTTCCGTCTTACGGCAACCACGAGCGCGGCGACAACTAAGAGGACAACCACCACTGTTGTGCCATGGATCCGAGCAACCACTTGGACAGTGAAGGGCAACCGCGCGATGGGGTTGTCACGACTACCAGCATGTGGGCCGGTCCCGGTAACGAGTGTTCCAGTGGCCAGTACCACCATGGCTAGTCCAGTTAGGAGCGCGGTGAGGTATCGCACTTCCTTAGGCACCATTGCCACCATCGAATGGGTGTAGTTCCCGGCTCGATGGTGAAGTACCACGGCATTCCAGACAAGCACCATTGATAGTGCGAAGTGTCCGAGTACTAGCCAAGGGTTCAGGTGACTAAGAACAACAATTCCGCCTAGAACCACTTGGCCAATTACGCCGGCTACCAGCCCCCACGACCACCGCACCAGGTCGGAGCGGCGGGGTTGGCGGGCTAATGATCCCAGCACTGCGGCTATTACGGCGACTGACACCAGGCCGGTAATGAGCCGGTTGCCGAATTCCACCCAGCCGTGGAACTCCGCCTCAGGTACGAAACGGTCTTGTTCACACGTTGGCCAGTCTGAGCAGCCGAGGCCGGAACCGGTAAGGCGGACAGCCGCACCGGTTACGACGATCCCGGTCAGCAAAATGAGCGCCAACCCGCAGATGCGGCGATAGGTCTCAGGGGAAATCACCCTTCGGGCATCCCGGCTGGTTGGGGTTTGTGCTGTCACCACTTGCAGGTTACGAGCGGGTCATGTACCTAGGATCCGTACTTATGCAGATTCAAGATGCGGTGGTGGTGGTGACCGGAGCGGCGAGCGGCATCGGTGAAGCGATGGTTGAGCGTTTTGCATTAGAGGGGGCACGGACTCTTGTCGCCGCTGACCTCGATTCACCGGGAGTGAGTGCCCTCGCTAAACGGGTGTCGGACAGTGGTACACACTGTGAGGCGATCACTTGCGACGTAGCCGACGAAGCTGCCGTGAAGGCCCTAGTTGATGGCGCAGTGGAAACTCACGGACGCATCGATCTGGTGGCGTCCAACGCTGGGTATGTGACCGTTGGTGGCCTCGAGGCACCTGATACAGAACTTCATCGCATGTTCGGGGTCCACGTTATGGCTCATCTCTATGCAGCCCGCCACGCAATCCCCCACATGGTGGCTAGCGGAGGTGGCTATTTACTCAACACAGCTTCAGCCGCTGGACTATTGACCCAGATTGGTTCGCTCCATTATTCGGTTACAAAGAACGCAGCCGTATCTCTCTCCGAGTGGATCAGTATGACCTACGGAGACCGGGGGATTGGAGTGTCGGTTCTTTGCCCACAGGCCGTGGCAACCAACATCGCCGCCAACAGCCCGACAGCCGACCTCATCTCTGACAACGGCCCGTCAGGAGCGGCGGCTGTTGATGGTGTACTCACTGCAGCGGAGTTGGTGGACACTGTTGTTGAGGCCTTAGCTGATGAACGGTTCCATGTACTGCCCCACCCGGGCGTTGCCGAATACGTTCGTCGCAAGGGCGATGACGTTGATCGCTGGTTGGGTGGGATGAGACGTTTTCAGTCACGTCTCTATCCAGAAGGGCCTACACCGGCTGACTGGCTCCTAGCCTGACCCCGTGCCCGCCCGGTTCGCTGAATCCTTCTCTCCACCTATGGGGACCAATTTCTCGACTCGAGAAAAGGTGTCGGGATATGTGGCGCTAACCAAGCCGCGAATCATTGAACTCCTTCTTGTCATCACAGTGCCGACCATGTTTGTGGCGGAGCGTGGTGTTCCTTCAGTCTGGCTAATGGTGGCCACTGTGGGGGGTGGGACGCTGGCTGCCGCAGGAGCCAATGCGGTGAACATGGTGGTTGACCGTGACATC
>CAWVUB010000200.1:0-2559 GCA_963933065.1 uncultured Acidimicrobiaceae bacterium | reverse complement strand
AGGGTGATTTCTCCTTGGCCTATCTCGTTTTCAACACGATCACGAACCTCACCACTGAGGACGCCCAGGTCGAGTGCTTCGCCAACGTCGCCGAGCACCTAGAAACAGGCGGCCGGTTTGTGATCGAGAACTTCATCCCGGCACTCCACCGGCTGCAGCCGGGCGAAAAGGTCCTTCCAATCCAAGTAACTCCAACCCAGCTCGACTTCGACGAATACGACGTCGTGAACCAGATCCTGGTCTCGCACCACTACCGGGTGGTCGAAGGCCGACTCGAAGTCTTGTCGACCCCTCACAGGTATGTGTGGCCCTCCGAACTCGACCTCATGGCCCGACACGTCGGCATGACGCTGAGGGAGCGCTGGGCAACTTGGACGCGAGAGCCGTTCACCTCGACCAGTCCGTCGCACATCTCTGTGTGGGAGAAACAGCCACCAGAGTGAGCCCTGCTCCCCGCTCGTAGGTGCGGACCCCTATGGGAGGCGCATAGCCCCCCGTTCGGAGGCTTCTGCTTAAGTCGCTTGTCCTAGGGAGTCAGAGACGCCCACCACCCCCCTCAGGGGAGGGATGACAGACTGAGTCGGTGTCGATGCGAATCAATCGATGGATCTTTTTGGCAGCGGTGCTCACTGGCCTCTTCACAGGCTTGTTCGTTGCCTTGGCCGAGGAGTTCTTCTCGAGGGACGGAGTATTTGGCGGAGCCGAGGCTTTAGCCACCTTCGTTCCGCTTCCCCTGCTTGCGGCGCTCCTCGTTTCCATCGGGCTACGCCGACGTCGCCTCGCTCCAAGGATGACGGGCGTCGCCTATCTCACACTCGCCATCCCGCTATTGGGAATCGGCATGGGAGGGGCCAATGTCCTTCAGCAGATGCTTGGTGGTGTCATCGGTGGCGGCTTCTGGGGGTTTCTCTTCGCGATCCGTTCATCTCGCGCAGGTGCTATTTCGAAATGAGGTCGAGTGCAGGGCCTAGAGGTCTCCTGCCTGCACGTATCTACACCTGGGGGCTCCAACGTCGACCCACTCCAAAACGGTGTAGAGAGGCGCTCCGCCTACCCCTGAGCGGTTGGATAACTCCCAAATTGGGAGCTGAAACACCGTTCGCTGGGGCGCAGTCACGCCTCTCACCATCAACTCTACCTACCCCAGACACAAGTCGACCCTCAAAGTTAGGACGCCTGCGCGGATCTACACCCAGGGGCTCCAATGCCGCCCCGCCGCCCCTGCAGGTGGGGGTTACTCACACCTGCAGGGATCAGGCCTTTTTCCGTTCAAGTCGTCCTTGTGCCACTGGATCGCACAGTCTTTCGACCAACCGCTTTCAATCGCAGCCTCTATGTTGCGCAGAGCCCCGTCACACCCTCGATCGCACCTGGTCATCAGCCCATGCGGAGTAGTAAGTCTCCCAAACCACCTGATAGTCCTTGGGGTATTTCTCACGACCGCAAGACGCAGCAACCATAAGAATCAGGACCACTAACATCATGGAGAAGGCCTGGTAGATCGTCACGGTCTCAGATTAATTTTGGTGAACTGCGTAGACGCAGGTAACCCTCAGTTTTGGCCTGATTGTCGTACTGCTGATGTCCACTAGTTAGCCCCTGAGTCTGCCCCTTTTCGTCAGTTCCATCTGGGGCTATGCCGAGTACAAGTTTCTTGGCCCTGCCCGACTCGCTGCGGACCGTCTGACCCACTGCCGGTCGGAGCAGATCCGACCCGTAGTTTCAGGGACGTGGACCTGCTGATTATCCGCCATGCGCTCCCCGAGGCCGAGGTCCGCGATGACGGCCCAGCCGACCCACCGCTGTCGACACTCGGCCTCCGTCAGGCCGAGGCGACAGCCGACTTCCTAGCTGGCGAAACCGTCGACGCCATCGTCACCAGCACCATGCGCCGGGCCATCGAGACCGGGCGCCCGCTGGCCGAACGCCTCGACATCAGCCCCGAACGACTCGATGGGCTGAAGGAATCCGACCACCAACGGGCCAGCTACACGCCCATGGAAGATATGGATGAGGATCACGAGGTCATCCAGGAATACCTTGAGAACCCGCTGCTCATGTTCTCTGACGGCTACGACACCTTCCGCGATCGGATACGTGACACCTTCGATGCCATCGTCGCCAACCATCGTGGACAGGTGGTGGCCGTGTTCTGCCACAGCATGGTGGCCAGCGTCTACCTGCAGACCGTGCTCGGACACGACGACCCGTTCGCCCTCATGTGCGACTACTGCGGAATCTCACGGGTGACCGCTTCGTCAACCGGTATCCAGACGCTTCGGAGCGTCAACGAGACCGCACATCTCCGTCAGCTGTCCTGAGGAGCACCTGTCGGCAGGTAGTACGGCCCCGAAAACCACACATTCCGGCCCTGAATAGACCGGCCTGCGTGGTGCGCCTCATGCGACAATATTTAAACCAGACAAAGAGGTCAACCGCCCTCTAAAGAGCGGTTGACCTGCTGTTTCCCTTGTACCCCGTACGGGATTCGAACCCGTGCTACCAGAGAGGATCTCTGGACACCCGCGACTACGCGAGTTTTCCCCGCGATCCCTGCAA
>CAWVUB010000199.1:0-2585 GCA_963933065.1 uncultured Acidimicrobiaceae bacterium | reverse complement strand
AGAATCTGATGACGTTGCTGGACGGACGGGCCACGATGCTCGAAACCGAACGCGGGCCCATTCAGGTCGCAAGGGAAGGTAATGGGCCCAGGGTGATGAGCATTCATGGATCGCCAGGTGGATTCGATCAAGGGCTGGTGTGGGCCCAACACCTTCGAGACGGCGGCTGCGAGTTGATCGCTCCGTCACGACCTGGATACCTCCGGACGCCCCTTGACTCCGGTCGGAGCCCGGCCCAACAAGCCGACTTGTACGCAGCAATGCTCGATGCCCTCTACATCGACAAAGTGACGGTTCTCGGAATCTCGTCGGGCGGTCCGTCGGCGGTCCACTTCGCCGCACGGCATCCAAACAGAACCAACGCACTGCTTCTCGATGCAGCCGTGCTCCTGTCCATCGCCCCGGCGGGCAGCAAGATCGAGCGAGCGATCTTCGAGTCCGGTGTCGGAATCTGGCTCTCGTGCCAGATAGCGAAGAGGTGGCCGAAGCTGACGGCAGCTTTGCTTGTTGACACGCTCTCAGCCGGTCTGAACAAGGACCGCAAGCGGGACGCAGTGGACTGGATCACATCCAATCCGGCACGGCTTCACAACATCGTTGATCTCGCCACCTCCCTCGCACCGAGGAGGTTCCGGGAACCTGGCCAGAGGAACGATGAATCGAACGAAATCAACCTCGATCCGCTCCCCTTCACTGAGATCACAGCACCGACGCTCATCGCCCAAGGCACCAACGACGTCTTTCCCCTCATTGACCACGCAACCAACGCCGCTGACAAGATGCCTGGCGCGAAATTAATGCTCGTCGAAGAAGGCCATCATGGGTTGCCCTGGTGTCGACACATCGGTGCGGTCGTTCAACGACAACTCGAACTCTCACTCGCCTAACCAGGCCCTACTGGCCGAAGCGGTTTAACCAGTAGCTAAGTTCCTGTCAGGAGGTAAGTCATGGGTGCACTGCGCGAGTTGGGGTTCGAAGTGAAATCGGCCAACGCTCTTCAACGAGTAATTCAAGAGGTGGGGTCGAGTCGGCCTGGTGCATGGCTGTTTTCCAAGACCCTCTACCCGCAGGACAAGGCACTGCTCAAGTTCACCGGAGGTCGTCTGACTGTTCCGGGACTCCTGGCTGGGCTACCGGTTGTGATGCTGACTACGACTGGAGCGAAGACTGGGAAACTACGTGCCATGCCGCTTCTCGGTATCCCAGTGGGAGAGGACCTGGCAGTCATCGGATCCAACTACGGCCAGAAGAACACACCGGGCTGGGTGTACAACCTCGAAGCCGATCCGTCGGCAGCTGTCGGATACCGGGACCGCACTGTCGACGTTTTGGCCCGTCGGGCCGACGTGACGGAAACTGATCGGGTGTTCGACCTGGCCAGCTGCGTCTACCCCGGCTACACCAAGTACCGCAGGAGAGCCGACCACCGTGTGATCCGGGTCTTCGTCCTAGAGACGGCCTCGCCACAGGTCCAACCGGGCCCATATCCGCCGTCGTCGACATAAGGGTTCGATGTGCGCCTTCTGGTATTGCAACACATTGACTGCGAACACCCGGCACAACTGCGGCACTTCCTCGAACGTGATGGTGTCGACTGGACTGCTATAGAACTCGACCGAGGTGAGTCGATTCCACCACTTGAAGGGTTCGACGCCATGTGGGTGATGGGCGGCCCGATGGACGTGTGGGACGTGGACGAGCACCCCTGGCTGCTGGAGGAGAAGGCGGTGATCCAGCGCTGGGTGGTAGACCTAGCCCGCCCCTTCCTGGGGCTCTGTCTAGGTCACCAACTGCTCGCCGACGCTCTTGGCGGCAGGTGCGGTCACCAGCAACCCCCGGAGATCGGAGTCCTAGAGGTGACGCTGACCCCGGAAGGACTCAAAGATTCGATCTTTGCTGGGATGCCAACCGTTCAACGGGCGCTTCAATGGCACTCGGTCCAGGTCGTGGAGCCTCCAGACGGGGCAGTCGTGCTCGCAACGTCCGACCAATGTCAGGTCCAGGCGATGCGCGTGGGTCGCCACGCCTGGTCGATGCAATACCACGTCGAAATCGAACCAGACACGGTCCCCACCTGGGGGACTGTGCCTGCATACCGGGCGGCACTGGAGTCGACGCTCGGTCCGACCGCGTTGGCAGGTCTCGCTGCGGACGCAGAGCATCACATGGAAGACTTCGTGGCTAATGCAGAACAGCTCTACGACAACTTTGCCAACGCCGTGCGGCAGGCGACGTAGCTGTGCTAGGGGAGACATCCTGACCACGCGGATCGATCACTTCATGTACGCCGTGGCATCGCTAGACGAAGGCATGGAATGGGCAGCGGACACGTTCGGGGTACCACCTGCTTACGGTGGAGAGCACGTGGATCTCGGCACACGCAACGCACTTCTGTCCCTCGGCTCCACCTATCTTGAGATCATCGCGCCCGACCCGGCACAGCCTCAAGAAGGTAACGCTGGCGAACAGTACGCCAACTTGACGAGCGGTGGCATGGTCACCTGGGCGGCCGAAGGCGACCTCAACGCCATTGCCCAGGCACTGGAATCGGCTGGTGTATCGACTCAGGGTCCCAATCGCACCCA
>CAWVUB010000198.1:0-2587 GCA_963933065.1 uncultured Acidimicrobiaceae bacterium | reverse complement strand
AGACAGTCTGTCCGGCATCGCTGCCGATCAGGGGGTGACGGTCGCTGCTCTGATGACCGAAAATGGTATAACTGACCCAGATCGTCTGCAGGTCGGCCAACGCCTAACCATTCCTGGCGGGAGTGCCGCAGTTGCTACTTTGCCGCCTTTGGTTGTAACTGTGCAGTCAGGAGAGAGTCTTTCGGTTTTAGCTTCTCGGTATGGACTGACCGTGTCAGCATTGGCGGCTGCCAACGGGATCACTGATCCGAATTTGCTCTCGGTCGGGCAAGAACTGGTTATTCCTGGGCGAACAGCAGACCCGGTGTACTCAATTGATTATGGACCAATCCGTGTGGATGGGCGGGGTTGGGGCCATGGTCGAGGCATGGGACAGTATGGGGCGCTGGGTTATGCAGTGGATGAGGGGTGGTCAAGGGATGCCATTCTCGACCACTACTACGGTGGAACTATTGCCGGGATAGTGCCTGACGTGGAGATCGGGGTTCGCCTGTTGGGGCGCGATGGCAAAGCAACCACTGTGCACGTCGATGATGGGCTTTTGGCTGTGGCCGGCGAGATGGGAGGCTGGACACTCATTGATGCCGACACGGTGCGGATAAGCCTGGACGGTGATGTCGACCGATACCGGGTGTCAGTCGGTACATCATGTGGAGGTTCATTTTCCGATAGCGGCATCGTGGTGGACAGCCCAGTGACCAGAATTCGGGTTGCCCGACTCGTCTCTCAGGAGGCCAGCCGGAAGCCGATGATGCATGCATCATCGACCATTCCCGCTGTGCCCTCGACCACTGTGACGCCGGATGAGATCATTACAACTACAACGGTTGTTTCAGGATCGTCGGTCCCAGAAGACCACCCCGACCATCCCTCCAATAGCGGAGGCACAACCTCGACAGTTCCTCCGGGCGATGGACCGGTGACGGGAACCGATGAAGCAGGCCGGACATTTGAGGTACTCGACGCGTCAGATCTTCCGCTGGCCCAGACGCTTCAGGTATGTGAGGGCTCGTCGTCGTGGACTTGGTACCGGGGCGAGATTCGCGCGGCTCGATATGGAGCGAACCAGCGAACAGTCAACTGGGTGAGGGTTGAGCAGTACATCAGAGGTGTCGTACCCAAGGAGATGTCGGCGAGTTGGGCTGTACTAGGCGACGGCGCTGGTATGACTGCGCTCGAAGTTCAGGCAGTGGCTGCCAGATCCTATGCACTGGCTGAGGTTCGGTATTCGTACGCAAAGACCTGCGACACCATTCGGTGTCAGGTCTACGGAGGACGACGGACCCGGAGTGGGTCTCGTGAGTGGAACCATGAGGCATCCGAGACTGACAGCGCCATTGTGGCCACAAGGGGGCTAGTTCGAATCGACAGTGAAGGTGTGGTTTCGCGCACTGAGTTCTCGGCCTCGACCGGAGGGCACACCATTACCGCTGATTTCCCAGGTGTTCCAGACGCTGGCGACGATGTGTCGATAAACCCTGTCCATACATGGAAGAAAGATTTAGATGCTTTGGCGGTTGCGGAGGCTTTCGGCCTAGGTCGGCTTTACGAAGTTGAGGTAGTGGAGCGTGATGGCTTCGGTGACGATGGGGGTCGGGCGACCGAGATCGAGTTCAAGACTCGGAATGGTGGCCTTTTTAGTGTGAACGGTGATCGGTTCCGGCGCGAGTTCGGCCTACGTTCCAATTGGTTCGGCGTGGTCTACGGTCCACCGAATGTGGGGACTTCGTTCCCGTCGACTCGGGTTGACGAGTATCGGGTCACCACAAGATTTTCGGCCGAGGACATGGAGACTGTTGAGGCGGCTGCGTCCTACTTGAAGATGTCAACCGCTGAGTTCCAGCGGGCTTCGGTATGGGTGGTGGCCTTTCTTTTAAATCTCTCAGGGGGAAACCCGGACCCCATTGTTGTGCCGGCGTCGAGTGGTGCCGATGAGGTGACTACGGCTTACTTCGCTGCTGACGGAGATCAGACGGCGTTAGAGACAGTAGCGAGTTCTTTCAGCCTCAACGGGAGTGAAGCGCAGAAGGTTTCGGTAACTGTATTGGTCTTTCTTACGGCGCTAGCCCGAGCTGCAGGGCGCTAAACCATCCGCGTGCACGGGCCACTTCTCGCCACACCAGTACCCTCGAGATCGTGAAGGGTCTGATCCTATCCGGTGGGAGTGGACGTCGCCTGCGCCCGCTCACCCATTCCAACGCGAAGCAGTTGGTCCCAATTGCCAACAAACCAATCCTCCATTACGTGTTGGAGGATTTGGTATCGGCGGGTGTGACGAACATTGCCATTGTGGTGGGTGACACCGGTGACGAAGTTCGTGAGTCGGTGGGAGACGGGTCTCACTGGGGTGCAACGGTTGTCTACGTTGAGCAGTCGGCGCCACTAGGCCTAGCCCATGCAGTATTGGTTGCCCAAGACTTCCTGGCTAACGACCCATTTGTGATGTACTTAGGTGACAACATGTTTGAGGAGTCACTAGACCGCATAGTCCAGGGTTTTGTTGACTCTGACGAGTCGGCTCGGCTGTTGTTAGCAAGCGTGGACGACCCGAGTGCCTTCGGTGTGGCCAATGTTGACGATTCGGGAA
>CAWVUB010000197.1:0-2667 GCA_963933065.1 uncultured Acidimicrobiaceae bacterium | reverse complement strand
CCGTGAGCGAGCCGCGGCAGAATTTTCTTATGACGTTCTAGCTGCCCGACTCCAGTCGGGTCTTGACGGTGCCGAGCTTCAGACCTGATTGGGCCTCGTACTTATTGGCGCTAGCTGCAGTTTGAAGCTGAGTGACTTGAAGCCTGCGCCATAGCAGCGTGGGCGACCGGTAGTGTCGAAAAGCAGAGGAGAGAAAATGATGACAGACCACGCTAGTCAACATGCCATCGTGCGAGCCACGCCGGAACACTGCTATCAGACGGTGCTTGATGTTGAGCGTCTTCCGGAGTGGGCTCCCGACATCAAGGAGGCCACCATTTTAGCCCTTGATGATCAGGGTCGTCCGGGCGATGTGGCATTCCGCGCTGCAGCGATGGGGCGGAGTACCACTTACACCCTTCGGTACAGTTACGGCTCGAACCCACTGCGCATTTCATGGCGCCTTCTTGAAGGTGATCTGCTTGAGCGCATGAGTGGTGAGTATGAGTTCCTCGCTGTTCAAGGCGATGACGCCGCTACTCGGGTCGCTTATGACCTAGACGTTGACCTGTTGATTCGGCTTCCTGGTTTCGTCCGTCGGCGGCTAGAGGCCAAGGTTGTCCACGCGGCGATAGACGACCTGAAAGCTCGGATCGAGGTCGGGGCTCCCTCCGGCTGACCGGTACCCGGATCCATGGAATTTCGACGAATCGGCTCGCTGCCGCCGTACGTCTTCACCATCATCGACACCCTCAAGATCGAGGCCCGTCGAGCCGGTGAGGACGTCATCGACCTCGGCTTCGGTAACCCCGACCTGCCGTCTCCCGCCATAGCGGTGGACAAGTTGGCCGAGGCGGCCCGTAACCCACGCAACCACCGCTACTCGTCTAGCCGAGGGATCCCCAAGCTCCGGACAGCGGTGGCCGATATGTACCAGCGCCGGTTCGGCGTGGAGCTGGACCCCGATACCCAGGTGATCAACACCATTGGGGCCAAGGAGGGGTTTGCCCACCTCATGTGGGTCCTCCTCCAGTCCGGAGACGCAGCGCTGGTTCCGTCGCCGTCGTATCCGATCCACCGCTATTCACCGTTGTTTGCTGGTGCCGAGGTGCGGGAGATGCCGTTCACCACTGGTGGCGACTTCATCGGGATGCTCCGGGAGGGGTGGGAGTATTCGTGGCCCAAGCCCCGAGTCATCGTCTTGTCCTTCCCCCACAACCCGACCACGGCCTGCGTGGATCTGGCGTTTATGGAGGAGGTGGTGGCCTTTGCCCGCGAGCGTGATGTTGTACTGGTCCACGACTTTGCCTACGCCGATCTGGGTTTCGACGGTTACCGCCCGCCGTCGATCCTCCAGGTCCCGGGGGCTGATGAAGTGGCCGTCGAGCTGTACTCGATGACCAAGAGTTTCTCGATGGCCGGATGGCGGATGGCCTTTATGGCCGGCAATGCCGAAGTAGTGGCTGCGCTGGCCAAGTTGAAGTCGTACCTGGACTACGGGACCTTCCAGCCCATCCAGATCGCGGCCACTGTCACCCTTAACGAGGCACCCGACTACCCGGTCGAGGTGTGCGGCGTCTACCAGAAACGCCGTGACGTCCTGTGTGGCGGTCTCGCTCGTATCGGTTGGCCCGTGGAGCCCCCCCGGGGGACGATGTTCGTCTGGGCCCCCATTCCCGAGCAGTACTCGGACATGAGTTCGGTCGAGTTCGCCTCGATGCTGGTGCGTGAGGCCAACGTCGCCGTGTCGCCCGGCGCGGGCTTCGGTCCTGGTGGTGAGGGGTTTGTGCGTTTCGCTCTCATCGAGAACGAGCAACGCATTGGTCAGGCGGTCCGAAACCTACGTGACGGCCTAGATCGCCTGGACCCCTGAGCCAGCTCTGTGGTCGGGGTCAATCCTCCGGCTGGCCGGGTAGGAACGACAGGTAGTTCGCGCAGGTTACCGGTGCACCCTCCTCGGGAGGGTCGCCGTCGCTCACCGGCACGTTGATGGCTTCAAGTTCATCGGGCCCTTGAAGGAGAACAACAATCTGCTCGATTTCAGCACCAATGACCAACTGATCAGCGGTGCAGACGAGCATCGCGAAAGCCAGTCGGTTACTAGAACTGTCATCGTGTGGAAAGCCCTCCAGGGTGTCAAGGTGGACCTCCAAGAGTCCGTCCACCAGTACGGTCCCGATCACTTGACTACCCTCTGCGAACGGTGAGATGAGGCCAGCTTCTTGCTCGTCGGCACTTGGCCCTGCCAGCACTTCAGCCAGAATCACGTTTATCGAACCGTCTCCTTTGATGTTCCGTGAGACCGGTTCCAGCATTTGGCGACCATCGTCGTTGACACGAGCCAAGTAGATCTGAACTGCCTCTGTGGGCGCTGGCGCCTTAGTGGTCGTCGCCGCTGGCGGCAACAGGGCGTCTGGAAGTTCGACAACTAAGTCTCTTGTGGAATTATCTACCGGTATTGCGCAGGCTCCGATGGAGAGGATTGCGGTGACAATTATTCCGGAGAAGAGAAGTGGTCGGAGTGAAAGTGGCCTCAAAGCTCTACCTCCAAGTCTGTGTATGGCGGACTAAGTGGTAGCTCGAAGACGAATCGCGCTCCGGGGAGTCCATCTGGACGGTCTTCAGCCCAAACGCGTCCACCGTGCAGTCGGAGGTCTTCGGTCACGAGACTCAATCCCAGTCCGGTGC
>CAWVUB010000196.1:0-2674 GCA_963933065.1 uncultured Acidimicrobiaceae bacterium | reverse complement strand
ACAGCGCTGGTATCAGTCGGTAACCAGGTGCGAGATGATCTTTTGGCTTACGGCATCGGCCGACCAGAGACTTACGTCGTAGTCCCTCCAGGCGTAGGCCCTTCTGCAGGATTCGACCGTTCGGATGCCCGAACAATGTTCGAGCTTCCTGATCGTGTGCCGATAGCAATGTTCGTTGGACGACTGACAGCAATTAAGCGTTTGGACAGGCTCCTTGAGGCATTCGCCCTGGTCCTTGAAAGGGTCCCCGAGGCCGTATTGGCTATCGCTGGAGAAGGTGACCTTTTGGACGATCTTCGAATCAAAGCGGAGCCTCTCGGTGAGTCAGTGAGATTTCTGGGATGGCAGGCAGAAGTTACCCTTTTATATGCAGCCGCTGATCTGGTGGTAATTAGTTCGGACAACGAGGGTATGCCGGTGACTCTCATCGAGGCAGCGATGGCAGGAGTTCCGGGAGTTACGACCGACGTTGGAAGCGCTGCGGAAGTGGTTGAGGACGGCGTGACAGGAAGAGTCGTGCCGGCCAATGCGTCAGCGCTCGCCGAGGCCATAACTCATCTTTTCACTGATGAGGATGTCAGACGTCAGATGGGTGAGCAAGCGTCTGCTCGCGCTAAGAAGGATTTTGGGACGGAGCGCTTAATCGCTGACCATGAACGTCTCTATGAACAACTGTTAAGCCGTTGATTTGGCCAAACTTCATCAGACCGGTTGATTTGACAGAGGTAGGCTATTCCAATGCGCGCGTTGATCACCGGTGGGGCCGGCTTCATTGGTTCTCATCTCGCCGACCTTCTTCTGGAACGCGGAGATCAAGTCGTCTTACTTGACGACCTCTCAACGGGCCGACTTGTGAATATCGAGCACCTTGAGGGGCGGCCGGATGCCGAGTTCGTGCTGGGGTCAATTCTGAACGCCGACCTCGTTGATCATGTCGTATCACGAGTAGATGTCATCTACCACTTAGCGGCGGCCGTCGGCGTCAACCTGATTGTCGAGAAGCCTCTCGAGAGTCTGATGACAAATATACGTGGCACCGAGGTGGTTATGGAGAAAGCCCATAAGTACAACAAGCGGACCCTTGTAGCGTCGACTTCTGAGATTTATGGCAAGAACGTTTCTGATCGTTTGTCCGAAGATGACGACCGGATACTTGGGTCACCTCTGAAAAGCCGTTGGTCATACTCCGAGGCTAAAGCAATCGACGAGATACTCGCCTACACCTACTGGCGTGAAAAAGGCCTGGAAACGGTAATAGTCCGACTGTTCAACACAGTCGGTCCTCGTCAGACCGGTAGTTACGGCATGGTTGTCCCGCGATTCGTTACCCAGGCGCTCCGCGGCGACCCGATTACCGTCTTCGGGGACGGGTCGCAGACTCGGTGTTTTTGTTCCGTGGAGGACATTGTGGGTGGAATCCTCGCCCTGTCAGAGAAAGAATCCGCGTTAGGCAGAGTCTTCAACCTTGGAGGATCTGATGAAATCTCCATGTCTGATCTGGCTGAGCGAGTCGTCAGGCTTGCTCAGTCCTCGAGCCCAATTGAGTACATCCCTTACGACGTCGCCTATGAAGAGGGATTCGAAGACATGACACGCCGTGTTCCCGACACCACACGAGCCCACGATCTGGTGGGGTTCCAACCAACACAAAGTCTAGATGCCATCATCTTGGCGGTGATAGAAGACCAGCGGAGTTAGGCGGGCGACTGTGACGGGAGCGTGGTGGCAATATGCGAGCATCTTCGGTTCCTCTATTCTTCTCTGTCTAGTACTGACCCCGGTGGCGATTGCGACTGCCACTAGAGCCGGATTTCTCGACCGCCCAGGAGGCCACAAAGGCCATAAGTCGCCAGTGCCCTATCTGGGGGGGATGGCGATCGTTGGTGCCTTCGCTGCGTCAATTCTGGGGGTTGTTCTAATTGCTCCACCAGAGAGCGGTGAAGGAGAGTTGCTGATTGTTCTGCTCCTCGCACTCGGTTTGGCGATGGTGGGTCTTGTCGACGATCTCCGAAATCTCTCACCTCTGGTACGGCTGATAGCAGAGGTCTTATGTGCAGTGGCACTGTGGCATATGGACATTGGGATTCGTTTAACTGGTGAGACTTCTATTGATGTTCTATTGACGGTGCTCTGGGTAGTGGGCATTACGAACGCATTCAATCTTCTTGACAACATGGATGGCTTGGCAGCCGGCCAAGCTTCAATTTGTTCGTTTGCGGTGTTCCTTGTCGCAGTCACCAACGGCCAGTTTCTTGTCGCAGCACTTGCTATCAGTCTTGCGGGATGCGCTGCGGGCTTCCTTCGACACAACTTCCATCCGGCTCGTATCTATATGGGGGATGGTGGGGCACTATTTCTGGGATTCCTAATCGCCTACTTGGGGATCAAGTTGAGATTTTCTGATTCGGTCTCTGGAGCATTCCTTGTGCCGGTGGTGATCTGTATTCTTCCGATTACTGACACGACTCTCGTAACCCTGTCCCGCCTAGCGACTGGGAGGAGCCCATTTCAGGGCGGTCAGGACCACGTCAGCCACCGGATGGTGCAGAGCGGCATACCGGTACCAGTCTCGGTTGGATTGACCTATTTCGCGTCGATCTCAGCTGGAGTAATGGCTTATGTGATCAGCAGAGTTGACCAGACCTCTGCTTGGGTCATATTTGGCCTTGTTGTC
>CAWVUB010000195.1:0-2682 GCA_963933065.1 uncultured Acidimicrobiaceae bacterium | reverse complement strand
TGGGACGGATGAGGCCGTAGGGGAGGTCACCGACGACACATTCTTCGACGAGGTCACAGTCGAGTGCTCCGAGGGTGCCGGCGCTAGGGACACCGATGAATCGGCCGTCATCGGTGAAGGCCGCACCACCGCTGTTGCCGTGGTTGATCATGGCTTGGGTCTTGTAGTAGTCGTACGGTGGCCAATCAGTGTGGAGGCCAGAGTAAATTCCTTCGGTTGTGGTGATGGTGCGGCCTCCGCTACCTGGATAGCCGAGCACGAAGAGATCCTCGCGAAATAATGGTTTGTCGGTACTCAGCGGAACTGCCGGGTAACCCAATCGACTGGCGTCGATAATCGAGTCGGTGGTCGGATCCCGTAGTTCTAATACGGCGAGGTCCAGTTCGCTGTCGATGGCCACTACTTCTGCGTTGGCATCGGGTTGACAACGTTGGATGCAGATGCCCTCGGAACTTATTGTGTACACCTCCTCGGTGTCCGAACGGGTGAACCAGACATTGAGGTCGCAGGAGGAACCCGGTCGCTCGACTACGTGGGCGTTGGTTAGTACGTGGCTACCGTTGTTTACGATCGTGCCAGAGCCTGCCTGTTCACATTCGAACGAGTGAATGAACACGATGGATCGCATGAGTTCGCTCGTGTCGTTGACGGGCGTGAACTCCGAGGGTGCTGGGGTGATGGCGGCTGCCACCTGGGCAGGTTCCGCCGGATGGCTCCCACCGCTGCCGAATAGGCCGAAGAAGTAACCGGCAATACCGATCGGTGAGAAGATGAAAAAAGTGATTCGGAGAAGTCGTCGTCCGAACTTGGTGTTGAATTTTGACGGGAGGATGCCGCGCGTTGTCTTCTGGTGGGTGGGAAGGCCCGGTGGAGCAGGTGGCACACCCTCCTGGCTCGGAGGTATCGGACGTCCTAGCGGTAGGTCTGGAGCCGGGGGCGGTGGAGGCCGACGGCTTTGCCCGTAGGGGCTTCTCGGTGGCGGCTCACCCGGGCGTGGCATGGGTTCAGAGTGGCGACGTTGAACTTGCGTCACCGGGGCCGGTGGGAGCGCCGGAACCGGGACCATCTTCTTCTGGGCAACCGAGGTCGCTAAGGAAGATGAAATCGGAGAGATCGACACGGATGGCCTGGAAGAGCACGGAACTGCCGACCCCTCGCGGTTCGGTCATCGAGTCCGGCTGCGAGCTGGACTCAGGATCGAGGGAGACGTTGTCTGGCCACCAGAGTTTGGCCGTCATGGTTTTGGTGCCCGTGAATGACGCAGCCTTGTTGCCGAGAAGTCCGGCAGTGAAGGTGTTCTGTCCCGCTGGAAGGATCTGGCCGAACAGGTCGGCCAGGTTTTGATCGTCACCATCTTGCTCCGAGAGCGTCCAAGATCCCGGCTCCTCCAGATAGGTGTCAAGGAGAGCCCGGGCAAGGCTGGCTTCGGCCGACTCTCGAAGGACCTCGTCCAACTGCCCAGCGTAGAAGTCATAGGCAAACGGCCAACGAATCCCACGACCTCTTCCGGCCACGGCGTCCTGTAGCTCCACTGGATAGGCACAGTGCTCCGGGCGTGCATTGTCGGCCTCGCCCACTGTTCCGTACGAGATGGCCTGGCTACTTAGAAACGACGTCGTGAGTTTCCGGTACTGGGCTGAGATCCAACCTTCGGGTGAAAGCATTGGTGAGGCCCGCTGAGTGAAGGCCACTCGGCCAGAATCACTCAAGTCGAGCGTGATGGTGGAAAACTTTTGGATGCCCCCTGAATCTGCCGGCGTAGTGGCGTTTCGTCCACCGTCGGCGGGACCTTCACCGTAGGGGCGTTGGATCAGTCGTAGGAGTGCGACGGCTGATCCCAACCAGTGGGTGGTCAGACTCTCAGCGATACGACGATTGTCGGCAGCGTCTTCCACCTCTACGACGAGCCAGCGGAACTCGGCGCTCCAGAGGTCGAGGTGGTTCTCGTCTTGAATACGGACTACCGAGATCATGACGACGCAGATGAGGAATACGAGGAGGGCCACCAAGAAGGTCGTGATGAGGAGTCGGAGCTCGTTCTGGTCGACCCAGCCTGGCCGAATAGCGTTTCGGTTTATCCACACAATCAGCATGGAGAGTGCATAGGAAAAGCCACCGATGGCCACAACGCGTCGTGTGACCCAGCGCCATTGACTTTCAACCTTTCTGGTCATCCAGAGCCCGTAGCTGGCAGCGACGACGGTCGCGACGGTGATGGCAGTTGCCAGAAACCAACGGAAGACCGCATGGCCGGTGATCGGCGCTTGAAACTCGGGTGTGAAGACGATGATGACAGCCAGCACCGTTGTAATTGAACTCAGGAGGGTGATAAGGAATATTTGGGCCCGTCGCCGGTCCTCGGGGACGTAGAGCAACCCGATGGGAATAGATAGGAGAGCGCTGACGATGGCGAACACCCGGATCCGGTTGTCGGCCCCCAGATTGTCGAAGGTCAAACGATCGGCGAGATGGGTGAGCGTGGTGACGGCGAGGACGGCCAAAGTAAACGAAATCAGCAGGGCGAATTGAACGATCCGGGCCACTCCGGCGTGGCCGCGGGCCTCTGGTGTGGCCAATGTCCGCAACCGTTCTAGTAGGGCCTCGAACTGGGCACTGGTATCTCGTTCGGCGGCTTGGAACCGTCTCGTGATTTGGCTTAGGAGGTCCAGCGGTTCCTTCGGT
>CAWVUB010000194.1:0-2682 GCA_963933065.1 uncultured Acidimicrobiaceae bacterium | reverse complement strand
AGCAGTTCTTTCGGCTGAGACCTGCCGCTACCAGGCGGGCATAGCCAAAATGTCCACCGAACGGATCTTCCCCAGCAGCACTCCCGGCGAGACCATTCGCACCGTTCGAGCGCCACTTGGAGTGGTTGGCGTAATCACTCCCTGGAACTTTCCGATTCTCATCCCTGTATGGAAAATAGCGCCTGCACTTATGGCTGGAAACTCAGTCGTTTGGAAACCAGCTAGCAATACCCCGTTGACAGCGGTAGCTGTTGCTCGCGTATTTCATGATGCTGGAGTCCCGCCTGGAGTCTTGAATTTGGTACTTGGGCCCGGTTCGATGGGCGGAGCGTTGGTGGCTGATAACCGGGTTGATGGTGTGACTTTCACCGGATCGGTTGGTGTGGGTCGAACCATCCGCGATGTGGTCACCGCCCGTAATGGCCGGGTGCAGTTGGAACTTGGTGGACACAATCCATGCATAGTGTTTTCCGATGCCGATCTTGACATGGCGACCACTGCGGCGGTCGGAGGGGCCATGGGGTCCACAGGACAAAAGTGCACGGCGACCCGACGGATTATCGCCGTGGGTGACATCCATGATGAGCTAGTCGACCGATTGGTGGCGATGGTCAACACCTTGAAGGTGGGTGATGGTCAGGACCCGATGACAGGTATAGGCCCCCTCGTGTCGAGGGCCGCGCTGGTTGAGGTAGCCGACGCCATTGAGAAGGCGAAGAATGAAGGAGCCGAGATGGTCGCCGTAACCGAGGACGTCCCCGATGGACCTTGCTTTCAGGCGCCCACCTTGTTCGTAGGAAATGCCAACCTGACCATTACCCGAGAGGAAGTATTCGGACCGGTCAGCACCGTGCTGCGTGTCGACGACGAGGAGGAGGCGTTCGCTCTGGCTAACGACACCGAGTTTGGTCTCTCAGCCTCGGTGTTCACCAACGACCTCTGGAAGATCGATCGAGCAGTTCACGAACTGCGGGCGGGGCTAATCAAAGTTAATGGGCCGACTACCGGTTCAGAGATCCACGCCCCATTTGGTGGCGAAAAAAACTCATCAGGTCATTCGGCTAGAGAACAAGGAGACACCGCCCACGAGTTCTTCACGCGTACACGGACCGCCTACATCAAGCCTGGGAGCCCTCGTTGAAACCTGCGCTGTCGCTGAAGGTGCGCAAACTCGTCAACCAAAGCGAGGAGATCCATATCGAAGGGGGCAGAAAGGCTGAGCCACCTTTAATCATGCACGGCGTGGCTGCCGTTATTGGCAACCCTTGGACAGGTCTCGGCTTTGTTGAAGACCTGCGTCCGGTAATAACGATGCTGGCCCCGCAACTCGGAGCGATCTTGGTGCCCCGACTTGTAGATATGTGCGGCGGTGCTGAGGACGTAGAGGCTTACGGCAAGGCGGCGATGGTCGGCACATCCGGAGAGATCGAGCATGGCTCGGCGTTTATCCACACACTGCGTTTCGGCAACGTGTTTCGCGACGCGGTGGGTGGATCGGCCTACCTTTCGTTCACGAACACGAGAGGAGGCCCCGGTTCCACTCTGTCCATTCCGATGATGCACAAGGTTGACCCTGGTTGGCGGTCGCACTATCTGACATTGGAGATGCATGTCGCTGATGCCCCGGCACCGGATGAAATCCTGTTGGCTATAGGCGCATCGACTGGCGGCCGACCGCACCACCGAATCGGCAACCGATACTCCGACATGGAGGAGATGGGGTTGATCGAAGGGTGACCCCAATTGTCGACGGCACGGAAATTCGTGTTACCGGGCCTACTGGCCCAGATGGGTCGATTCACCGGCCACTTGTCCTTGTTCACGGGGTGGGACTTGACCTCCACTTGTGGGACCTCGTAGTGGATTCATTGGCCGTTGACCGACAGGTGGTCCGCTACGACCTGCTTGGACACGGCCGGTCCTCGGATCCGCCGGGGCCACGATTGATAGATGACTTTGTAGACCAGTGTCTTGATGTGTTGGCTGTGGCTTGCACCGGAGATCCGGGTAGGAGGGTTCCTGACCTGGCTGGTATTTCTTTGGGTGGGCTCATCACATTGGCTGTCGGAGCTCGGCACCCTGGGGCCGTTGCTCGGCTGGTGGCCATGAACACGGTGTTTGGTCGGACCGAAGAGCAAATCGAGGGCGTAAGAAACCGGCTGACGTTGACCGAGACGCACGGCATGGGACGCGTGGCTGAGTTGGCCATCGATCGCTGGTTTACCGCCAGGTGGCAGTCCGCTCATCCTGACCGAGTGGAAGCGATCGATCGCTGCATCAGGGCCAATGACCTCGATTCCTACCTCAAGGCCTACCGAGTGTTTGCAGATGGTGACCCCGAAATGCCGGAAGCGGCGTCTCTTGTTACCGCACCAACTCTGGCGCTAACTGGCGAGTTCGACCCTGGGTCGACACCAGCCATGAGCAGGGCCATAGCGTCGGCTGTCATCAACGGGCACGCTCGGATATTTTCCAACCTGAGACACCTTCCTCCGATTGAGGCGCCCGTGGAATGCGTGGTTGGTCTCCTCGAGTTCCTCGACACTCCGATCTAGTACTGACCGCCCTAAGGGGGACAAACCAATGAACGAGTATCAGCTCTACATCGACGGCCAGTTCTGCGAAGCATCAGATGGGAACCGGTTCGAGTCTGTGAACCCAGCCACCGGTGAGGTGTGGGCT
>CAWVUB010000193.1:0-2708 GCA_963933065.1 uncultured Acidimicrobiaceae bacterium | reverse complement strand
GAAAGTCACCAAACATGAGCCAGCAGCCATCTCAGTGAAGTCGCGCTGAAAGGAAAGGGGACGTAACTGATCGTTGGCACGACCGTCAAGACGGGGACTGAGTTCAGACATGATGCCTCCAGGCAGTGAGTTAGGGCCGTCAGAAACCTAGAAGACGAGCTACTAGAAGACGATCAGTCCTTCGATTTCGGCAGCCACCTCATCAAGGTCGCCGGTCCAGGCTCCGGTCGAGAGATACTTCCAACCACCGTCGCACACAATGAACACGATAGTGGCTGCGGTCTCGCCATCCGGTCTGGGTCTAACCTGTTCTGCAACCCGCACGGCGCCAGCCAAAGCGGCTCCGGCCGATAGTCCCGCGAAGATGCCGCACTGGTCCGCAAGGCGACGGGTGTACTCAATGGACTCTCGGGGGCGCACAATGCGCTTCCCGTCTAATAGTTCGTAGCCGGCCCACCTTTCAAAGACTGGTGGGATATAGCCGTCATCTAGGCTGCGTAGGCCTTGGACTTGTTCACCAGAAGGTGGTTCGACAGCCAGCACCTTTACTCCGGGCTTGTTTTCTTTGAGATAGGTACCAACGCCCATGAGCGTCCCACTGGTACCTAGGCCGGCTACGAAGTGGGTGATTTCGGGTACATCTCTGAGGATCTCCGGACCGGTGGTCTCATAGTGGGCCCGGGGATTGGCTTCATTGGCGTACTGGTAGAGGAATACCCAGTCAGGATTCTCGTCAGCCAACTCTCGTGCCAGATCGATCGCCCCATTTGAGCCCTGCTCGGCAGGCGACCAAATTATTTCAGCACCAAAGACTTCGAGGGCCTGCCGTCGCTCTATAGACACGTTTTTTGGTAGGACGATCTTTATCGGGTAGCCGCGAATGCGGGCGATCATGGCTAATGCAATCCCAGTGTTACCGGAGGACGGTTCAATGATCGTTCGACCCGGGGTAAGCGTTCCAGCCGCCTCAGCCTCTTCAACCATGGCCCAGGCAATGCGGTCCTTGACCGATCCAGCTGGGTTCTGGCTCTCCAGCTTGGCTAAAAGTCGTACTGCGGGATTCGGGCTGAGAATACTGACATCAACGATTGGCGTATCACCAATTAGGTCGAGGACGGAGGAGTGGACTGGCATGTTTTCTGGGACTTTTAAGGAAGTTCTAGTAGTTCAAAACCAGTTCTCAGAAAGAAAACTAAATCCAACGTGTCTAGTCGGAATTCTAGTCGTTTCCCTCGACGACTGGTGTTTGAACACCTACCTCAACTGGTACTTCAGTTATTTGATTATCCATGATTCGGTAGGCCCGTAGGACCGGATCAGGATGCTTGAGTGAAACGATCACGAATATCCAAACCCCAAATGGGTCGGCTTTGGAAGCATCTTCAACATCGGTAGGCGACGGGTAGGCAGTGGTGTGGGTGTGACTGTGCATCACACCCAGCACGGCCCGACCCGCCGTGTCGGCCGCGATCTCTATGGCCAGTTGCTCCTGACTGTCCAACTTGTACCGTTTCCAGGCCTTGTCTGGCTCTGCTGCATTGGCCATTGGGTGGTAGTCGTCAACGTGGAGCATTCCGGGTGCTCCGGTGAACAGTCCACATGCTTCATGCGGGGCTTGGGTCAGGGCGCGGTCAATCATCGCTGTGTACACGTCACCTGTCAGAGAAATGACCTCATGTCGGTCGGCGCTCATGATCTAAGGCTAACGGTGTCATCACAACCGCTTAACCTCTGGCACGCCCTCCGCCCAAACCGGTCAGAGGGTGCCGGTACGATTGAGTTGTGGGCGAGACAAACGATCGGACAGTTGCCACCAACCGTCGAGCCAGACACGAGTATGACCTCCTTGACACATGGGAGGCTGGCCTCGTGTTGCGCGGCAGCGAGGTCAAATCAATTCGTGATGCCAAAGTTCAGATCTCCGAGGCATTCGGCCGAGAAACAAACGGCGAGTTGTGGCTAGTCGGTATGCATGTACCGCCTTATGCCATGAGCGGAGGAGAGACAATGGGCCATGAACCGGATCGGCCTCGCAAATTTTTGCTTCACCGTGCCGAGATCCGCCGCATCTCTGAACGTATGAACCTTGAAGGCCTCACGCTGGTGCCTTTAAGGCTCTACTTCAAGGGCGGTAATGCCAAGGTTGAAATAGCCCTTGCTCGAGGTCGTAAACTGCACGATAAGCGGCAGTCCTTAGCCCGCAAGGAGGCCGACCGAGAGGCCGACCGAGCCATGGGCGCAGTTCGTCGGCGCTAGCCCACAGGACTGACCAAGAACGGCCTTTGAGAGCGTTTTTGCCCCCTGCTCACTGAACATTATTTGAAGGAGTTCCCCCAGCGGTATCGCCTGAACGTGGTGTCTTAACCCGGGGGTACCATTGTTGAGCGGATAGGGATCCCGCCTCCAACAGGATCTCGAGTCACTTGACAACCGAGCACCTGAAATCTGCACCTGGTGGCCTGCGGGCCACAGACCACGGGGCTGATCGGTTTCGACGCCGATTGCAGTGGTCGTGACGTGCGACCGGAGTGGCCCAGACTCCTTAAACGGGGCACCAAAAGAGACGCCAAAACGGACGATCTCGCTCTCGCCGCCTGACCTAGTCAGGTGACCGAGAGTCATCGCGACCGGTAACGGCACGCGGGGTCGGTCTACCGCAACCCGGCAACAGAAGCGGTGGAGACAGCTGGGACAGACCGCTGACGGCG
>CAWVUB010000192.1:0-2721 GCA_963933065.1 uncultured Acidimicrobiaceae bacterium | reverse complement strand
TCGGGTACACGTGGCCCCACGCCCCCGACACGCCCCTACAGGGGGCATCGACGTTATCGAGGAGGCGTAGGACCGTGTTGGGCCAGCAGTCGTTCCAGCCGCTTACCGCAAGCACCGGAACCTGGATCCGGTCGTACTGCTCGCACACCGATCCCTGCACCCAGCTCTCATCCCGGAGCTGGTGCTCCAGCCAGGACGCGAGAAACATCGGCGTGTTGTCGAACCGTTCTTGCCACATGGCCCGCCAAGCATCCCCGACGACAGTCGGGTCCGGTGGGCGGATGCAATAGCCGAACATCACGGCACCCCAGCCGAGGCCCTGTCCTGGGTAGCCCCCCACCAGGTAGCCACCGTCATCGTAGTAGCGGTCGACTGATGCACCGACGGGGATGATTGCCCTTAGTGCCGGGGGCTGTCGGACAGCAGCCTGAAGACTTGCGATCCCGCCCCACGAGATCCCCATCATCCCGACAGCACCAGTGCACCAGTCCTGTTCGGCGATCCACTCGATGACTTCGACGGCGTCCTCTTGCTCGCGTGGCGAATATTCGCCCATCATCAGGCCTTCGGAGTCACCGTGGCCGCGCATATCGGGCCGGACGCACGCATAGCCATGGGCAGCGAACCAGGCGTGGTTGGCGTGGTCGCGAAGGGCGACACCGTCACGCTTGCGGTACGGGATGAACTCCAGGATTGCGGGGACCGACTCGTGCTCTGCCCGCACAGGAAGCCAGAGTTGGGCAGACAGGCGGATGCCGTCGGACATCGGAATCCAGACGTGCTCGATTACCCGATAGGGCAGTCCGTCACTGCGGCTCGGCCGCGATGTCTCCTCTTTCGATATGGTCCGAAGATAATCAGTTACTCGCAGGCATCCAGCCACAGGGGAGAAAGCAGGTCTGGTGGAGCGGGTTGAGCAGAGGAACTTTCGACTGACCTGGGGCCGGGATATTGTCGACTGGGGGCGTTCAAGTCCCCCCTCCGACACCACAGAACACAGATTGAAGCGCTGTTTGGTTTCGAAAATCGGCCACTAATCACGGGTGGTCAGGCAGGTATGGTTGGAGATCCCGGTTACACCAGTTTGGTGCAGCGCCGTGAAGGGGGACGGAATGCCGTTTGTGGTTACCGATGCAGTGATAATCCATCCCCGAGTCATTACCGTCCGGTTCAAGTTTATGCATATAGCAACCCGGCCAGAAGTTTGAAACGAAACCCGCCTAGATTCGGAAATCCGTCAGAAACGAAGTTTCGTGAGGTATTAAGGGAACGGGTCAGTCACTGGCAAATTACACGAGCAATCCTCTGGTTTATCCGACTAGTGACAAGAAATTGGTTTTGCCAATGGATGATTACTCTCGGATCAAAATGGAGGCTGATCCCCGGACCGGTTCTTAGCAGGCTTCGAGTCGTCGGCAGACACCAACTCCAGTCACCCGGCGGTACATCATTTGTTTACATCGCAACTTCTGTAGATGAATTAGCTCCACAGGTCATTTGGCGACGCGGTTGGGAGACGACCTCACTCAAGGTCTTCTCTGAGATATGCCAAGAATCCTCTCGTATTCTCGACGTCGGGGCCTACAGCGGCATCTACTCGCTAGTTGCTGCGACCGATAACCCCAGTGTCGAGATTGTGGCGGTAGAACCGAATCCCCGAATTCTGCCGACTCTAAAGAAGAACGTTTCAGCCAATAGGTTTGACGACCGAATACAGATTGTTGAAGCGGCGGCAAGCGACTCGGAAGGACGCGGAGTCCTCCACCTGAACGACGATTCGTTGCAGTCCTCACTCGAGAGGGGATTCGGAACCACCCCGCAAACTGAGGAAGTTGGTGTCCAGCTCCGGACCCTTGATTCGATCGTAAACGACTATGGTCTCGTAGATCTCGTAAAGATTGATGTTGAAGGCGCCGAACTGCGTGTACTTTTAGGGTGCATTTCACTCATTGAACAGGCCCAACCCACTTTTATTCTAGAACTGCTAAATGCCAGGGCTTTCGAGTCGGTTGTTGCATGGCTAGGGGAGCATGGTTATGAATCTCCGATTCACCTAGGAGCGTTCGAGGCGACTCGAGCAGAAAGGTGGCAAGGCGATCCGGTCTACTGCAATTACCTGTTCTCCTCTTCATAGCCAGACGACACAGCGGATCTAGCGAGTAGCAGTGCGAACGGATTACGTCCGGACTTGACGAGGTGGGAGGGCGTGGCCGATAGCCAGGATGGCCCGCGAGATCATTGGAGAACGTGAAATAGCAGCAGGGAAGTTCGCCGCTATCGCGGAGGCACTCGACGGCCAGTAAAGCCCTAGCGGTTGCAGATAGCTCGTAATGTTGGGGCCATGACCACCCCAATCGAGCAGATCACTGTTGAATGCTCTGGCTGTGGGCACCGTTACGACGACTACCACCGGCCGTCGCAGAGGCCGGCATCGACATGCTGTCGATCGTCAGCTAGGACGTTGCCATGGTTCGGAGCGCTTGCCCCAACACGTTCATCACCGCCGCGCTGATGCTCACCGACCACCACACCTGCTAACGCAATGAGCATCCCAGTGTCACGCCGACTCGACTTCACCGAAATCCCGGTGATCGACCTGTCTGACCTCGTTGCTGGCAACGATGACCCGGTGACGATTGATGCCCTTGGCGCGGCCTGCCGAGATGTCGGCTTCGTGTATATCCAGAACCACGGAGTCGCCCAAGATTTGATCGACGACTT
>CAWVUB010000191.1:0-2746 GCA_963933065.1 uncultured Acidimicrobiaceae bacterium | reverse complement strand
TCGATGTCCCGTCATCTGGTGAAGGCGTGCCCGTTCCGCCGCGGGCCCATTTGGCTGTTGTCGCTGCTGCTGAGCGGTACGGTTTAGTTTGGCTTTGCCTTGGTGAGCCTGCAGCCCCAATTCCTGAGATGACGGCGGATACGGATCGGTCATTTCGACGAATAAATAGTGGCGTAGCTATTTGGAAAGTGGCAGCGACTCGAATGGTTGACAATTTCCTTGATGTATCCCACTTCCCTTATGTGCATAGCGGAACTTTTGGCGGCGCTCAGGAGCCCTTGGTGCCACCGATCGAGTTGGTGGACCTGGATGACGGATATCACGGCTATCGATACGAGGTAGTAGCCAACAACCCAGATGAAGCACAGGCGACCTCTGGGTCTGCCGACGCGGTGGTAGAGCGAACGATGACCACTGGTTTTTGCTTGCCATTGGCCGTTCGGAGCACAATCACATACAAATCAGGCCTCCAGCACGTGATACTTCTTCTGTCCTCTCCGATTGACGAGTCCACCTCATACTTCACCTTTGTGGTCTGGCGAAACGACGACTTCGATGTACCCGGCGAAGAGGTAATTCGTTTTGATCGCGCTATTGGTGAGGAAGATCGCAAGATGCTTGAACAGTTGTCCGGTGGACTGCCCCTTGAGCGGACGGCTCTGACCAGCGTTCAGTCTGATCGAGCATCTGTGGAGTGGCGTCGGCGCCTAGCGGCCCTGATGGAAAAAAGTTAAGCTGTTATTTTGGTGATCGCCATTGTGGACAAATTTGATTGACAGCAAAGACTTTTATTACGCCTAAGTGGTCAGATGAGTTGCCCTCAACTCTGGCCGATCTGCCGGAGGAACGTCAAACTGTCAAAGATGTCTATCCGCCGTTTGATTAGACCATCGACAATCACGAGGTCGAGCATGCCGGGGATTTCAATCGGGTGTCCGTCGTATAAGGCACGCATGACGTAGGAGACGACGACCCTGTCGCCATCTGCAATTGTGTCAACTAATTCGTATTGAAGCTCTTTGAAATCTTTCAGAAACCCAGGGAGTTGTTCCCGGTAGGTATCACGCCCGACTGATGATTCTCCCAGAGCGCTCCAGTGAATTTTTTCAAAGTCCGAGTGGACATGTGCGGCTATGACATCAGGTTGCCCGCTAGCAAAAGAAGCCAGAAAGGAGGTAGCCACGGCCGTTGGATTGGTGGTTATCCCCAGACCTCCTGAACTGTGGCGTAGACCCCCTGATCGTAGGAGAACTCGATGGTATTTCCGTCTGGATCTTTCGCCATACAGATGTAGCCGATAGGTGACGGCATCTGGGTGGGTGGCATGGCCAGACTCCCAGCAGCCTCGGCGGCAACTGCAGCCTTATCAATGTCCTCACGGCTACAAAGCTCGATTCCCAAGTGGGCAAATGGGCCAAGAACGGTATGAGGTGCGCTGCCAAAGGGGTCGTGCCCCTCCAAGAACTGAGTAACGACCAGCAGGAACGGATTATCTACGTTGTCCCTATGGCCCAGCCATGCCGCGTATCCGTCTGCATCTTCTCGTCTAGCCAAGAGCGTGAGGGGAGTGTGGGCGGTGTACCAATCGATTGTTTCGTCGATGTTGTTGACCCGCAGCGCCACATGGGTCCATCGCGCCTCTGGAGGATGGGTTGAGTAGGTATCAGGTGGGACTCCATCTGCACCAGTCGGAACTGCTTCGCTACTCAACGGTCCAGCCTTGCGGAACTGTGAACTCGCCGACAACCTGATGGGTGTCTTCATCAACCTCGGCTTCAGGAAGGTGTTGCCATAGATTTATTTGGTTGCCCCAAGGGTCCCGGAAGGAGGAGTTCGCTCCTCCGAACTCTGTCCAGAAGTGGTTTCGCCACAACTCGGTACCACCAAGACGAACTGCGGCTTCGAGGATTCTTTCGAAGGAGTCATCCTCGCTTACAAGGATCCATGCCCGAATACCACGACCAGGGCTTATCTCTCTCGGCTCTGATTCTTCGGGCCTTGGATGGGGGCGAGCGTCGGCGGCGTTGTAGATCCCCATGTGCAAGTTCCCGGTTGGGCCTTGTGTCCCATCGTCTAACTGGAAGTTCTGGCCCGGCACAATTCTGTGGAAGGCTCCAGGTATCCGTTCTTCGACCTCCCACCCGAAGACCTCACTGTAGAAAGCGTCAGCAGCGGCGGTATCTGTAGTTGGGATATCTACGAAGATGAGCGTATTCGGATATGACACAGAGGCTCCTTTGAGTCTTTTGTTGCAAACAGGTAGAAGAGCACGGTAACAGATGGTCTGATGGTCAGACCAACGGAGCCAGCCTAGATTTCTGAAACACTCCTAACACGCAAGTGGGTGCCCCTTATGCTTGGCCCCGGTACCCTAAGTACCTGTGGACGACCCAACCGGGGTCGTCCAGGGTCGGAATCGAAGAACTCCGACCCTCCGTATGGCTTTAGGTGACGCGTAGCGCACCTTGAGGCTGGGTCCGATACCCGAGGTTCTGATGCCGACCAACCTGCCCCCCAAGGGCGACACCATCGAGTCGAACCGGCTGCACGACAGTGACACCGGTTCTCCCGAGGTGCAGATCGCACTCCTGAGCGACCGCGTTAATCATCTCACCGAACACTTGAAGTTCCACAAGAAGGATCATCACAGTCGGCGAGGTCTGTTAATGCTGGTGGGTCGCCGACGGCGGATGCTCGATTACGTCAAGAAAAACGACGTTGAGCGCTACCGGGCGATTATCGCCAA
>CAWVUB010000190.1:0-2760 GCA_963933065.1 uncultured Acidimicrobiaceae bacterium | reverse complement strand
CCGGAGTGGGCACTGTCATTAATGCTGCTCGAGTACGCCCGGGTGAAACCTGCGCTGTGATTGGCTGCGGCGGTGTCGGCCTTAACGTCGTACAGGGGGCTCGACTGGCTGGCGCTGGACGGATAATCGCTGTCGACTTGCAGGCCTCCAAGCTTGAGCTGGCTACACGTTTTGGCGCCACTGATGTTGTTCATGCAGGTGATGGAGATCCCGTTGAGGCGGTGCTCGGTTTGACAGGTGGGAGAGGGGTAGACCATGCCTTTGAGGCCATCGGTATCAAGCCGACTTCCGAACAGGCATTGGCAATGACCTCAGCTGGTGGTGGGGCGTATCTGATCGGCGTGGTGTCCCCAGGCGTCAATTTGGAGGTCCCAGGCTTGGACTTCGTTTTGAATAACAAAAAACTCTGCGGTGTTCGTATGGGCTCCAGCAACATGGCTATGGACTTCCCATACTTTGTTGATCTCTATCAGCAGGGGCGACTAATGATCGATGAACTTGTAGCAGAGCGCATAACTCTGGCTGAGGTGAATCAGGGGTATGACAAGATGCGGTCTGGTGATCAAGCTCGTTCTGTCATAGTGTTTGACTCACTGCGAAGAAGTTGAGGAAGCAGTTCAGATCCTGAACCCATTGTCGAGAACGCAGGTCCTCCAACGAGCGTCCTGTAAGTCAGGCAGAGTTGGCCGAGCGTTCAATATCTCGACTCTGGACTATCAGACAGAACTATGACCGAAGTCGACCAAGCAGCTGAACCGAACCCATGCTCGGCGGATCATAATTTCTGTGTCCCCTTGTTAAAGCAACGGTTAGTCCCATCGGACGAGGGCATAGCATCCGACTGCCGTAAGGCTGCCATTCCAATGATCCGAATCGGTGAACCTGCCGATATCGAGTCATTTTTTTGTGGACACGATGGCCGTTATGCCAGCGGACAAATGATTCACATCGACGGAGGGATCATTAGGGCCGTCCCTTGGCTGGCAAGATCGATTTTGCGAAGAATGTCGACCACTAATCCGCGAGACAGATTTAAGTTGTTTGCCTTAATGAGCCACTGTCGGTTTGTTCGGCCGGGTACCAGTAGTCCGGCGTCACGGGTGCCGCACCTGGTGGACGATCAACGATCTCGAGCGTGGTCTTGAGTGGCCCTTCAGACTCAAGGTAGGCAAAGCGGATATCTCCTATTCGTCCCTCCATGGCCGGGGGGCAGCCCCGTTTACCAAACTGCTCAAGGGCGGTGTCGAAGTCCAGCCCTTCATGCTGCACGAGGATGTGGTGGATTCCCTCGCCGTGGTCATTAAGGAATTCCTTGTAGATCGATGGCCCATCGATGGGTTCGATGATCTCCCACATCGTGTCGCCCGTCCACGCGACGGCGTACTTGAAGCTGTACTCGACCGGCTCGCCGCGAACTCGCATATCTGTCAGGCGCGGCGGTTCTAGGAGCGCCACTCGCCACGGACCGATTCCGAACTGATTGGTGTATGACTTCATAGTCTCTTCGACGTCATGTACGACTAATGCGACTTGGTAGACACCGGAGATAAAACTGTTCGGCAACATGATCGTGCTTTCGGGCGTTGGGTTGATCTGGGCAGACGCTGCTTGATGATTTTAGCAGTCCACCAGTTACGGGGAGAGGCCGGGACCAAAGGTCCCGGCCTCTCTAACCGCTACTGCTGTGGTCTCCCTAAAGGGAGGTCACAGTTTTGGTCTTACTCTTCGAGGTTTACTGCGACGTCGTCGTACGACATTGTCTCGGAGATGATTCCTCGACCGAGCGCATATGCAATGTTGTTCTCGATTCCGGCGCGGTCAAGCACGCCGGTAGTTGAGAGGCTCGCAATGTTGTTGTCGTACATCGCCGTAGCCAACTCGGCGTCACCACCGGTCAGGTACTCCGTAATCTTGACGATTGCCTCGTCACGGTTGTTCCGCATCCAGGCCGTAGCCTCGACACCCGCCGCTGAATAGTGACGGACGAGGTTCGGAGCGGTCTCGGTCAGAGACCGTGAAGTCGTACGGACCAGCGAAGGCCAAGCCAACGCATCCGGACCGTCGCCACCTCGCAGAGTGAATGGAGCGTAGGCCACTCCGGTCATGGTCGGAGTGGTTAGTCCCGGCTCGAAGCAGATGCACCAGTCAACCTCACCGGAATCCATCGCAGCGATGGAACCAGCAGCCAAACCGGTGGCAACATACGTCGTGTCCTCTGGATCAAAGCCAGCCGAATCGAGAAGCTGACGGGCAATCTGCTCAGCAGCTGCACCTCGGGCTACGACACCAACAGTGGTGCCGCTAAGGGCAGCCATAGCGCACTCCCAGTCGCCCTGGTCACAGTCCATTGTCGGGACAGCACCATTGGTCGACACCACAATATCGAAGAAGTGGTAGTCGATGGACTGGGCGAACATGACCACGTCGGAGCCCGCGTTGCGGATACCCAACATGTTGTCCGGCGTGTTGTTGACGAAGTCAACCTCATCGGCGATCAACGCAGCAGCGTTCGCTGGGCCCGAACTGCACTGGACTGCTTCCATCGTGATACCGCGAGCTTCTGCAAAGCCCATATCCCTGGCGAGTTTCTCAGCCAGCGATCCGAACGACGGTGAGTCGCAGAACCGGGCCACAGAACGCTCTGGGTCACCAATGGCCAACTCGTATTCGAACACGACCGGATCGATGCCGTAGACGCCATCCATGAATTCGGCGTATTCGCTGAACTCGCCGGCTGGCACCATGCCACCACTTGCACGG
>CAWVUB010000189.1:0-2790 GCA_963933065.1 uncultured Acidimicrobiaceae bacterium | reverse complement strand
CACCGACTGCTGTCACAGATGAAGGTGAGGACATCTAACTAGTCCTCCGTATCCGAGGATCGACGACCATGTAGGCGAGGTCGACGACCGTGTTGACAATCACGTAAAAGGCGGTAATGAGGATTGTGATGCCCTGCACCATCATGAAGTCCCGCTGGTAGATCGCCGAGAAGATCCGCCTGCCGATTCCTGGGATGGCGAAGAGGTACTCGACAACAAGGGTCCCGCCAATCAAGGTTCCGATGCTAAGGCCGACCACCGTGACAAGGGTTAGCAAACTGGGTCGTAGGCCGTGCCGGAAGAGGATGTACCGGTCGGTCAACCCCTTCGCCCGCGCCGAGAGGATGTAATTTTCCTTCAACGTGGTAATCACGTCGGATCGAAGGACCCGTGTGTAAACGGCGGCCTCCGTTATGGCCAGGGATATTGCGGGGAGGGCCACGGTCTTCAGGTTGGGTCCGATCCCTTCGCTTAACCTGTTCCAGCCGGTGGCTGGGAACCAGTGGAGTTTCAGTGCGAAGAAGTAGATGAGGATCAGACCGGTGACAAAGACCGGCATGCTCAGTGCGAGTTGAGCGACCCCGGAGATCACGCGATCCGGGCGTCTCCCCTCTCGATAGGCGCTGAGAAGCCCTAGGGGGATGGCGAGAAGTAGTGACAGGCCGACGGCCACGAACATGATCTCAAGGGTGATCGGCAATCGGTGGACGATCTCATCGGTCACCGGCCGTCCGGTCACGATGGAATCTCCGAGGTCTCCCTGCACTGCGTTGCCGAGCCAGCGCCCGTATCTGACAAGCATCGGGTCGTTCAGACCCCATTCCTCCCGAACCTGTTCAACAAACTCCTGATCTTGCTGGGCGTCGATCGGGATCAGTGCGTTGATGGCGTCGCCCGGTAGGACGTTGACGCCGACGAAAGTCACGAAGGAGACGACCATAAGGGTCAGAGCTAGCCGTGTCAGGCGGCCCGCGATCATCTTCGACATCTACGTCCTCACCCAATCAACTCGAGTCACCTGGGTCTCAGCCACATTTCTGTTCCGCACGGCGGCCCTAGTAAGCAGGTCCAGCACTCTCCTCGGGATACCCCGACAGGAAGGCTGTTGTGGGGGCCGTGCCCATTGGACACGACCCCCACAGAACCAACTAACTACTCGTATATGCCAACTAGTTGTCTGTTCGCGAAACCTGGGACCACATGCCGATGGCACTCGGATGACCGATGCCCAACGTTCCGTCCGGCAGGAGCCAGGTATCGAGCCCGGTAATCGCATCATCAACCGCGATAACCGTTGCCGTACCCCCTGAGAACCAGTGAGGCACGTCACGGTTGGCGATAATGCCGATCTTCTCGTAGAGGGCGTAGCGCTCCTCGAAGACGCTCGTCGTGAGGGCCTCAGCCAGGTAGCCCTGGATCTCCGCGTTGTCGTAGTTCGAGAAGTTCAGGGGGTTGGCCTGCCAGTTGTTGTAGGCCTGGCCTATCGGCACTGACGGATCGGCCTCACTGCCGTAACGCCAGCAGTGGGCACCGTGCTCACCTAGGAAACCATTGCCGATTCCCAAAGAGACGTTGATGTGGGTCTGCTGGTCGTTTGCCGTGTCGATGTCGACGTCGACGAGTCCGGTCGCTGTCCACAACTGGCCGCTAACCGACGTCGCTGCGACAAGCGTTGGGTCCATCGGGCATGCCAGATCCACCTGGATGTTCTCCCCCGCGGCCTTGCCGTCGGAACGTGACGGATCGTCCACGTACTCCTGGAGCAGAGCGACTCCGGCATCGAAGTCGAAAGCCGGATACGCGTCAGCGACCGCCTGCGACCACCACGGGCTGTCCACCGAGAAGAACTGCGTGACCGGTGACGAAATCCCGGCACCACCCAGTGCCTCGATGACCGCTTCCTGGTTTTGGGCCAGGATGAGGCCACGCCGAACCCGAACGTCGTCATACGGAGGCACCTGTGCGTTGAAGTGTCCGCCTCCAGCATCGTTGCCCTGGAACTCGTAGAGAGTCACCCCTTCCAGCGACCGGGCATCACGCACTGTGGCCTGACGCCGCGACTCCATCGCCGAGGTCGTACCCGAAGCCAGCGAAGCTAGACGGGTCGTCTCGTCAGGGATCGGGCGGTAGGAAATGCCGTCCAGGTACGGAAGCTGCCTGCCGTTGATCGACAGCCAGTAGTTCGGGTTACGAACCAGGATCGTCTCGTTGTCGATGTCGCGGCTGTCCATCATGAAGGCGCCGGTTCCGATCGGGTTGGCGTTGAAGGCAGTTGGATCTGCCGCCGCCTCCGGGTCGAACGCGTAGCCAAGCGGAGCAGCCTCTAGAAACGACGGGAACGCCACGTTTGTCGCACTGAGTGTGTAGTCGATCGTGAGGTCACCGGTGGCTTCGACGCTGATCAAACCTGTGGTAGCAATCGCTCCGGCAGACGACGCACCAGTCTGCTGGATCGTAAACATGTCCTCGTACGTCTGACCGGTAAGCGCCTTGCCGTTGTGGAAGGTCACCCCTGATCGCAGGGTCACCGTCCAGACAGTGAAGTCGTCATTCGGCACGATCGACTCGGCAAGCCATGGCAGATACGCGCCCGACTTGGCCTGACGGAGCAGCGGATCGAAGAGCTGACCCAGCATCGTGTAACACGACGATGCGCACGCATCCTCCCACGGGCGAAGGCCAACGGCCTCGGCCTCGAGACCGACAATCACCGTGCCTCCGTACTGGGGCTTGGCTGCGGGTACGACGAGGTTGCCTTCGCCGAGCGAGGAGCCGCCGGGGGCGTACTCG
>CAWVUB010000188.1:0-2833 GCA_963933065.1 uncultured Acidimicrobiaceae bacterium | reverse complement strand
ATGGTTTGACACCTACTACCCGCACTACGGCGACGTGGCACGTCTTGACGGTGACGGTGACGGTGAGCCATGCGAGTCCCTGCCTGGAGGCCCCTAAAATGACTGTGCGTATCTACACCTAGGAATTTCTGACGTCACCCACCTCCCCCTGAGCGGTGGGCGCTAGTTCTCATTTGATGAACACGATTAGCTATCCCTGTGGTGCACCTCACCAAACAATCCCCAAAAACGGAGTACCTATGGTTTCTCCTGCAAGAAGAAATCACCGATGGACTTGAGGTCTTCAAAGCATGGTTTGAAGCCGAAGCCATTCCACAGATCGAAGCCGCTGGAGGGGGTTGTCTCGTCCGTGGTGTTGACGCAGAGAACGAGAACATTCTCCACCTAGTGATGGAAACCCCTTCGATGGAGGTAGTGCAAGGACTCATGACCTCCGAGGATTTTATGAACGGTCGACAGAGCACTGGCGTACTCGTCGAAACCACACAGATCACCGTCCTGAAGCAATAGACGCCTCTGTGCATATCTGAGGTTCGTATCTCGCCCCACCCAAGAGACCTCCCGCGTTGCGGGTATTTTGTTTTGTCTTGGGTGGTGCCTGAAAGATTTCTGGCGGCCATTTGGGCCGCCGATTTACCGGATTCAAAGCGTCCCTGAGGTTCGCCAGGTGCTACGAAGCGTTTCGAGTCCGCCATCCACTGAGATCGTCTGGCCGTTCACATAACGGGCGGCAGGCGAGGCCAAAAAAACAGCCATTGCAGCGATGTCTCGCCCCTCTACAAAGGTTCTCATCGAAAAGTGCTTTTCTATGGCGTCGCGGAGGTCGTCAACGGGAACCCCCGTCAGATCTGATTCAGCAGCGACAACACGACGTACCCGGTCACCGTCAACAGCGCCAGGACAGAGCGTGTTGACTCGGATCCCAAATTCACCCAACTCCATTGCCAGAGTGTCTGACAGTCCGATCACTGCGTACTTGGATGCCGAGTACGGCGATCGCATGGGAAGGCCGGTTATACCAGCGGTAGACGAAGTCAGCAGGATCGATCCACCCCCAGCCGCCCGCAGGATGGGCACTGCTCGTCGACAACATAGAAAGGCGCTCCTTACGTTGACTGCCATCGTCAGATCCCAGTCTTGGACGTCGATATCCTCTACCGGCCCTACGGGTCCAGTAATACCAACGTTGGCGCAAAGTACATCTAGTCCTCCCATTTCTGCAGCGACATCGTCGAAGAGGCGGTCAACAGCAACGGCGTCGGACACGTCGAGAATGCTGTGACTGCAGCCAGTTGGTGGTTCGCCTTCTAGATCGGCCACGTATACCTTGGCGCCGTCGGTGAGGAAGGCCTCGGCCATAGCACGCCCGATTCCAGAAGCGCCACCGGTGATTAGCACACGCTGTTGATGGGCCAACTGACTTCACCTTTCGATAGGAGGTAGTCGATGATAGAAGATTGGGATGAATCTTTCGGGGGTGACTCTTGGAGTCCCTTCCTGATGCCTAAAAATCTCGAATTATCAATTAGGAATCGTACTAATCAAACCTCCCGGCCTCTAGTGGTTGCCGAACCGATGGATTCGCTATAAGGAGATACCGGTTGAATCACCTAGCGCAACTTGACTGGTGGTTTAGGCATCCAAGTTGCCTTTCCTGTGGTGAATAGGGCCCTAGCCGCGATCTGTACCACACCAACGTTGACTGCGTTGCCTAACTGTTTGTAGGCCGCTGCATCACTTACCGCAGCGTCGACAAATAGCCCTGTTGGGAACTTCTGAAGGCGGGCTGCTTCACGAGGAGTGATTCGTCGCATACGTGAACCAACCACCGATGTCTGGGTGATTGCTACTAGCGCAGGAAGGTAAGTCGCTGGCTTGACGCGAATACCACTTGGACGGAACTGCAACACCAACTTAGACAGATCACGATCAGATCGGGTTGGTTGTGCCTTACGCGCCTGCCATTCGAACTTCCTACGCGACTGCGGAAACTCCCCTACGGTCAAACCGTCAGGACCCCACGTCTCAACTAGCCAGTCGTTGATCAGATCCTCGTGTTCGTTGTAAAAGGCCGAGTTCTGTCTCAAGAAGCGAGCCTTCCAAGCCGGTGTGCCAGCCGGAATTTGCGGCTTCAACGAGAAGGCGTCAACCCAGATCGGAAACCCTGGCAGACGATCGCTTTCGATCCTTTCCACAAACGCCTGCCAAGCCTCGACCCATGTCCGCTCAGCATTGCTCAACCGGTAGTCAGCGAGGTTGTCGATTGAGTCGTCGACATCGAGATAGTCCTCTATACGCCAGCAGTCGGGGTTCCAACCTGGCGAAAGGTCTCGGGACAACAACGGCTGAGAGTCCAACTTCTCGGGCCCACTCCACCTATAGGCAAGAATAAAGACTCGGTCACGCACCTGCGGAGCCCCACCGTCTTCTCTGGACAACCGGTGGGGGGACAAGACCAACGGTTCATTGCTAACCCTGTAACCCTCGCTTCTCAGTGAGTTGATGATGTCGTTCCAGGTGTCCCGGTGTCGTGGGCCAGCAAGGTTGCGGACGTTTTCCAACATCACGAACTGCGGCTTCTTAGCCATGACGATGGTCATCACATCATGGAACAAGGTTCCCCTCGTCCGATCCCGAACCCCCTTTTGGAACCCCGACTTGGAGAACGGTTGACAGGGAAAACCGGCGCACAACACGTGATGGTCCGGCACCCGCTCGTCCACGTCTTCCAGCGACCGGTCTGTCCCGTCGGCATCACAGGTGATCTCACGGATGTCGCTGTCAAGGCGAGTAGAGGAAAACGCGTGCCGGTAAACCTGCTGACAGTCAGGAT
>CAWVUB010000187.1:0-2844 GCA_963933065.1 uncultured Acidimicrobiaceae bacterium | reverse complement strand
CCCGTCGTCCAGTCCGACTGGAACTCTCCCGCGAGGAAGAATTTGTTTCTAGCCGAACCCGGCATCCGCAAACGATGACCTACCGGACTGGAGTCAACAACGACGGCGTCCTAGTGGCCCAGGAGATGCGTTTGGTCGGCAACACCGGCCCGTTCGGAACCCATGGCTTCTCCGTGCAGGCCGTTGCCGGACTGCGAGGCCTCACGTCATACAACGCTCCCAACAAGCGCTTCGACTGTGAGGTCGCCTACACGAATATCCCGGTACCTGGCGCTTACCGTGGCTACGGCGCCCCTCAGGCCCTGTTCGGCCTGGAATGCCACATGGAAGACATAGCGGCCGACCTCGAACTCGACCCAATCGATTTCCGACGCCAGAACTGGGCGAAAACAGGTGACGAGCTGAACCTCGCTCCCCACATAGGTGAACAGGCGCTGGTAGAGGCCGAGTTTGATGAGTATCCGATCGTTATGTCCGACGGTATCGAAGAGTGTGTAGCTCAGGGAGCGCGAGCCATCGGCTGGCACCGGCGAGAAGACCGGTCGTGGCGAGAGCCTGCCGACCAACCGCACATCCGCCGCGGCATCGGCTACGCCCACGCCATGCACGGGACGGCCATCCCATTTCTGGATATGGGCGGCTGCTTCATCAAGTTAAACGACGATGGATCGTTCAACATGTTGGTTGGCGCAACCGATCTAGGTACCGGCTCGGACACTGTGCTGGGACAGATCGCCGCCGAAGTACTCGGAGTCCCCCTTGACGACATTCAGGTTTACTCATCAGATACTGACGTAACACCCTTCGACACAGGGGCCTACGCGTCGAGCACCACCTACATCTCTGGCACTGCAGCTCTCAAGGCCGCCGAAGTGGTCCGCGATCGGCTCAAAGAACGAGCCGCAATGCTCTTAGACATCAAGCTCCCCGACGCTCATCTACAGGCAAAGGGTGTAACTCTGGAACACTATGACGATGTCGAGGTCTTCGGCTGCGACGTTTGCTCAATCGAGCTTCGGGACAGTCGAGCGTACGCCCCCGATGGTAGATCTGTCAGCCTGGAAGAGATCGCCCTGGACTCGTTGCACCTCAACGACCAGGAGCAAATCATGGGCACCGGATCCTACGTATCACCAACCTGCCCACCGCCATTTGGTTCAACATTCGTCGAAATCGAACTCGACACCGAGACAGGCCAGGTCACGATCCATCACATGGTTATGGCCGTGGACTGTGGCGTAGCTATCAATCCGGTCACGGCCAGCGGCCAAGTAGAAGGCGGACTTCTCCAGGCCCTCGGTTACGCCCACTGCGAGGAATTCGCCCTCGACGACGACGGCCGAATGCTCAACGCTGCCTTCGGGCCCTACTGGATCTACCGCGCTGACGAAATGCCCCGAACTGATGTATTTCTGGTCCAGACCATGGAGGACAGCGGACCGTTCGGAGCCAAGGCGGTAGCCGAGATCCCTAAAGACGGTGTGGCGCCGGCCGTCCGCAATGCCATCGTCAACGCCACCGGGGTCCGGATCGATCAACTGCCATTCACGCCGGAGCGAGTCTTCAACGCGCTGCACGCCAACTGACAATGACCTCCGGCCGAGGCCTCGTCCTTCGACCCGGATGGCTACTGGCCGATGCGACCAGCCCAGCCCAGCCGAAATGGGGTCTACGCGTTGTTGACGGGATAGTTGCGGCTACTGGCCCTAACGACACCCTGCTGGTCGACCACCCCGACGACGAGGTAATCGACCTTCCAGATCAGGTGATCCTGCCCGGATTCGTGAACGCCCATACCCACCTCTACGGGTTATTAGCGCACGGGATCCCGCTTCACACTGCGCCATCAGGATTCTGGCCCTTCCTGAAGGACTTCTGGTGGCCGCGAGTGGAGGACCACCTTGACCACCCAATGGTCACTGCAGCAAGTGACTGGGCCTGCGCCGAGATGCTGGGATCAGGCACCACAACCTTCCTAGACATCCTTGAGGCACCCAACTCATTGCCCGACGGTCTCTTCGTGGAGCGTGAAGTGGTCACCCGGCACGGTCTGCGCGGGATCCTGAGTTTCGAGGCCACCGAGCGATCAGGCCAAGAAGTAGCAGCAGCCGGCCTAGAGGAGAACGTCAGGTTCGTGGAGGCCTGCCAGTCCGAAAGAGGATTGGTCGAAGGAATGGTCAGCATCCACACCCTTTTCACCTGCTCAGACGACTTCATCACTACCGCCTTCAGTCGAGCGTCCGAGTTGGGAGTGCTCGTACACGCCCACTGCAACGAGGGCGTGTACGAAGGCGAATGGTGTGAAGCCAACTACGGCCACCGTCCAATAGAGCACTACGACCGACTGGGGGTGGCTGGACCAGGATTTCTGGCATCCCAGTGCGTGCACCTGTCCGATGCGGAGCGCCGGATCATTGCTGAGCGAGGTGTCCGGTGCAGCCACATGCCCCTGGCCAACTGCGAAGTAGGCGGTGGGATAGCTCCGATACCGGAACTGCTCGATGACGGCGTAACAGTCGGCCTGGGCTCCGACGGCTACGTCAACGACATTTACGAGGTGATGCGGGGGGCCTTTCTGATCCACAAGGCGCGCCTCCGTGACCCAAGCGTCATGCCGGCTAATCGCCTGCTAGAGATGGCCACCACCGGTGGAGCGAAGGCCCTTGGGCTAGATCGAGTGGGTCGCCTGGAACCAGGGTGGTCAGCAGACCTCCAGGTAGTTGACGGTCGGTTCCCAACCCCAACAACAGTGGAGAATCTGTCCGAGCAACTGGTGCTGTTTCGTGGCGGACACCATGTCGAGGCGGTCATGGTCGCCGGACAGTGGCGGGTTCGCGACAACCA
>CAWVUB010000186.1:0-2852 GCA_963933065.1 uncultured Acidimicrobiaceae bacterium | reverse complement strand
CAGCGGTCTTCTGGCTGATGCGCAGTGGTCAGGCTGGTCCGACAGCGGGTCTTAGCCCGATGCTGAAGGGAGTGCTTGCTGCTCTCATCGGTGGTCTAGGGAGCTTGACCGGAGCGGTCTTGGGTGGCGTAGTCCTTGGCCTCGCCGAGGTTCTCCTGATATCGCACCTTCCTGCGGGACTGGTAGGCCTGACTGACGGGATCGTGTTTCTGCTAATAGCACTTCTTTTTGTTTTCCGGCCTCAGGGCCTCATCACAGTCCGGCGAGCGGAGCGCGTCTGATGCGCATCGGAGTAGCTCGTCGTGTGGTTCTCCCGGTGGCCGGTTCTCTAACCACTTATCTGTTGCTGCTGGTGGGCGGAGTCGCCTATACGGCTATAGGCAATTCTTCGAGCGATGGTTTGGTAACCCAGATGCTCATCAATGCGATTGTTGTTCTTGGCATTCAGATCTATATCGGGAACACAGGTGTTCTCTCGTTCGGACACATGGGGTTTGGCGCTATTGCCGGCTACGCGTTCGCAGTTTGCGCGATCTCCCCGGATCGAAAGGCGGTACAAATTCCCGACGCTCCATTTGGCCTGACGGAGGTAGACCTCACACCGCTCCAGTCATCGCTCATCGCATCGCTCATCGCAGTGGTGGTCGCAGTTGTCATTGGCCTGGGACTCGCTCGTTCAGGGGCGCGATCAGGTGCTGTGGCCGCCACGGTCATCACACTCGCACTGCTGTTTGTCGTCCACGAAGTTGCGAAGAACTGGATTGACCTCACACGTGGCGGCAAGACGGGCCTTTCATTCAGCCCGCTGGGCAAGGTCACGCTGCAGGGACGGGGATGGATTTATCTGGCGTTACTTCTGGCCCTCCTGGCGGCTCGGCTATTCAAGGAGACACGATTTGGTCGGCTCGCCCAGGCGGCGCGAGAAGACGACCTGGCAGCACGTTCGATGGGGATACACCCCGCGCTGCAGCAGATGATCGCCCTTCTTCTGTCGGTCTTCGTCGTGTCTATCGGTGCCACTCTGCGGGTGTTTGAACTTGGGAGCATCAATCCGAGGCTCTTCTTTTTCAAGTACACCCTGCTCACGTTGACGATGTTGATCGTTGGAGGTCGGAACAGCGTCGCCGGGTCTTTGGTCGGGGTGGTGGTAATCAGCGCCGGTAGCGAGATCACCCGCTACCTCGCCGGACCGTCGGTCGACTTGCCAGCCCTCGACTGGATTCTCCGGAATGGTCTGACAGACGTCTTTCTTGGCGGTTCGATGCTCGGGTTCATGATCTTCAGGCCAGCCGGCCTCTTAGGCGACTGGGAGCTCGATCACTGGCTTGCCGGGCGTCTTGCCAAGACACCCGTCAGCCAATTACCAGCAGGCCATCCTGTCGATGGTCATAGGTCCGAAGGCGAACTCCATGTAACGGGTGTCGTAGTCGACTTTGGAGGATTCCGAGCCCTCGAAGGGGCGAGTCTGACAGCCGCGACCGATGAGGTAGTTGGATTGATCGGGCCCAATGGTGCCGGGAAGACCACGCTCCTCAACGTGATTACCGGCCTGGTGCCTGCAGGCGGTGGTTCGGTCCTACTGGATGGCGATGCCCTCGATGGTCGGCCGTCGTATCTGGTCGCTCGAGCTGGGATCGTCAGGACCTTCCAGAACCTCAGGTTGTTCCCGGCGCTCTCTGTTGAGGAGAACATCGCCGTTGCGCGCCTAGCAGTTGCAGGTCACCTTGCTGACCGCCCGCAGCCTGAGGTCGAACTCCTGCTTCGTGTCAGTGGGTTGGGGGAGCTTCGCCACCGTCGAGCTGGAGAACTCGACTATGGAAATGCTCGGCGCCTCGAGCTTGCCAGAGCTGCAGCGGCGGCGCCCCGGTTTCTTCTTCTCGATGAGCCGACGAGTGGTATGGGAGATCGCGAATCTGCGGAGATGGTTCACCGGATTCGAGAACTGGCGGAACTCGTCCGAGCCGGTGTAGTCGTCGTCGATCACGACTTGAATTTCATCACCGGTATCTGCGATCGGGTATACGTGCTCGACCAGGGCAAGGTCATTGCCGTGGGCACTCCTGATGAGATATCTGAGGATCCGGTCGTGCAGGCCGCCTACCTGGGTGGACCAGTCAATCGCTCCAACTAGTTCAGACGAAGCGGTCAACGCGTCAGCCAACCTCCGTCAACGGGCAGATGTACCCCGGTGATCCAGGAGGATTCATCAGAGAGCAGGAACGAGACTGCTGATGCGACGTCTTCCGGTTGACCGATCCGGGGAATTAGGAGCCTGCCTCTTAGCGCCTCGAGAGTTTCGGGAGCGGTGATGCCCTCGAGGGAGACAAAGTCTGTGGCAATTGGGCCAGGGGCGACAGCGTTTACCCGTATAGATGAACTTGCCAGTTCGACTGCGAGAGCCTTGGTGAGCATCTTCACCCCACCCTTGGAAGCGTTGTAGTGGACTTGGCAGTGGCCAGCCGATGACACGACAACCTCAGCTTCGATAGTTGAGATGTTGACGATGGATCCTCCACCTGATTTTTCGATATCGCGTGCAACCTCTTGCGTAACTAGCCAAGTTCCTTTGAGGTTGACATCAAGGACCAGATCCCATTCTTCTTCCGACAGATCGGCCAGAGAAGTCATCGTTACTAGGCCAGCGCAGTTAACAAGTCCAGTAATTCCGCCTAAATTGCTAGTTGCGTAGTCAGCCGCTGCCCGTATGGAACTTCGGTCTCGGACGTCTATCTCCTGGAAGATTGATCGCCCTCCTGTTGATGCGATGGACTCACATGTCTCTTCACCGTTTTTGACGTCCCTGTCAGCCACTAAAACGGAAGATCCATCTCTTGCGAGCCTCTTTGCTACAG
>CAWVUB010000185.1:0-2882 GCA_963933065.1 uncultured Acidimicrobiaceae bacterium | reverse complement strand
ATACTCCTGCTCTCAAGCTGACCTCGCACCTCTCCGCTTATCTTCATCTTGGGTGTCTGTCACCCCTTGAGGTGGCCTTGGCCGCTTCTGAGCATCCAGCGGGTGGCTCTTTCGTGCGACAGCTCTGTTGGCGAGACTTTTTCCTTCAGGTTCTGGCCGCTCAACCGGGCGCGTCGACCGCTTCCTACCGGGATCGAGGTGACATGTGGGCCGATGACCCAGATGCTCTCCGGGCCTGGCAGAACGGTCAGACTGGGTTTCCGCTAGTTGATGCCGGCATGCGGCAGTTGGCGGGAGAGGGATTCATGCACAATCGTGCCCGCATGGTCACGGCATCGTTTCTCGTCAAGGATCTTTACCTTGACTGGCGTATAGGGGCACGCCACTTCATGGAGTATCTGGTCGACGGCGACGTGGCCAGCAACCAGTTGAACTGGCAGTGGGTCGCAGGAACTGGAACCGACTCCAATCCCCACCGCATCCTGAACCCGACGCGACAGTCGGAACGCTTCGATCCAGAGGGTGCTTACATCCGTAGTTGGGTTCCCGAGTTGGCCGATGTCGCCACCCCCGAGATCCACTGCCCGTCCCACACAACTAGAGCGAGGCTTGGCTACCCCGATCAGATCGTTGACCATCCTGAGGCGGTCTCCCGCTTCCGGTTCTTGCGGGCGCAGAGGTAACGGAGATGGCTGTACTTCCTCCTTCGGATCCCGGAACGCTTTTCAAGGCCTTCGTGACTGAGCGGCATCTTGCAACTCTGACGCTCGTGCGTCCAAATGGTCGGCCACACACCACCCCGGTTGGTTTCACATGGCTCCAAGACCAAGGCACAGCTCGCGTCATCACTTGGGCTGGTAGCGCGAAGGCCAGGATGCTCAACGCCGGGCCTCTGCAAGCCTCGATCTGTCAGGTAGACGGAGGCAGGTGGCTAACAATCGAAGGAGTTGCTGAGGTCACCGATGATCGAGAAGTATGCGAAAAAGCGGTCTCCGCCTACGAGGTCCGGTACCGACCGCCCAAGGATCGGGGTGACGAGAGAAGAACTATTTTGATCGTTGCTCACAAGATTCTGACTAGCGCAGGACTGAGTTATGCCGACTGAACCGGTCTCGGCATGCCACACGGCGTCGGATGGCCGGATTTGGTCGTCGCGCGACTCTGGGACACGAGAACGGCTTCGTCGTCGGATCGTCACCATTCCGGGGGTACTGCTTGGGTTCGTTCTTTTCGTGATCCTTGCATTGCCAGCGCTTCTCATTGGAGGCTTGGTTGATCTTGTGCTGCGCCGGAAATGGCCGACAATAAGACTCGTTCTCTACGCCATCTGGTGGGCAAGCCTGGAGTTGGCCGGCGTCTTCATCGGGGCAGTTTTGTGGCTGCGATACACCCCTAGGGGACGACTGGATAGCAGTGCGTCGTTTCGGGCTCACAGTCGTCTTCAACGTTGGTGGGCTTCAAACCTTGTGCGAGGTGCAAGGCTCTTGCTTGGGCTGGAACACGATTTCGATGATGCTGCAGGTCTAGGTCAGAACGGTCCACTTGTCGTCCTAGCTCGACACGGGAGTCAGGGCGACGCGCTCCTTGTAGCAGCGCTTCTCGCTGAGTCAGGTCTCAGGCCGCGTTTCATCCTTAAAAAGCAATTGCTTTGGGACCCGTGTCTGGATGTGGTGGGTCATCGAATCCCCAACTACTTCGTAGATCGAGACACAGCAGACAACCGTGACGAGGTGGCCAATCTCGGTCGGCTCGCCGCAGGAATGGAGTCAGACGAGGTACTGGTTATTTTTCCAGAGGGAACGCGGTTTTCTCAAGCGAAGTTGGACCGGGCTATCGATGTCGTGAGCCAAACCTCTCCAGATAGGAGAGAGTCGGTCCAGCGACTACAGCATGTTCTGCCGATTCGAACGGCGGGTGTTTTGGCTGTTCTCAAGAATTCCCCGACCTCCGATCTTCTTTTCTTGAACCATGTCGGGGTCTCAGACTTTCGCGGCGTTGGCGATCTTTGGCGCAATGTTCCATTCCCGTCACCACTCAGGTTCCGTGCCGACCTTGTGCCCCGTCAGGACGCCCCCTCCTGCGATGCACCTAAGGAACTGGTCGCGTGGTTGGACAAGAGGTGGGAACTGTTCGATTCTTGGGTTGGGATGAACTCACCTAGCCGGCCCGATGAAACCTTCCCGGTCTGAACATCAAAGTTGGGGTGTGCGTCTTATAGGTCTCGTAATCCTCCTGACCACCCCAGCGACGGTCAGCTGCTGTCTCGAGTAGTGGAATCCCGCTGATGCGGGTCAGGAGTGCCCATACAAAGAGAGGGGAGACCAGGGTTGCGTATGCCCAACTCGAAAGTGCAGGCATGGCTGCTACGGCGACCCCCACCCAGAGAAGGATTTCGCCGAAGTAGTTGGGGTGGCGGGAGTAAGCCCATAACCCTGTGGTGATAAAGCGGCCGTGGTTCTCGGCTTTCGCCCGGAATCTTCGCTTCTGTCTGTCGGCTGCAACCTCGATGGCGAAGCCAATGGCCCAGAGAGTTGTGCCGATGAGCACCATAGGCCCAATCGAAGCTTGGCCTGGCCGTGACATAGCGGCTAGTGCTGCTCCAGAGGTGATGAGAATCCATAGACCCTGCAGAGTCCAGGTCATTAGGAACCATGCGAATCGATGCTTCATGACGTCGAAGCGTGAATCTGAACCTGCGGCACGAACTCGCGTTGACAGGAACCACCCAAGACGGAGGGCCCAGATGGAGACCATTGCCCCGATCAACAGGGATCGGGGCTCAATGGAATCAACTGATGACAGACAAGCAACTACAACAACGAGGTATGTGACCGATCCCGTTAGGTCGAAGAAGTGCTCTGAGTGAGCGAACCAGGAGGGTA
>CAWVUB010000184.1:0-2903 GCA_963933065.1 uncultured Acidimicrobiaceae bacterium | reverse complement strand
GCTTTGTTAAAGGGTTTCGATGTTTAAAAATCTCAAAACTTCAGCGCGCGCCTGTCGTTATGGATACAGGCCTGAACGCTTCTCCAGTCTCGGTCGTATTCCAATCAAGCGAATTCGTGACGAATGGTTTCTGAACCCCACCGCCAACCTGCTATCAGGCATGGTTGTCGCCCTCGCCCTCATCCCCGAGGCCATCTCATTTTCCATCATTGCTGGAGTGGATCCGGAGGTCGGTCTCTACGCCTCGTTCTCGATCGCCATCATCATTGCTTTCACTGGTGGTCGACCTGGAATGATCTCGGCTGCCACTGGTGCCATGGCTCTGGTCGTCGTGCCTCTGGTCGCCGAACACGGACTCGGCCACTTGTTTGCTGCCACCATCTTGGCCGGCCTAATTCAGGTGGGGCTAGGTCGATTGGGTGTCGGCTCGCTCATGCGCTTCATTCCCCGAACGGTCATGGTCGGCTTTGTCAATGCCCTGGCCATGCTCATCTTCCTGGCGCAGGTCCCTCATATTGTCTTGTCAGGCCTTGCCGATCAGGCTTCCCTAGGTTTAAACCTGGCCTTCATTGCAGCCGGACTGATCATCATCTACGCCCTTCCAAGGATCACAACGGCCATACCGTCCCCACTGGTAGCAATCGTCGTGCTGGCCGGAGCCGCTATGGCCTTCAACTTGGACCTCCCCACAGTCGGAGACATGGGAACTCTCCCCGAATCCCTGCCGGGCCTGTCTCTTCCAAAGGTGCCGTGGACAATCGGAACGCTCCAGATCATCCTCCCGTTCTCGATCACGCTGGCCCTCGTGGGTCTGCTCGAGTCGCTACTGACCGCTCAAATCCTCGATGACCTCACCGATAGCGACTCAGACAAGAACCTCGAGTCACGCGGTCAAGGCGTAGCCAACATCGCCACTGGCTTTCTAGGCGGCATGGCAGGCTGTGCGATGATCGGCCAGTCGATTATCAACCATCGGTCCGGTGGTCGGACCCGTCTCTCCACCTTGGCATCCGGCGTATTCCTCCTTCTCCTAATCCTGACCCTGGGCGGTTTTGTGGCCCAAATTCCTATGGCAGCACTGGTCGCTGTGATGGTGATGGTCTCGGTCAGCACCTTTGATTGGAAGAGCATCCGACCGGCAACGCTGAGGGCCATGCCACGTACGGAGACCGCCGTGATGGCCGCCACCGTCGGGATCGTTGTCTTCACCCATAACTTGGCCTTTGGTGTGGGCGGTGGCGTGCTGCTGTCGGCCGTGTTCTTTGTCCGACACATGTCGGACCTAGTGCAGGTGACCAGCGTGGTCGACCCTGACAACGTCGAACGGCTCTACGCGGTAAGCGGCCAACTCTTCTTCGCTTCGACCAACGACCTGGTGCACGCTTTCGACTACGACGCAGTGAAGGTAAAACGGGTTGAGATCGACGTGAGTGACGCCCGTATCTGGGATACCTCAGCAGTAGTGGCAATCGACGCCGTGGTTGCCAAGTTCTCCCAACGCGGCATCGAAGCAGAACTCGTAGGGCTGAATCGGCACGCCGCTCAACTCCATCGCGAGACTACGGATTCACTCACCCCACAGCACTGACCCGTCTCGATAGGTCAGTCTCGGTCCTTTGATACTGCTTTGATCTTGACATCGGGCACACCCACCCTCGGATTTCTGGAGTCCCACTCGTTTTAACCTGTCCGCCAAATTAGAACGAGCAGCCAAATAAGTTGCTCTTCCCTCTCGTCGGCAGCAATGCGTCTTCATCTCTGAACACACTTAGGTCAACGGTCAACTAGGACATAAGGTCGCCGGTTATGCGATCGTCGACCCGCTCGCTAATTGGGTGTGTGCTCCTAAGTGGCGTTCTCGGGACTATCCATGCCTTCAGCTTGTTTATTGCACCGTTCGAGAGCTATCTCGGTGCAGGTCGCGGAGGAGTGGGGTCCGTCTACTCCGTGGCCCTAGCCAGCCTCACCGTCGCAGTGCTTCTCGGCCACCCTCTGTTCCGGCTGATACCTGGCCCATTTGTCGCACTCATCGCCACAGTAGGAGCTGCGACCGGACTGTTGATCGCTGCGTCGGCGACCTCTCTGGGGGGCGTGGTCCTTGGTTACGGAGTCGTGTTTGGATCCTTCAATGGACTTGGATATGCCTTCTCCCTCCAACGAGCCGCAGAGGCAAATTCAGACCGCCCTGTCCTTGCGCTAGGCCTCGTGACCGCTGCTTACGCCTTGGGCGGCGCATCGGCTGCCCAGCTTCTTGACCAGCAGGTCGCTACGAACGGCGCGCCCGGTGGTCTTGAGTCTCTCGCTATCGCAATCACCGCGGTGGGGGTTCTCGCATCTTTACTGGTCGGCAGTACACGTTCTTCAGCTCAGAGGGCACGAACACGCTTGACGAAGACGGACTTCCACTTAGTCGCCCGGCTCTGGGCGGCCTATGGGCTGGCCGTGGTTGCTGGTCTAATGGCCCTTGGGCACGCTGCCGCCATTGTCGATGAGGTTGGTGGCCCCGGTGGTTCCACCATCGTGCTCGCTGGCCTAGCCAGCGCGTTGGGAGGTGTATGGATTGCGTTTACCGCCAATCGGACGGGCAGATACCGCTTGTTGCGTCAACTCCCGCTCAGTTCAGCCGTGGTGTTGTCGATTGCCGCGTTGGCGTCACACGTCTTCCTTCTATTGGCAGCCCTTGCCGGTATTGCCTTTGCCTACGGCGCAATTATCGCCGTGTACCCACTAACTGTTGCGCGGATCTTCGGTGAAGGCGACTACCCGGTGGCCTATGGGCGCGTCTTCACTGCTTGGGGTGTCGCTGGCCTAGCAGGACCATTCGGCGCCGGTCTTCTGTTCGAGGCAACCGGCGCCTACCGGGTGCCACTTTTCCTAGCCGCCGGTGCGGCTGTCGCGTCAGC
>CAWVUB010000183.1:0-2903 GCA_963933065.1 uncultured Acidimicrobiaceae bacterium | reverse complement strand
ATCACATGGGGAACAACTTGTTGGCATGAAGAAGTACCGGACCTAGAGCACTAGAACCGTGCGGCAGGTCGCGGTTGTCGGTTGCGGTCCGGTCGGCGCCCTGATGGCGAATCTTCTGGGTAGCGCAGGAGTCGAGACTGTGGTTTATGAGGCTTCCCTGGACCCCTACCCCCTCCCGCGTGCCTGCCACCTAGACGCGGAGATCATGAGGATCTTCCAGGGGGCAGGGCTCACAGACCAGGTGACAGACCTCGTCGAACCCAGTTTGGGAATGGAGTTTGTCGACGTTGACGGACACAGACTCTTCACCTACGAAGATTTCGAGCGTCCTCCGATACTCGGGTGGCATGAGGACTACGTGTTTCAACAGCCCCAACTCGACCGCGTCTTGCGCGAAGGACTCGAGAGATGGCCCAGCGTGGAGTTGAGGTTGGGGTCTGAGGTCACCGACCTCGGATCCATTGATGCCCGCTTTGTCGTCGCCTGCGATGGCGCCTCGAGTTCTATTCGTCGGAGTCTCGGTATCGGCCTCTCAGATCTGGGGTTCGACCAGCATTGGCTTGTAGTCGATCTGATGGTGGATGGCGATGCCGATCTTCCGAATGTCATCCAGCAGGTCTGTGATCCACAGCGGCCAGCTACCTATGTGCCCTCTGCCCATGGTCATCACCGCTGGGAGTTCCGCCTGATGGAGGGTGAGAGTCACGAGGAGTTCCAGACACACACAAAGGTTCGAGAACTGCTTCGGCCCTGGGTCTCAGACGATGTCGGAGAGATCGTTCGGGCCGTTGCATACAGATTTCACGCGGTTGTGGCCGAACGCTGGCGAGATGGCCGCGTTTTCCTCGCCGGGGACTCGGCTCATCAGATGCCGCCGTTCACCGGTCAAGGAATGTGTTCAGGAATACGTGATGCGGCCAACCTCGCTTGGAAGCTGAAATCTGTCTTCCAATATGGATCCCCTGAGACGCTCCTGGACAGCTACGAACCTGAGCGTCGCGCCCATGTGGAGAGGTGTATCGCTATGGCTATAGAGGCTGGTCAACTTGTCTCAGGCCAGGTATTGGAGCTTCCCCCTCCAGATGTAAACGATGTAGACCGCTGGTCACGCCTCCCGCCATTAACAGAGGGAATCTTTTCGATAGGCAACGACACGAGAATCGGACATCAGGCACGCCAACCGAGGGTTTTGGTAAACGAAAAGCAGGACCTCCTCGACGAAGTTGGTGGTCCTGACTGGTATCTGGTGTCCCGGGTCCCATGCGAGACCGGAGGTTGGTGCCGAACGATCCTTGTTGACGACTTGGTTGATTCGGACGGGGACGTCGAACTCCTTCTTGCCGGGCGTGCCGCGGTGCTTGTCCGGCCAGACCGCTACCTCTTTGGCTCAGCCGACGATGACTCCATCGGCGAACTTGTTGGTGCTGCGAAACGGTTGATCGGGATCGCGACTGCCTGACGACTGCCTCTATACCCGTTCCAGGGTGAGTGGCAGATGTTTCAGGCCATTGATGAAGTTGGAGCGAATCCGTTGGGGCTCGCCATTCAGGCGGATTCGCCCGACACGAGTCATGAGCTCCTCCAAAAACACCCTTACCTCCAACCTGGCCATCCAGGCGCCCAGACAGAAGTGTGGACCGCCACCTCCGAAAGTCACGTGTGGATTCGGGTTTCTGCCGAGGTCGAGTGTGTACGGGTCTACGAAGGCTCTCTCGTCGTAATTGGCGGAGATGTACCAGGTAACGACCTTGTCGCCGACGGCAATCGGCACACCTGCTAGCTCCGTTTCGCACACTGCGGTCCGTCGAAAATGGATCTGTGGGCTAGCCCAACGGAGAATCTCCTCTGTAGCTGTGCTGATCAGGGAGGGGTCTCCTCGTAGCCGGTCGAGTTGGTCGGGGAACTCCGCTAGGGCCAGGGCGCCATGGCTCAGGCTGTGACGGGTGGTCTCGTTGCCTGCGATGACCAAGAGGAGGAAGAAAGTCTGGAACTCCTGCTCAGTCAGGTCTTCGGAGGCAGCAAGGATAGAAACGACGTCGGCTTCCGGGTGCTTGGCTTTTTCGTCGGCTAGACGCTTGGCGAATTCGAAGACCTTGATGGATGCGGGGCTTCTGAACGGGAGCAATCGATATGGGTCCGTGTCGTCCTTGTCGTACAACAACTCTGAAAAGTCAGGGTCTGCGTGGTAAACGACGGCGTCGGCCCAGTGGAATAGTTGTTCGGCATCCCGATCTGGGACGCCAAGCAACCTGCTGATCATCTGGATCGGGAACCGTCGAGCAACCGTCTCGACAAAGTCGGTCTGGTGGTCGAGCAGGGCTTGGTCGATACTCTCGGCGACAAGGGCCTTAGCGGTGCTTTCCCAACGGGCGATAGCCCGGCGGGTGAAGCTACGGGAGACGAGTTTTCTGATTCGGGTGTGCTCAGGGGGGTCGGTCTCTAGCATCGTCCGCCGGGCTTCGCGCGCTTCGGGGTCCTTCTCCAGTTCCTCCAGTTCGGTTCCTCCTACCTGTGACGAGAAGGTCCGATGGTCGCGGTGGACAGCTACGAGGTCATCGAGACGCGTGATCGCCCAGAAACCTGAGTTCCCATCAGGTTCGTCAAACCATGTGACAGGAAATTCAGCGCGGAGGGCAGCGAACTCGGAGTGTGGGACTCGCTCCGCCCAGATGTCGTTGTCAAGGATCTGGATGCCTGGAGCGGATTGTTTCCGTCGGGACATGGCGCGGTTGTCTAGCCGAGGAACCAGTCGCCGGCCAGAAACCAGTCGACCAGGACATCGGATCGGGCGCGGTTGCCCACGGCCTCTTCTTCGGACCGGGCAGCCATGACGATGGGGTCCACGCCGTGGGCCCGCAGTTCCTTCTCATCCATGTTGATCCAGCGGTCCACGAGCTCGGTCG
>CAWVUB010000182.1:0-2905 GCA_963933065.1 uncultured Acidimicrobiaceae bacterium | reverse complement strand
CAACTCGCACCTACGCCGACTTGGCCAAGACAATCCACCGACCGAAGGCCGTTCGGGCGGCAGGTACCGCACTGGGCGCCAATCCCATTCCGGTCCTGATCCCATGCCACCGAGTGTTACGTACCGACGGAAGCCTTGGTGGCTACGCATTTGGCCTACCAATCAAGGAACTTCTCCTCCAGCGTGAGGCAGTTCGGGCCGCCGCCTGATCCGTCAGAGGCCGTTGCTGTCGCCCAGACTGAGTTTCGGACTAACGGCCTGGAGGCCCCATGACTGAACACGATCCCGCTGAGGGCGGTGTCACCACCGAGGTCAGAGGCCATATTTTTCTTGTGGGGCTTGACAGACCGGCCAAGATGAACGGCTATACGCCACAGATGGCACGCCAACTGGTCGCCGCTTTCGAGCGACTCGATACCGAAGATGACCTGTGGTGCGGAGTGATGTTTGGTCATGGCGACCACTTCACTGCTGGCCTGGATCTGCCAAAGTTTCAGGACGGCATGAAGGAGGGTCGCAGGTCCACTAACGGAGGAATCGATCCGATGGCTCTCGGCCGCCGATGCCGGAAGCCAATCGTTACAGCGGTGCAGGGTGTGACGTTTACCTTGGGAATAGAACTCATGTTGGCGGGCGACATCGTGGTGGCTGCGGACAACTGCCGCTTTTCTCAACTCGAACCGTTGCGAGGCATCCACGCGACTGGTGGGGCCACCATGCGGTTCGTCGACCGCGGAGGCTGGGGTAACGCCATGTATCACCTGCTGACCTCCGACGAGTTCGACGCGACCGAGGCCTACCGAATAGGCCTGGTCCAAGAGGTCGTCTCAGCCGGGACACAGTTAGACCGAGCCGTCGAGATTGCAGAAAAAATTTGTGAAGGTGCACCATTAGCCGTTCAGGCCACTAAGGCATCTTCGGCCATCTACCTCCGCTACGGCGAAGAAGACTGCATAGCAGCCTTAGGCCCGAAGCAGGCCGAGTTGGCGGCATCGGCTGACGCCGCCGAGGGCGTGTCGTCATTCAGGGAACGCCGCCAAGGAAAGTTCGAGGGGCGTTAAATACTCCTATGGCCAGGAAACGTCAGCGAGAGCGTCCTTCAATTCGTACTTGAGTATCTTCATTGTGGCATTCCGGGGTAGTGGCCCTCCGTGGACCACTAGTTGTTCAGGCACTTTTTGTCGCATGAGTCCGGCTTCAGCGCAGGTCTCGACCATCTGCTCGTACGTCAGCGGTTCAGCCCCTTCAGCCGTCTCAACCACGGCGCAGACTCGTTCACCCCGTTCAGTGTCGGGAAGACCAATTACGGCTACTGCGCTGACTGACAGATGGGTGTAGAGCACATCCTCAACTTCTTTGGCAGCAATGTTCTCACCTTTTCGGATTATCACGTCTTTGAGTCGGCCCGTCAGGGTGACATGGCCATCTCTTCGCTTAATCGCGAGGTCGCCGCTGCGGAAGCGGCCCCGCTCATCAAAGGCGGCTTCATTCAGTTTTTTATCTTGGTAGCCCTTGAACAATTGTGGTCCTGAGATCCGGACCTCTCCCTCTTCGTTGGGCTCACACTCAATGCCATCAGTGCGACAGATGGCAACCTCGGCAGCATGCACGGGGTGTCCCTCGGTGTGGGCTAGCTGATCGTCGGAATCAGAAGGCGACCCTTGGCAGATCATGGGACTTTCCGTCATGCCGTAACCATGGGCTACCGGGATACCCATCTCGGCTTGCACCTCAAAGAAGACCTCGGGAGGTTTGGGTGCTCCACCACCTGATAGCAGGCGCAGCGTGGGGATAATCGGTTTGTCAGGTTGCTGGCGCTGAACCCCGAGAAACATTGTGTAAAAGACGGTGCTCCCACCTGCCATGGTGACCCCATGGTGCCGGTAAGCCTCTACGACAGCCTCTAAATCAAACTTTTCAATGAGCACCGCCGGGAAGCCACTGGCTAGCAGGCAGACCAAATAGTCCGGTCCACCAATATGTGCATAGGGAAAAGCGATGGAGCCAACATCGGTGGGTTGCATTTTTAATGCTCGGGCCAAGCCCACGCCTCCGGCCATAAGACTGGCGTCCGTATGGAGCACTCCCTTGGGATCTGACGTTGTACCCGACGTGTAGTAAATCCACCGGATTGGCGGCTCATCGAGTCCCCCGATGGGCGTTGCAGGGATAGGCGCCAAATCAGCAGGATCACCTTCGGGGAGCTTTTCATAGGCGTCAAGAACGGTGGGGGAAGATGCTAGGTCTGCGGTAGCTCGTTCCGCCATGGCTCGATAGTCAAACCCACTCCACTCCCCCGGTGTGAGCAACAACTCAGCGCCCGTCTGGCGCAGACAGAAACCGACTTCACGATCTCGGTAGATATGGATGATTGGATTCTGGATGGCACCCAGACGCGATAAAGCAAGCGATGCCACAACTGTCTCGATACGAGTCGGCAACACCCAAGTAACCGGTGTACCTTCTCTGACCCCCAGGCTTGAAAAACCTGCAGCAACCCGCTCAGCCCACACTTTCGCCTCCATGAAGCTGACTGTTCGCTCAGGCCGACCGCTATCTCCTGGTTCAATCAGGAATGCTCGTTCGGGACTATCAGCAACTCGACGTTCAAGTAGTTCCCAGAATGTCTGGGCGTCGTAGATCGGTTCACTCATCGCTCTGAGGCCCTCCGGGGTCATGAAGTGTTCTACACCAGAGGATCGCGCAACGGTGCAACCCCAACATGCTCGGGTACCAAAATTTAAACGGCGTAGCAATATGTGTTGGACAGAGTGTCTGTGATTTGAACTGACTTACTGACCCCACCCTCCCATACAATGATCACCGATTCGGGATGTGGCGCAGCCTGGCAGCGCACCTGCTTTGGGAGCAGGGGGTCGGGAGTTCAAATCTCCCCATCCCGACA
>CAWVUB010000181.1:0-2929 GCA_963933065.1 uncultured Acidimicrobiaceae bacterium | reverse complement strand
CAGGGTCAGGCGCCGCACTGGTCGGTGGCGGGTTCGCCCGCCAGGCCACGCCCAGGTCGCCAATGTCGACCAGTTCGCTGGACAGCAGGGTGCCGGGTACGTCCAGGGGTGGGGCCTCAGTCGTCGTTGTTCTCGTCGTCATAGTTCTCGGCGCTGAGGTCGTTGTGGGCGCTGAGGTGGTTGCAGAAGCGACCGTGGTCGTGGGAGCAGTCGTGGTCGCAGGAGCGCCGGTTGTCGTGGTCGTGGTGGTAACTCCTGGCGCCACAGTCTCCTCAAACGAGAAGCACCCCGCCGCCAGGAGCGCTCCGGTCAACAGAACGGTGAGAATCAGATGGGCAGTAGGCATCTCGGGTCTTTCGCTGTTCGAACTGGCCCAGAATCTGCTCGCTCCAGACCCTCAGCCTGCTTCCCTTGCACCGACGAAGTACCACAAGTTCACAGCAACTTTCCCACTTGTTACAACCGTCGCCACCTCGTGCGGTGGATGCGACGAAGCGTCTGAAGCCGAAACAGCCAGCAGCAGCGATGTAGTCGCCGATAGCACTGCATCGCCCCTTCCCCGACAAGCACCACCGTGGCCGAAGAGATGCCAGCGATGCTGCAGCGAAGGATTGAGATGGTGTCGCCAAGTTCAAGCCTGCCACCGTGTAGCGACCCACCATTGCCAGCGCACCCGGTACCTAGGGCCGATATCTTTATCGTGGTGTCGATCGGTCACCTCGGTTCGCCCAGCGACACCCATCTCACTGGCACCTGCTCCGGTAGCCAGCCGTTTTTGTCCCCGTTCGAAAACAGACGGCCCTAGCAGCTATGGACTACCGGATCTTCGTAGAACCCCAGCAGGGCACCACCTATGAGCGGCTTCTGTCGCTCGCCAGACGGGCCGAGAAGTTGGGTTTCGACGGCTTCTTCACTTCCGACCACTATCTGAGCATGGGCGACGGTGATGGCCTACCCGGTCCCACCGATGCCTGGACGACCTTGGCCGGCCTCGCTCGCGACACCCGACGCCTCCGCCTGGGCACCCTGGTCACCCCGGTCACCTTCCGCCATATCGGCCCCCTGGCAGTGGCCGTGGCCCAGGTCGACCAGATGAGCGGAGGGCGTATCGAGCTTGGTCTCGGGGCCGGTTGGTACGAGGAAGAGCACAAAGCCCAGGGCCTGGCCTTTCCACCCATCGCAGAACGCTTCGACATACTCGAAGACACCCTCGAGATCCTGACCGGCATGTGGAACACCCCCGTGGGCGAGACCTTCGACTTCTCCGGTAGGTGCCTGGTCGTGGAGGGATCCCCCGCTCTTCCGAAACCTGAACAGAGGCCGGGTCCGCCGCTGATTATTGGAGGCTCCGGTCCCAGGCGAACACCTCAGCTGGCCGCCCGTTTTGCCACAGAGTTCAACTCGTGGAATTCGCCGGAGGCATGGTCGGAGGCCACCGGCATCGTTCGTGACGCCTGCAGGGCCAACGGTCGGGACCCAGACGACCTCATCTACTCCACTGCGCAAGTTGTCTGCTGCGGTAGCGACGACACCGAGTTGGAGAGACGCTCCGCCGCAATCGGCCGTCAGCCCGATGAGCTGCGCCGGAACGGTTTCGCTGGGAGCCGAGAGGACCTGCAGCAGAAGGCGGCCGACTTCGCGGGACGGGGATGCGACCGGGTCTACCTTCAGGTGCTCGACGACATGGACCTGGATCACCTAGACGCCATCGCCGAAGCCCTCCTGGGCTGACCGGCAGACCTGCAGGACATCAACCAGCTCTGTCTAGCCCGACCCCGCAGGGGGCCCCAGGCACGAACCCCTAGGTTCAGATGCGCGTAGGCGGGTTGGCGGCTGTTCTTGATGACCTTCTGCCTTTAAGGGTAAGTCGTTGCCTCACAGGCCAGGTTCGAACACGACTGCGCCACTCGCTTGCCATTTAGTACTCGGTGCAGGTCGCTGAGAGGATCTGACTTCCGATCACCGGGGCGAAGTTTCCGTAGTGGATAATCCGTTCACTGTCGGGCAGGCGGAGGACCTCAGGGTCGTTGCCAAAGTAGAGGCCCGTGTATGCCTCCTCAGTGAAAGTCAGGCCGTCGGCGGAGACGGCCCTGTAATGGTGCGGGCCAGATCAACAAAACATCACTCCATTTGGGCTGGCGACCCATGATTCGTGATGGATTTGATATCCGCAGACAAAGTCATTTTGATCTACCTGCGAGAGATAGCGACAGGCAAAGCAAAGACCGGCCGCATCCCAGCCTTATAAGGCCGCAGATCGATAAGGGAAAACTAGAGAGTGGGCCCCCACCGAAGACTGCCCATGGAGCAGCGGTGGGGACCCCTCACCAGGGGTTCAGATAGCGCGGACGTTGAGAGCTTCCGGGCCCTTCTTGCCGGGGCCGACGTCGAACTCGACGTTCTGGCCTTCATCGAGGCTGCGGTAGCCATCGCCCGCGATGTTGGAGTAGTGGACGAACACGTCCTCGCCTCCCTCAACGGAGATGAATCCGAAACCCTTTTCGGAATTGAAAAACTTTACGGTGCCAGTAGGCATGATTTCACTTTCGTTGCTTGTTTGTAGAACCGAGCCTTGACCGGCGCAGTTCCACAATCGTACGACCAAAACCGCCCACTTAGGCCCTAATCTTGCAGTGGACCACCGCTTGGGACGTAACACCAGCCCGAGTTCCTGACTTTCTCACTAACTGTGGACGCGCCGCCGAGATTCACCGGCGCCTCGGTGACGAAGCGGTCCACCTGATTCAGTCCATGGCCGGGCCTGTTCACGCACTCACCTATGCGCTGGTGTTCCCGGATGGGGCTACATATGGAGCCTTCATCGACGCCATCAGTGCCGACGAGGAATGGCTTACTCTCTGGGCTGAAGTAGCCGCGGGAGAGCGGTACGCAACCATCGTCTCCCAAAGCGTCGGTACCGACCTGTTCT
>CAWVUB010000180.1:0-2965 GCA_963933065.1 uncultured Acidimicrobiaceae bacterium | reverse complement strand
GGGTCGCCATGAGCGAGGCCCGGTGGGATGGAACGGCCCTACGACTGGCCGCCCAACCGCAGAACGCATCCGTGGCCGGAACCCGCACGTCGATTCGGATCACCGGGCTGGCGCCGGATGTGGGGTGGACACTGATCCGGCCGGACGGCAGTACCACTTCGATCGACCTGTCGGTCGACCCCACCGGGACGGAATTGGAACTCGTCGTCGATGGAGGCGACTACGAATTGCGCGGCGGTTGACGGCTCTGGTGGCAGGCCCGTCGGTAGAGCGCCCTCCGGGTGCGGGCATGGCAGTTGCGCATCAGGCAGCCCGAATAGACCACCTACCACGGGGGTACTCCCCTTCGGGGGTTGTTTCGCTTCTGGGTGAAAGACTCGGTGCATGATTGGCCAGGGAGGGTTCTGCACAGAGTGCGGCACCGTTGTGTGGTCGTGAGAGCGATTCGCGCTCGTAGGGAACCCCCCCCGTTTCGCATAGTCGAAGTGGCTCGGATTGAGCCACGTAACCCCCATATGGTTCGGATCACTCTCGCCGGGCCGATGCTCCACGGGCTCGACCCCGGGCTACCGGCGGCCAGCGTGCGAGTCCTGCTTCCCGGAGATCCAACCGAGGTCGTCCTGCCCACATGGGCTGGGAATGAGTTCCTGTTTGCGGACGGCAGCCGGCCGACCATCCGCACGCTCACCCCGCTCTGGTTCAAGCCGGGTCCGCTGGAACTCGACGTCGAGGTTGTCCGACACGGAAACGGGATTCTTTCCGCGTGGGCAGATACGGCCAAGGCAGGGGATCGTGTTGCCGTCTCTGGCACAGGGCGCGGATACGAAATTGATCCGGCAGTTCGCTCGTTCCTGCTCGCAGGCGACGAGTCGGCACTTCCTGCCATCTGCATGCTTCTTCGAGCGCTGCCCCCGGAGGCCGAGGTGCAGGTACTCATTGAGGTGCGGCATCTAGACGCACGCCTCGAGTTGCCCGCGCATCCAGGTGCGACCATTCAGTGGTATCAGCTTGAGGCTGGCTCAACCCCTGGCGATTCTCTCGTCGCCGCTGTTACCAGCGCACAGATAGCTCCTGACGCGCGGGTATGGGCTGCCGGCGAGGCCGCTGCCGTTCAGCGCATTCGCCATCATCTCTTCGACGAGCGAGGTCTTTCCCGCTCCCACGCTGTTGTCCGGGGCTACTGGAAGCATGGCCGTGGCAGCACTTCTGAAAACAACTGAGTCCGTCGATCTTGGACCCGGGTTCTACATCCGCCTTGCGATCGTGTCTTCCAACGTTTGGCGCGCTCGAAGGGACCCGAACCCCCCAACCTTCTAATCCGTAAGTAGGGCCACAGGGATCTCCAGTCGGGTGAGGTGTTCCCTAAACAGCCCATTTTGCGACTGGGCTTTGACCCCGCGGATTACCCCTGTGGCCGCCGGTATGGCTGCCGAAAGACGACGTACAGACAGGCCCACCTGTCGCCTGCCAGAGCGGTTACCTAGAAAGCGGCTTCTGCTTTGGAGCGGTTGTGGAGCGCCTACTGGATTGCTGGATAAACCGAACTACTACCCCACTACGGTGAGAACAATGCAACTGTCGACAGGCTCCGTGGTAGTCATCACTGGAGCTGCCAGTGGTATCGGTGAAGGTCTTGCTCGTGAATGTGTTAATCGCGGTTACAGCGCCGCACTCGCGGACATCGAAGGCCCTGCTCTCCAAGAGCTAAAGGCCGATTTGGTAGCAGACGGAGGCACTGTGGCTTCGAGCGTCGTCGATGTTGCTGACCCGACGGCTGTCTTCAACTTTGCTGAAACAGTGCATGACGAACTGGGCGTAGCCGATCTAGTAATTGCCAACGCAGGGGTAATCAGCCCTCAAGCACCACTGTGGAAACAGCGCCCGGAAGACTGGGAATGGTTATGGCGAGTGAACCTGTTTGGGGTGGTAAATACCTGGACAGCATTTCTCCCAGCGATGATTGAACGTGGCACTGGGCACATAGTCGCAACTTCATCGATAGCAGGGTTAGCTCCAGGACAGAGCAGTGGTAACACCCCATACGCTGCTACGAAGTACGGCATCGTGGCGCTTGCCGACAACCTTCGGATAGAACTCGAAGAGGCCGCGCCGGATATTGAGGTCACCGTGCTATTGCCGGGGCCAGTCAAGAGTCGAATTTGGCAAGCGTCCCGCAACCGTCCTGAAGTATTCGGAGGACCCGATACGCCCCCGCTACCTGCGATCGATTCATTCCCAAACCGGCTTGAAGCCAACGAGTTTGCAACACGTGTCTTCGACGGGCTCGACCGTGGCGAGCGTTACCTCCTACCCAATGAAGAGTTCATCGAGCCAATCGCTAGCCACCTCGAGGACATAGCTTCTCTGCTTCGGAAATCGTCGAGCCTGAGAGATTTACATTACGAAAATTAGCACCTCTAAGGCCGGCACCGGTATCGGCACTGGGGCCGATTCCGTAACCGTCGGCCTCCATCTCATTGCGTTGATTAGTCAGGCTTGTGGGCGACATGCCGGCTTGGCTCAACGCGCTGGATAGCACGTGATGGGCGACTCTGACCGTGCTTGCGGACAGACCGGCGTCGAGGAGGCTGGTCTGCATCATCTCGATGTGGCCGACGCGGAGTTGACGCAACTGGCAGCGCCCGACGTGAGGTAGGACCCACCGGTCGAGTGCGTACTTGTACCCGGCGACGGTTCGTTCCTTGCACGTCAACCGGTTGCGCCAGCCAGCCATGTCTCACACCAGTCGGTGACGGTGATTGAACCATCGAGTTCAGTCCGCCCGCGACCCCCGACATCGTCCGAGGCCTCAAGGAGGAGCACTTCCTGGCCGTTCCGGGTGAGCGTGGAGGCAGCGGCCAGGCCGGTAAGCCCGCCCCCAATTAAGAGGACCTGAGGACTCGAACTGCCCATGGGCAACTTAACCAGAGACCTGTTCTGGACGGGGTCCAACGCATAACTCTGT
>CAWVUB010000179.1:0-2978 GCA_963933065.1 uncultured Acidimicrobiaceae bacterium | reverse complement strand
GGCTTCGAGAGCCGCAAGCACGGGAAGAGTGTCACCAGCCGGCGAAGCAGTGGCCAAATTCCCACCTATCGTTGCCGAGTTCCGGATCTGTGGAGAACCTACCGTACGAGCGGCCTGAGCTAGTGCTGGGACTAATGCTGCGACAGTTGGCTCTGTGAGGTCAGCACATGTGGTTCCAGCACCGATGCGCAAAATTCCGCCACTGACACCCTCCCGACTCCAGCCCCGCATTTCGGGGATGCGACCAACGGCTACCACATTGTTGATCGGGCGAATCCCACGATTTACCTCAACCATAAGGTCAGTGCCTCCGGCCAAGACAAGTGCATCGGGTTTAGCCTGCATTGCCGCGCAGGCAGCGTCTATTGAAGTTGCAATGGTCACCGGCACTCCTCCATGCTGCCGTGGAAGTACCCATTCGTCAACATTTTGTCAACTATTTGGTTGAGAACTATGGTGAGGTCGTGGCCGGCTCAGCAGGCACCTCTGACCGAGGTTCAACCACCCGCGACAGCAGCGCGGGGTTTGCCGCTCCAAAAGAGGCTGTTTTGGCGGCCATACAGCCAGTCGTAGAGGCACTCGGAGGAACGCTCATACCATTAGGCGACGTAAAAGACGACGATATAGAAGTGTCTTGGGCTGGCGCCGTAGTGGCCGCTGTCCGACCCCCTGACCCCCACCTTGACCTGCATGACGCCCTCCCCACCCTTATTGCCGAAGTGGAGTACGACATGGGTAAACCGTGTACCCAGATGGACCGAGCCCAGAAGCAGGCGGTCGTTACCCTGCTGAATGAACGAGGAGCATTTACACTTCGCAAGTCCGTAGAGGACGTTGCCCAGGCGCTAGAGGTAAGTCGGTTTACCGTCTACAACTACCTAGAGCGTGCTGAATCTGATCAGCCAGATGACGGGCACACACAACCTGACCAAAATGGTCCAACACTATGACTCTCCCTGACTCCTCTCCTCCCTCCTCAGACACCGAGTTAGCCCGGATTGACGCTGTCGGCCTAGCCGCCCTCATTCGCAGCGGTCAGTTATCGCCCACTGAAGCAGTCCAGAGCACTATCGACCGTATCGAGCGCCTCGACGATGAACTGAACGCTGTGATTCACACCCAGTACGAGCAGGCCCTAGAACTTGCCGCCTCACCAGACCTGCCAGATGGACCGTTTCGCGGCGTCCCCATGCTCATCAAGGATCTGTGGTCCACCGAGGCCGGGCAGCCCCACCACGCCGGCACCCGAGCTCTCAAAGAGGCGGACTTCATCGCTGATGCCGATTCCAACCTAGTCACTCGCTACAAACAGGCCGGCTTCGTCATTGTGGGCAGAACGAACACCCCCGAATTAGGTTTGGTGGCCACCACCGAACCCGAATCGTACGGCCCTTCACGAAACCCATGGAATACTGGATACAGCCCCGGAGGGTCGTCTGGCGGTGCTGCCGCAGCGGTAGCGGCTGGCATGCTCCCAGCCGCCAATGCCAGCGACGGTGGCGGTTCCATCCGCATCCCAGCAGCGATGTGTGGCCTGGTGGGCCTTAAACCGTCCCGAGGTCGGGTCTCTCAGGGGCCACGCGAAGAGTGGTCGTTCTCATGCCAGCACGTGGTAACTCAGACCATGCGCGACACGGCAGCCATTCTGGATGCATCAGCTCTCTCGTTTCCAGGCGATGGCGTCGTCGCCCCCGATCATGGCCAGCCCTATGCCAGATGTGTTGAAGCCGATCCTGGACCCCTACGGATCGGCCTGATGCCCGACAACCACCGCAGCAAAACCCATCCCGACTGCGAAGAAGCCACTCGGAGAACCGCAGACCTACTAGCCAACCTCGGACACGAAGTAGTCGAGTCGCGGCCTGAGGCATTCCTCCATCTCAGCGAATTGAAGGAGTTGGCCTGGGCCTTTACCGTCAACTGGTCAGCCGGGGCCGTGGTGAACCTCCGGACCATCAGCGATCAGTTGGGACGGACCCTGACTGTGGACGACGTAGAAGCCGGGACCTGGGCCATGGCTGAACGCGGGCAGGGTTACACGGCCTCTGACTACCTAAGGTCGCAGGGGATCTTGGGTGACTGGCGCCGTTCCATGGCCTCGTGGTGGTCCGACTTCGATCTACTACTCACACCAACCACCGCCCAGCCGCCGGCCCAGATCGGCGAACTCACACCCACTGCCGACGATCCCGTTCGGGGCTCGAAGGGCTCACTCCCCTATTCGGTTTACACCTCACCATTTAACTGCACCGGCCAGCCGGCGATCTCGTTGCCCATGGGGTCGTCAGACGGCATGCCGGTAGGCATACAACTAGTGGCGGCCTATGGCCGAGAAGATCAACTGCTGTCAGTTGGTAGCCAACTCGAGCGAACTACCAACTGGTCAGCCAAGCGAGCACCCATCCATGCCTAAAGGTCGCAAATCGCCAAGAAGCCCACTTCTGGTCAACTCTGGCATATCCGACAACCGCTCAGCATGACGATTAGCGCTAGGCGTCCGGCTCTATCTCTGGTGCCAGCCATACGACCGATGGGTCCTGCACGCAAATGGCGGCCCACCAACCATTCCTCGTCAAACCCTGGGGCGCCGACTTAGGCCGATCAGTCCAGTCAGGCATCAAGGACGCTGGTACCCGCTCCCTCAAGGTCGACAACTGGCGGCTCGGTCGACCAAGGAAAGTTGATCCACTTATCGGTGTGGCACCACACATACTCGCAGTCGACCACCGACTGGGGCTTCTGGTACAGAACAGCGGAACGGACCTCAGCAACCTGTGCGAGAGATGTATCGCGCACCAAAGCCAGCGTGTGGCCAGTATCAGCAACGTCGTCGACGATCAAAATCCGCCTATCGCCAAGATCCACCCAGTCGACGTACGGGGGCAGGATCACCGGGATGTCAAGGTGTTCATCAACGCCGGTGTAGTACTCGACGTTCATCACGTAGAGGTTCTTGACAGCCAGCGCGTAGCCCAATG
>CAWVUB010000178.1:0-2987 GCA_963933065.1 uncultured Acidimicrobiaceae bacterium | reverse complement strand
CCCAGTCCGGTGCCGTCGCCACCGCCCCGACTGCCACCGGCTGATCCTCGGGCAAATCGATCAAAGATTTGGTGGCGTTCGAGTTTGGGGATACCCGGTCCTTCATCCTCTACGGCGATTTGAATCGTTTCGTCGTGCTCAAGTGTTACGACAGTGGCCCCGCCGCCGTAACGCTGGGCATTGTCTAGGAGATTGGCCATAACACGTGCTAGGCGTCGCTTATCGGCGTCGATGACTAGGGATTGGGTGGTGGCTGGAACGAAAAGGCTGAGTGTGGTGTCGTCTGCAACCGTGGCCTCGAGAAAGCGAACCACGTCAACTTCACTAAGGTCAAGCGCAGCCACCCCAGCGTCGTAGCCCGAGATCTCAAGCAAGTCGTTAACTAGGCGGTTGAACCGTTCCAGGTCCGCTATGAGTAGGTCGAGAGCGGTGCGTGACCGATCTGATAATTCATTCCGGCGGGCTTCAAGCACACCTACACCAGCCATCAATGTGGTGAGAGGGCTTCGTAGCTCGTGGCTGACGTCTGACGCGAAGCGAGCGTCGCGGTAAATCCTCTCCTCAAGTGCGCTTGCCATTTCGTTGAAGGAGTCCGAGAGGCGGTCCAGATCAGGGTCGGTTTGTGGCGCAAGGCGGGTGTCGAGGTGACCGCCGGCGATGGCTTCAGCAGCGCTGCTAACCCTTCGCAGGGGTCGGAGCACCCGTTGGCTGGCCCACCAACCGAGGATGGCCGCCAAGATGGTTGTTGCTGCTCCGGCCCCTAGAAGAATGATTTGGAGATCATCAAGAGTTTCCTCTATCTCGACTAGGTCAACTACGGCGTAGTAGTCGGCATCGAAAGCAGTGAGCGGGATGCCGACCACGAAATGGGAGTTACCGCGCACTGGCGCCAAGATCTGTCCGGCAGATCTCTGGGCGAGACGCTGAACGAGTCGGGGCGGTAAGTCATCCCGGTCGAGCTCAGGAGCGGGGAGCCAGTCTTCGCCTAGTCGGATTATTCTCTTACCTCCCTCGACCCGAGTTAGGGAGTCGACGATGGTTGGGAGGTCCTCGATAGTGGAATCTGGTGTCAACTGGTTGCTCAGTCGAGTCGCGTTACCGACGGCCAAGGCGGCCGCTGCGTCTTCGCGGGATTCAACAAGTTGGCGACGAGTCAGGACCATTGTGCTAACAGCCAGCAGGCTCGACACCAGAAGGCCTCCGATAGCGAACAACATGGCGACTCGATTTCCAAGCCCCAAGCGGGTGGGATCGTCAGTCATGAATCTTCGTTCGTCTTTGGGTTGGCTCAGCCCTGGAGCTTGTAGCCCATGCCCCGGACAGTCATGACATACCGGGGGTTCGCCGGGTCAGGTTCTATCTTGGTTCGGAGCCGGCGGACGTGGACATCAACAAGTCGTCCATCGCCGAAGTAGTCGTAGCCCCAGACACGTTCTAGTAGATCTTCCCGGCTAAGTACCCGTCCCTCGGCTGTCGCCAGTTCTACGAGTAGGCGAAATTCGGTGCGGGTGAGGTGGATTTCAACTCCGGCATGCCGGACAACACCCTCTTCGGGAAGCACTTCAAGTTGGCCGACCTGAATTCGAGGCGACGGGACATCTCCGGTCCGCGTCCGCCGCAGTAGCGCTCGGATACGGGCCGAGAGCTCCTTGGGGTCAAAGGGCTTCCGCAGGTAGTCGTCGGCTCCGGCTTCTAGGCCAGCGACCACGTCGTGGCTGTCCGCTCGGGCGGTAACCATGACGATAGGCACATCGCCCATCCGTCGGATGCTCCGACAGACTTCGAAGCCGTCAACACCGGGGAGCATGATGTCTATGAGGACTACGTCGGCAGGTTGCCGAGTGAAGGCGTTAAGTGCTTCCTCGCCAGTGGCCGTTTCTTCGACCTCCCAACCCTCCTCTTCGAGGGCCATTCGCACGGCAGTTCGTATACGTTCATCGTCTTCGACTATCAGGATTCGAGTGTTCACCCCAAGATGCTGCCCCATGGAGGCACCCCTTGTCTCTGATTGAGCTCTCAAGGGTCTAAACATAGTCAGGTACCGTTGACCGGAGCAGGTCAAGAAGTGGGCCGTGGATGGCAGCTGGAGCGGCCACAGTCATCTCACCGGTGGTGGGCTGGCCTTCTAGGTTGGTGACTAGGCCTCCGGCCTCGGCGACTAGGACCGCACCGGCAGCGAAGTCCCAATGATGGAGTCCCTGTTCGAAGTAGGCGTCGACCCGGCCGCATGACACTGAAGCCAAGTCCAGGGCGGCGCCCCCCATCCGTCGGATATCTCGAATCTGAGGAAGAACCGCTACGAGTACTTTGGCCTGTTCGTGGCGGCGGCCAGAGTCATAGGAGAAACCTGTGGCGACCAGGGCCTTAGGTAGTTCAGCGATCTCACTTACCCGGACAGGATGGCCGTTTCGAGTAGTGCCTTCACCGCTTGCAGCACAGAATTCGTCGTTCAGGAGGGGGTCGACGACTACTCCTACTGCCGGACTTCCGTCAATCTCAACCCCGATGGAAACAGAGAAGCCGGGGTGGCCGTAGACAAAGTCGGTGGTCCCATCGATCGGATCGACGATCCAGCAGACTCCTGATGTGCCGCTCACACCGGTTCCCTCTTCACCGAGAATCGAGTCGTTGGGGCGAGCATCAAGGATACGGCTCACGATTTGAGCTTCGGACCAGCGGTCCAGTTCAGTGACGAGGTCGGTAGCCGTGGACTTGGAGGAAAGGACGTCAACCTTGCCGGCCCACAGCAATAGTTCAGGGGCAACAGATCGAGCGATGTCCAGTGCAAGGTCTCGGAGAGTGGTGAGGTGGGTCACTGTTGCTCAGGTCAAACCAGCGGGTGTCGTTCTCGAGCAGACTGTTGCCGTTCGGTTGCCTGCCACTCGGCCATCGCCCTTAAGGCGAGGATGGCTACCAAGCCGACACCAGACGCCGCCAAAATGGCTCCGCTGATGCCGATTAATCCTGCGAGGGTGGAGCAGCTTTCG
>CAWVUB010000177.1:0-3012 GCA_963933065.1 uncultured Acidimicrobiaceae bacterium | reverse complement strand
CCGGCGCCTACCGGGTGCCACTTTTCCTAGCCGCCGGTGCGGCTGTCGCGTCAGCGCTCATCGCGCCGCTTTCGTGGTCCACCACTAGATAGCCGTCGACCCGGCGGACAGCATCATGGCGTCCACGTCCACGTCCACGTCCACGTCCACGTCCACGTCCACGTCCACGATGACTACTCTCGTCGACGTTTGCCTTTTCGACCCCTGTGCTTACCGCTCCCCTTGCTACGACGAAACCGGCCCTTCTTAGCCTTCTCCGCATTTAAATCGGCCATTACCCGGGAACCAGCCTCATTGACGATGTCTTCTGCTGCGTCTAGTAGGGCAGCAATACTTTCGTCGCTCCCGAGGCCCTCTGGTTCATCTGGGGTCTCGGGAATAACAAGGCTTCCAAGGCTCCAGTCCACATCTAACCGGCGCTTAGCGAACGACGGGCACTCTTCTGGGCAGCGCCACGGGGCTTCCGGTGCGAGATCTAAGTTGCACTTTCTGACCGTGTCCCCGTTGGGGTAACTGCGGCTCTCGAAATGCTTGCATTCCTGACGCATAGGCATAACGCCCAGTGTGCCGCATGAGAGGGCAGTTCTTGGGGCACCCGACGTTAATCGGCAACTAAGTCAGCCGACCGAGCCCTCCATTTGCAACTCAATCAGGCGACTCCACTCCACTGCATACTCCATCGGTAGCGTTCGAGTGACAGGTTCAATGAAGCCGTTTACCACCATCGACATGGCCTGTTCCTCTGATAGTCCCCGACTCATAAGGTAGAAGAGCTGGTCGTCAGCCACCTTGGAAACTGTCGCCTCATGGCCTATCACGGCATCAGCCGAACCGACCTCCATGTAAGGGTAGGTGTCCGAGATGCTTTCATCATCCAAGATCAGAGCATCACACTGAACATGGCTCTTGCAGCCATAGGCATCATCTTCGACTCGCACCAGCCCACGGTAACTGGTCCGTCCACCGTCCTTGGAAATGGACTTGGAAACAATCTTGGACGTGGTCTCAGGCGCGGCGTGAGTCATTTTGGCGCCTGCATCCTGATGCTGGCCGGGTCCTGCGTAGGCCACTGACAGCACTTCGCCCGAAGCCTTTGGGCCGACCAACACTACGGCTGGGTACTTCATGGTCAGCCGAGATCCGATGTTGCCGTCGATCCACTCCATGTGGCCCTCGGCCTCAACCCGGGCCCGCTTGGTCACCAGGTTGTAAACGTTTGAGGACCAGTTCTGAATAGTGGTGTAGGTAACTCTGGCTGACGGTTTCACCACGATCTCAACCACCGCCGAATGCAGCGAGTCGGTCGTGTAGACCGGTGCTGAACAGCCCTCGATGTAATGCACCTCTGATCCCTCGTCAGCGATGATTAATGTCCGTTCAAACTGGCCCATGTTCTCCGCGTTAATACGGAAGTAGGCCTGCAACGGCATGTCCACCTTGACCCCCGGTGGGACATAAATAAACGAACCACCGCTCCACACTGCAGAGTTGAGTGCTGAGAACTTGTTGTCATTGGGAGGAATGATCCGACCGAAGTAGGCCCGCACGATCTCTGGATACTCACGTAGAGCGGTGTCCATATCGCAGAAGATGACGCCCTGTTCCTCAAGGTCTTCTCGGTTGCGGTGGTAAACCACCTCGGACTCGTACTGGGCGGTTACCCCAGCCAAGTACTTTCGCTCAGCCTCAGGAATGCCCAACTTCTCATATGTGTTCTTGATGGATTCAGGCACGTCGTCCCAGTTGTCGGTCAGGGACTCTGTGGGCTTGATGTAGTAATAGATGTCGTCAAAGTCAATACCTGACATGTCACCACCCCACCATGGCATTGGTCGCTTACCAAAACTCCGGAAAGACTTAAGGCGAAAATCCCGCATCCAATCGGGCTCACCCTTCATCCAGGACATCTCACGGATGACACTCTCGTCAACACCCTTGGTGGGCTTGAAGACGTAGTCCTCTTCGTCGCTCCAGCCGAGCTTGTATCGACTGAGATCAAGACCAATGTCAGTAACGGACATCGACAGAACTCCAATTCTGGAAGGCGGATAAGCAGGGCGTGGATTTCTCCTATGGAGATAGTAACAATCCTAGGCGCCGTTTAACCGGTCATGCGTGTTGTCGACGCTGGCGGTCCAGCCAGCCCAACAAGATGGCGATGGCCCGTGGGTCGTGGCGTAGGTGGTGACCAGCTCCGGCGATAATCCGTAAGGTGGCCGCGCCATGAGCACTGGCTACAACCCGGGCGTCAAGTGACGGAACAATCTCGTCGTCACCTCCATGAACCAGCAGAAGATCTCGGGGAGCCAGGGAAGCAACAGCGCGCTCGGCCGACAGGTCTCCGAGCGCGCTTGACCATCGGTCAAAGTCAGGCGCCAAATCTGACATGGTCAAAAGGCCAGCATCGCGGGCGTGCAAGAGAAGTCGCCGTGGATTGGCCGCCCAATCCGACCAGTCTGCCGGCGCAGCCAGTGCAGCTACGCCACTGATGCTGTCGTCAATTGCCGTGGCACAGATGGCGAGCGCTGCACCGCTACCAAAACCCGCTACCCATACCCGATCAACCTCCGACTGGTTACGAAGGTCAGCGGCAGCTGCCACCACGTCGTCCCGCCATCCATCGAGACTGAAATCGCCTTCAGAACCGGGCATACCCCGAAGGTACGGAACCATGGCTACCCACCCAATCTCCGTGGCGATCCGAAACGCCAGTTCGGGGAACGTGGCAACCGAGTTGGCACCGCCATCGGGACCACTGGGGAAACCATGACAGATCACAACACCAGGCAGCCCTTTCCGCTGCGGGTCCCTAGGGGGTCGAGCCAGATGGGCTGCCAGCGTGAGGTCGCCAGACTTGAAACGGTGGTTTTCGAACTCATCGACCCCGGGGGCCGTCGAGCTTCCAGAAAGAGACATACCGGTCAGTCGAGTCGGCGGAGGGTGTCACGGAACTGACGGCCCCGTTGCACGTAGAACTCAGCATTGATCATGTTGGCACCTTCCGGCACCACC
>CAWVUB010000176.1:0-3108 GCA_963933065.1 uncultured Acidimicrobiaceae bacterium | reverse complement strand
TTTTACGTTCAACGACAACCACATCAAGACCGTGGGTGGCTGCCCAGTAGGCGGTCGCCGCTCCAGCCGGACCTCCACCGACAACCAGCAGGTCGTGAATCCTGTCGTCAGTCATGGGTTTCGCAACAGCAGGCTGAACTGAGCCTGGGGGATCAGCGGTCGCTGCCGTCCTCACCAACGGCAGCAAGAATGGTTTGAATCTCAGCAACAGTGAGAGTCGATGGATCAAGATGGCCTTGCAGATCGAGTTCGCCCATTTCAACTGCGTGCTCGATCGCTTCTGCCTGAACAAGTGCTTCTTCAGAGCCACCAAATTTGGCTCGCTCGTGCAGGACTACTCCGATTAGTTCCTCAGTGGTCAGAATGTCCGCCCACCCAGGCATTCCTCCAGCGACAATTCGCCCGCGTGCTGGATCGCCGTATGGGTTCCCAAGACCGATGCCGGCTGAGCCTTTAGCCAACCACTCAATCATGGGTTCCAGAGTTGGAAAGGTGATCAGGACCTCTCCGTCTGCAAGTTTGTAACCGCTACCGCCGGCTCCGTTGGCTCCGTGGCAACTAGCACAGCGGGTTTCGTAGATGTGTTGCCCTTCGGCCAGGATTCCCGTGACTTCCTGTGGTGGGCGTTCGAGCGTACCGACGTAAGAGATGGCCCAGATAGGCAGTAGCAACAGTGCGCCAGCTGCCCACCAAGGGATTTTCTTACGCACATCAGCTGCAGCAACGTAGGGAGCTACTGGTGCCGGTGGGAGTTCGACTGGGGGCATGGATGCTGTCTCGGCAACTGGGGCAGCAGGTGTGGCCTTAACGGGCGCGGCTGGACTATCGGCTGCAGGCGCATCGGCGCCAGCGGCCTTGGCCTTAGCGGCTTGGGCCCGCTTTAGAAGGTGCTCGGGTATCTCGGTCAACGTGGGCTCCGGAGGAGTCTGACGGTGCGGCGGTGTTCTTGGCTCCAGGCGACGACCGTGTGGGGTAAGTCCAAAGCGCCGGTCTGGAACAGAGGGCAGGTTAGCGGGCGGCTGCCGGGTGCGGGCGCCCAGATTCTGGGTGTTGGGCAGAGAGTTAATCCTGCTCTCCTGCAGGTCGCCGATTTTGATCAGATCGTGATAGAAACACCCATTGGATTCCCGCCGTATTTTGGCTGCCGATTAAGTTGGATTGACGCTCTTGAATCGGTCGTCGTGACGGAGATCCAACCGTTAGCATGGGGTGCGCACCGCTTGTGCACTGTTTCACGAAGTCCGCTTGAGCCGCCGAGGGAGGGTATGGATCGATGGTCGCGTTCCTGACATCCATTGTCGTGCTGTTCATCCTCTTGGGTGGCGTCGACTGGTACCGCAAACGAACGCCAGCAGACAAGGACTTCACTTGGGGTGAGGCGATGCTGTTTGGCACCTACGTCTTCTTCATCCTCTGGTGGGGATACGGAGTGGTACCCCACCAGTGGTTGACTTGGGCCGATAGCGAACTCAATTGGCGTCCCGACCGTTTCTTGGTTGGTCCGGAGCTTCCATGGACCGGCGACAAGGGCATAGTTGAGTGGGCACTCCCGTTCACCCTTACCTACCGGGCTATTCGTGATCTAGTAGCTGTCGTGATTTACGGGATCGCCCTTGGTGGCAATGCCGCGCTGTGGCGCCAGTGGCAGAACCGCGGCAAGACTGACGACACTCCGAAACCCACATCGGAATACGGTCGCCCACTTATTCGAGAGGGAGCTGGCGCATGAGTGTTACAGATGCCAATCCACCACACCCGACGTTCGTGGATGATTACGTCCTTCGCGAGGTTGACGCTGACTGGATGACGACGAACAACCGGGTTAAACAATTCATTCACATTGACCAGTCTGAGTGCATCATGTGCGAAGGCTGTGTTGATATCTGCCCGTGGAAGTGCATTCACATGGTGTCCCCCGACGCAGTGGCTGAGTCAGTAGGGACCGAACAGCCGGGAGTGGACCCCAGCGACCACGTGATCTTCACCATTGACGACGACGTGTGCACTCGGTGTGCACTTTGCGTTGATCGCTGTCCAACTGGGGTAATAATCCTTGGAAAGTGCAACGATGCACCAGCCGAGGGTGATGCCCACCAACGGACCAACACCCACGGCTATGGCTACGGAATGCGCTTGGGTTGATGAACACAGTTACGAGAGTTTTAGAGGAGAGCGGACATCGTGTCTGACGATAAGAAGCCGGCTGGTCAGGCACTGCAGGAGCAGCTTGGTCAGTTGAGTAACCAGGTGCAGGCCTCCCAGGCTTGGAGTTCGATTTTCCGTCCGGGCTCGATCTTTCGGAAGGGCTACAACGACAGTCCTCGAAACCGGTCGTATGTGATCATGAACAGTGTTCTCTACCACCTTCACCCGGTGAAGGTGAAGCGACACGCGGTGAAGGTCAGTTACACGCTATGCCTCGGTGGGTTGTCGTTCTTCTTGTTCATTCTTCTAACTATCACTGGCATCTTTTTGATGTTCTTCTACCGGCCCACTGCGGCGCAGGCTTGGGACGACATCCAGACCCTGCAGACAGCGGTGGGCTTTGGCCTACTTGTCCGCAATATGCATCGGTGGGCAGCCCACCTAATGGTGTTGGCCGTGTTCCTGCATATGGCCAGGGTCTTCTACCACGGTGCGTATAAGCCGCCGCGCGAGTTCAACTGGGTTATCGGTGTCATGCTCTTGCAGTTCACGCTGCTGCTTTCTTTCACCGGCTACCTCCTCCCTTGGGATCAGTTGGCCCTATGGGCGGTAACTGTGGGAACCAACATGATTGGCTATACCCCCGTTTTTGGTGATCAAGTGCGGTTTGTCCTGCTGGGTGGTGTTGAGATTGGAACCGACACCCTTTTACGTTGGTACACCTTGCATGTCCTGATGCTCCCGTTCGTATTGGTCATATTTTTGGCCATCCATTTCTGGCGAGTCCGCAAGGACGGCGGCATATCCGGGCCTCTGTAGGCCGGCCGCTCTGGTATTAGGAAAAGAATCGATGACTGAGATCCCCGAACATCTCCGGAAGAGAGCCGAGGCCGCCAAGGCTAAGGCCCAAGGTGCAATTGCTGCCCCTGCGGGCGATGCTGCCCCTGCGGGCGATGCCGCCCC
>CAWVUB010000175.1:0-3200 GCA_963933065.1 uncultured Acidimicrobiaceae bacterium | reverse complement strand
GCTCATTGAACAGCTCGGCCCCGACATGCTCTGCTTCGCGTCCGACTACCCCCATCCCGAGGGCTCGAGCGATCCGATCCGGAAGTTCGAGGCAACCATGGACGGGGTCGATCCGGCCGCAGTCGAGGCGTTCTACGCCGGCAACGTGGAGCGCTTCCTAGGTACCGCACCGACCTCGGTCTGATCGAGCGGGGCACCCAGTCGCCGCCGCGTTGCCGTAGCCCTAATTCTCACCCAACCGGCAGCTTGGCTAGAACGCTTCCAGTTGCGGTCCGACCTTGATGTCATACCGGCCTGGACAGTGGGGCTGATGACATCAGGGAACAAGGTTAGGGGCGTTTAAGCCCCCCTCTCGGACACACTTGCTGGTTCATGCGTCGGGCCCTCCGGAGACCTCCATGCGTCCATTCTCATGGCAGGAAAGTGCGAGGTTCACGCGAACGACGCGAAGAAGACGTCGACGGCGAGGTCTACCCGGCGATTGGTGATCTCGTGTCGGGTAAACAACCGTGCAATGTGCCCACCAAGAGGCTCTGAGGGTCTTGGCAGACTTTCGGTCATTCAAACCCCGGATGGTCAATCGCCGCGAGAGCCTGGAACACCCGTTCCGTGTCGCCCTCGAGTGACAAGTCGCCTGAGTCCACAGCTTTACGAACGTCGCTCAAACCTGTCAAAATCTGATCCCAGACATCCCTTGGTCCCGTAAGTACAGCCTCGGCATCGAGTCCCTCCGTTGGGCAGGCGATGTGGTTACGAAAGTGGATACCCGTACGTTCACCGTCGAGCACCACAGCCAGGTGTAGATCGACACCTGTAAGCCGGTCGGGCTCAACGAGAACACGGAGTACGGATACCGCTGCGTCAAGAGACCACCGTGCCACCTGTCGCCGACCGAATCGATGCGTTCTCAGCCTCGACATGTCGATGCTGCCATCGAGATCTAGAGCTCTTGTGAGGCACCAGTTGCGAACGTTTGCTGAGGTCGTGTGCCGAGCCGCGGTGCGAAGAGCGTCAGCCAACAGTCGTTGGTCTTGTTGCGTCGCACCAGGCCGGTGAGCGAGACGGCCAGCTAGTGACAGAGCCCAACGGCGATCGTTGTCGGTTCCAGTGAGTGCCTCGACGCAGAGCGCCCTCACCTTCTCTGCTCCGCCCATGGCTGAGACCATTCGTTCTGCCTCATCGGTCGTATCAAGTGGAAGTAGGCCTACCGGATCGCCGTCGAAGAATCCGAAGAGGCCAGTCCGGATCTGCCGGACGTGGTGCTCTGCCAAGCCGTAATGCTGTTGCGTCAACCAGTCCTCGTCGTACATCGCTGGCAACTGGATTCGGTGCGCGAGTTCTGAACCCGTCGCTCCGCGGTTTGTCCAGCGGACGGTCTGGTCCCACAAAAACTGGATCGAGTCGCGATAGGCGGTCACCCTTCGCGCTATTTCCTGATTCCCCGACAAGGGAGGTCCATGGGTTGCCACGAGGTGCTCGGCGTCGAGGGAACGGAGGTGGTCAAGTCCGTTGAGCAGCACCCGAGGGTCACGATACTCCTCCCCCCGAATGGCAAATACGTTGAACAGTGCTGGCCACACCAGGTTGTGAACCGCCACGTTGAGGTGAGGGAACCAAAGAGTGACCGAGTCGTCGGCATCGGAAGGCGCAGGCGTCACCTGCATCTCCAGCCCCGCGAGGCTTACCGTGACTTGCTCCGCGAAGGTATGGTCGGCTGCCACGTAGCCGGGTGTCGACGGAGCGTGATGGGGCATGCGGTAGGCGAGGCCCAACCCCACGTTGACGAGCCCATCAGGTCCCTCGTCAGGTAGTTGGATGCCGAACTGCTCGACAAGCCCACGACTGTAGGCAGGTGCGATCTCCATCGCGGCCCGCTCAAGGTTCTGAGCGATGCGTTCATGTCCCCAGATAGCGGTGATCGGTTCGCGCTCTGTGAGAGCGACTGTGCCATTGACGTAATGAAAATGTGTGTAGACCACCCCAACCACTGGTTCTGTCGTGACTCGGCGCAGGTGGTCCAAGGCACTCCGCATCTCCTCCACCGACTCGCCGGTGTCGATCGCGATGATGCCTTCAGGACCGCGGAGAAATGTCTGGTTTGACAGGCCGTTGCCTACGAGGCACCAGACTCCGTCACGCACCTCGTACATGTTGGGAGCCAGGCGTTTCGTATGCTCGTGCAACGATCGGTCGGCAAGTCGGCCCTGTGCGTCAGCCACGACACGGGAGTCGTCATCGGCAAGCGTGTTCGAGTCGCCCATACACGGATCCTAAGTCGGGTAACGATCTGGTAGAACGACTTGACCAGTGGAAAGACCGACGGACCTGGGGCCTGAATGACGTTGACCAGGGGCCGTCAAGTCCCCCCGACACCGTGTGGTGCCCGAGACATCGGAACCTCCCGAACCCTCAGTTCCAGGGGTATCCCAATGTTGGGGTTGGTAGTTGCGGGTGACTTCTGCCAGCTGTGCCTCAAATCTTCCGCCTGACGTCAGCCGATAGCGATTAGTGCAACAGCGAGGCTTGATCCGCCGAGTCCCAACGCCTGCCACCACCACATTCTCTGCCCTCGTATCGCAACACCAAGGAGTACGGCCACCGTCGCGTACTGCGAGCCCACGACACTCACCGCCGCGAGACTCCCTCCTCTGACGGCAAGGACGAACAGGATCACTGCTGCGATCCCAAATATGCCGGCACCGAAAGAGACGATGAAGTCGCTTCGTTCACTCGGAAAGATCCGGGGCCCGGTAGAGCGAGCAACTGAGATCGCAATTAGAAACGCCACGGAGCGTTGGAGTAACAGGGGTAAACCGCCGGCATCGCCCCCGATGTGACTAAGCAGGATCAACATGCTGCCGAACGAGACCCCGGCCAAGGCAGCAATGAAGAGCTTGGCCGAGCCTCCATCAGGATCGCCACGCTCGTAGGACGACAACGCTATGGCGACAACGCCCAAGGCGAGCCCGATTGAGGTGACAGTTGAGGGTGAGGCACCCGAGACGAGAATGTCCCACAACACCGGAACGCCAGACATCGCCACTGCTGCAGCCGGTGCCGTGGATCGCAATGATCCGCGGGAGTAGGCGACAAATAACAACAAAATGCCGACACCGTTGGCGGTTCCGGCGAACCCCCCGTACATCAGGTCGGAGGTTGTGGGGTTGCCAGACCAGAAGACGGCGGCGACTGCCGTTACC
>CAWVUB010000174.1:0-3210 GCA_963933065.1 uncultured Acidimicrobiaceae bacterium | reverse complement strand
ACCTGTAGGCGGGGTTCTGTCCACCGGCTCCCTTGCGGGGGTCCGGATGGGTGACCATCCATCTATGCGGCCAACCCGGAAGGATCTACGGGCGGACCGCCCTCTTCCTGTTTGGCCTTGCTCCGAATGGGGTTTGCCAAGCCGACCAGGTCGCCCTGGTCGCTGGTGCGCTCTTACCGCACCGTTTCACCCTTACCTGTTCCCACCACCCCAAAGGGCCCTGGGTCATCGGCGGTCTGTTTTCTGTGGCACTTTCCTGCGGGTCACCCCGACTGGCTGTAAACCAGCATCCTGTCCTATGGAGCCCCGACCTTCCTCAGCATGGTCACCCCGGAGGGTCCCAGCCGCGATCACCCAGTCGACTCACCGTCGTCTACCAGTCTGGCCTAAAAAATTCCTTGCGTCACCCGATCTAGCGGACTATCAACGCGTGAGACATGAAAACCCTCCTCGATAGCCCCATCTCCGCGACAACCAGATACCGATCGGGAACCTCGACGACTGCCGGTATCGAGGCACTCCAAAGTTTCGAAAAGTCCGACGATTGGAATATGCGCGGCGCCTGTCGCGGGTTGGATGCTGCGGTCTTTTATCCAGACCCTGACGTCGCTGAGGATGTTGCTCGGGCGTTAAAGGTATGCGCATCGTGCGAGGTGCGTGAAGCCTGTCGCGAGTATGCGATGTCCCATAGGGAAACCACCGGTATCTGGGGTGGGATGACCGGGCGTGAACGCAGAAGGATCTTCCGCCGTGGGTAGTCGGCCTGACTTGACCGCCAAGACGTTAGATGACCACGGGGGCTGGCCTGGCCTGCTGGACAAGTTATGTCGCAAGGAGAATCTGTCGGCTCTTGAAACCGAAGCCATCCTTGCTGAGATATTACGAGGTGAGGCTGAACCGGCACAGATAGCCGGTTTCCTAGTCGGCCTCAGGGTAAAGGGTGAGACCGTCGAGGAAACGAGCGGCCTGGTTAGGGCCATGGTTTCCATGGCTGAACCACTGGAACTTCCTGAGGACACAATCGACATCGTGGGCACTGGCGGGGGCAGGAGCCGGCGAGATGCCGCTTTGAACGTTTCGACAATGGCCTGTTTTGTTGCTGCCGGAGCGGGAGCCACTGTCTGCAAGCATGGAAACCGGCGAGCCTCTTCGACGTCGGGAGCGTTCGACGTGCTCGAAGTCCTCGGAGTTGATATCGACATCACTCCGACGCAGTTGGCCACTCAGGTTGCTGAGCACAAGATCGGATTTGCTTTTGCTCGGACGTTCCATCCGGCTATGCGGTTTGCCGGCCCGGTTCGAGCCGGTTTGGGGATCCCAACGGTGTTCAATGTGCTGGGTCCGCTCTGCCATCCCGGACAACCGATTCGGCAACTAATTGGTGCTGCAGAGCCGAGTTTGGCTGACCGGATGATCGAGATCTTTCAAGCCAACGGTTCGGTCCACACCTGGGTGGTGACCGGACACGAAGGATTCGATGAGATTGCCTTGACCGGACCGACCCGTGTGCTTGAACTACGAGATGGTGAGGTTCGCGAGTGGACGTTGGATCCGGGGGACTTCGGTTTGTCGATCGCTGGGATTGACGAGTTGGTTGGGGGTGACCCAGAGCGCAACGCCGAGATCGCCCGGGCACTATTCGACGGTTCGGAGACCGGCGCACGCCGTGACATAGTGGCCCTTAACGCTGCGGCTGGATTAGTGGTTGCCGGCATCGCCGACGACGTTGCCGACGGTCTGGAGCGGGCAATGAGCGTATTAGCTGATGGTTCTGCGGCTGGAGTACTCAACTCGATCACAACCTAAGACCAGATTGGGTCGCTAGCCGATCTCAACTGTGGTCCTAGCAGTAAGTTCGACTGCCATCCGGGCGATTGCCGGTGTCTAAGAAATGGGTTACCAAATGGGCGGCACATTGATTCCATGTAGATGGAGCATGGGTCCACTGAAACCAGATAACCGTTTCCTCGTCTGTCAGGCCCTCGGCAACGGTTTTGGCCCACGCTGCCGGAGTGATCGGGTCGAGTTCTCCGGCCAAAATCAGTGTTGGAATCGATGAACTAATCGGTGCCCGAGTGGTGGGATCTGACGGTGGTACCTTCCACGCTGCACATCGAGCCCGAAGTTCTACCCACCGCCCCTGTTCCGCGCGGTGTATCGGATCGTCTGAGTTGGATACCTCAAATTTCATCCCTGGGAGCTGGTCCCCGCAAGTAACCCCCACCCAGGCTCCCTCGGCCAGTGCATCTCCGGCTGATTGGGCGCCATATCCAGTTAACTCGTTTCCGACGAACTGGCTGCGCCCCTGGGAGACAGGGGAAAGTTGATCCATGGCCTCTGCCAGATGATTGGTGTCAGCAAGCAAAATGGCTTCCGGTACAACTGTCGGACCGTCGGGGCGCCCCAAGGTGCGAACAACCGCCCCCAGGAAAGCTGTGTCATCGACGGTCATCGACGCCGACTCATCGACTTGGACCACGACTGGGTTCTCGTCTAGTCGGATCAGGATTCGACGGAGCGGTGCTAACACACCTGAAGTGCACGAGCCACGAGTGATGCACCACTCTTCTAGGGAGGTGAGGGCGGCGACGATCCCAGCAGGCAAATCGGCCGTCTCATCGATGTTGGGTGGAACAACCGAGTCCAAGACGACCGACGTAATTGCCGGTCCGTCAGTTCGCATGAGTTCAAGTGCAACTCGGGTTCCAAATGAGACACCGTGGAGATGCCAATGATCTATTTCCAGTGCTTGTCGAACCGCTACCAGGTCAGCAGCTATTCGACCTACGGTCACGGCAGATACGTCGTTCCCGCTTTCAGCCAACCGGGCTCGACAGGAGCGGTCTCCAGCCAGTGCTTGATCGTGAGGTCGCTCCATTTCGGGACAATCCATAGATGGTCTCGAGTCCCCACCACCCCGCTGGTCCACTAGCACGACGTCGTGGTTGGCCAACTGTCCGGAACGAGGCACCAACCAGCGATTTCGATCGGCGACGGCCCGACCTCCAGGACCGCCATGGAGGAACAACACCGGGTCACCTGTGGGGAGTGGCGCGTGCAGAACGGCCACTGAGAGCGATGCGCCATCCACACTGACCCGATGGCAGGTGACAGTCAATTCGGTCGGTACCGGTTCCCCCGGACAGGTGGATTCGGCTAGTGCCAGACCAATCAGATCTGCTGAATCCTGACTGGTAGCGCACCCACCCA
>CAWVUB010000173.1:0-3236 GCA_963933065.1 uncultured Acidimicrobiaceae bacterium | reverse complement strand
CTTATCTCGCTACGTAACCGGGCACGATTTGATTGTCGACGGCGGGTTCTCAGCGTGGTGACCAGCACGATCCGAACCGTTGCCGTAGTCGGAGGCGGACAAATTGGGTCTCGATACCTCCAAGGCCTCATCACATGTGACCATCAACTAAGGATCCACCTATTGGATCCCGACTTAAATGCCCTTGGTGTAGCGCAAGAGCGTTGGGTCGAAGCCGGAGGTCCAGAATCTCCCCACACTGTCGAGTTCCACAATGAACCCAGAACGCTTCCTCAGCATCTACAACTCGTGATTGTTTCCACTACCGCAGGGGTCCGTCCCGGTGTCATCGAAAGTTTGATCGAGAACGTCACCATCGAGTCATGGGTTCTGGAAAAGGTACTGGCACAAAGCCACTGCGGCCTAGATCGGATTAACGCAGCCATCGGCAAGAAAACGCCAGCTTGGGTTAATACGTGGTTCCGGACAACTCCATGGTTTCAGAAAATACGAAGAGAAGTTGGAAGCGGCCCACTCCTCGTCGAAATCAACGGCTCCTCTTGGGGGCTGGGATGTAACGCCATCCACTTCGTAGACCTCTTCGCTTGGTGGACCGGAGAGAAACTGCTCGCCGTCGATGGTGCCGGGCTCGATCGCTACTGGCTAAGAGCGAAACGCGCGGGGCACTACGAGTTGTCTGGGCGACTCAAAGCAAGCTTCTCCTCTGGTACGAACGTCATTCTGTGCTCAACTCCTCCGCCAGAGTCTGGTGCCCCGGCTGGCACTGGCACGATTGATCGCATGTCTATTGAAACGGCAGAAGATCTGTGGACTGTGCAAAAACCCTTCTCGGAAACCTCGGGACTGGCCGTCGGCATGTCAGGGGCTCGGATCGATGGACGAGTGGAATACCAGAGCGAGCGGACCGGGCCACTAGTCGATTCGATCCTTAATACTGGCAAGTGTGAATTACCTGACCTCATGACCTCGACTGGACAGCACCGTCTACTCCTCACGGGTCTCCTTGAGGGCCGGCCAGATCTTGAGGGAATCGCGCACGACGAGGTCCCAATCACATGACGGGTAGCGAACTGTGGCTCGTTGGTTCTGGACCTATGGCTTTGGCATACGCTGCGGTTCTTACCGACCTCGGTCGAGACTTTGAGGTGATCGGCCGAGGAGTGATCTCAGCACTAGCGTTTGAGCATTCATCCGGCCATTCAGTACGACCTGGAGGGATTGAGCAAGCCTTAAAGGAAAGCCCCGCGCCCAATACCGCGATCGTGGCAGTGACCTTGGACCAGCTAGCCGAAACCGCCTGTTCCCTGCTGCGTGCAGGAACTTCTCGCATACTCCTCGAGAAGCCGGGTGGCCTCGGACTTGGAGAGATCAACTCCGTGCACAACGCTGCTGAGACCGCGTCTGTTGTCGTTGCCTATAACCGCCGTCAGTACGCGTCGGTCTGGGCCGCCCGCAGAGCTATTGAAGAAGATGGCGGGGTAACAAGTTTTACCTTTGAAGTAACAGAGTGGCCTCACGCCGCTGAACCGGTCCAATTCAGTGAGGCAATCCGCCAACGCTGGTTCCTCGCTCAATCGTCTCACGTGGTTGACCTAGCTTTCCATCTCGGTGGCCGCCCTACTGACTGGCAAACTTGGACTGGTGGCTCACTTCCCTGGCACCCACAATCAGCACGCTTCGCCGGTGCGGGAATAACCGAAACCGGTGCCACATTCAGTTACCACGGGGACTGGGAAGGACCAGGGCGCTGGGGCCTGGAGGTTCTCACCCGAAAGCGCCGTTTGGTCCTGCAGCCACTGGAGGAACTGAAAACTATGTCTATCGGCTCACTAGAGATGACGACCGTTGGTCCCGGTGATGACCTCGATGTGCGATTCAAGCCAGGGGTCCATCGACAGACCGCCGCATTCCTCGAGGGCACCGACGACGTATCCTGCCTTCTCTCAGACCACGAGAAGAACCTCGCTGACTACAAGTCAATGGCAGGGTACCCATGAGTGACGTAATCGCTCTGATCCCAGCACGGTCGGGTTCCAAAGGTGTCCCCGACAAGAACATTCGCTTACTTGGCGATCAACCCTTAATGGCTTGGTCCATCGCTGCCGCTCTGCGAACATCAGCCATCGACAGGGTTATCGTCTCGACTGATTCCGACCATTACGGTCAAATCGCAAAAGAACATGGTGCTGAAGTTCCGTTCCTGCGCCCGACCGCCATCGCAAACGATCAGTCTCGCGACATCGAGTTCATACTTCACGCCCTTGACTGGCTTGCCGACAAAAACGAGGAACCAGACCTCGTAGTTCATCTAAGGCCGACCACGCCCTTCCGATCACCAGTTGCCCTAGACGCTGCCATCCAGATGATCAGCTCTCCCATGGCAGCAGCAGGAGCTCGGCCCACCGCTGTCCGATCGGTCCACCAAATGTCAACGACTGCTTACAAGTCAATGGAAATCGATGGTGGCATCCTTCGTCAGATCGGAGCCGAGACCACCGCCCTGGATCATGCCAACGCACCCCGTCAGAACTTTCCAGTTACCTACCTTGCCAACGGTTACGTCGATGTCCTTTCGACAGAATTCATCCGGGAAAACGGCCTCCTCCATGGTGATCAAGTAATGCCATTTATTACCAGTCTCGCCCTTGAAGTAGACGTCCCTGCCGACTTCGCCCTCCTCGAGTATCACCTTGAACTTAATCCGGACCTATCCGACGAGCTTTTCGGATGAGACCAAGCCGCAGTTTGTCCGTTCCCAGCAGGTCGAGCTCCCTAGATAGCCTGTCGGCGGTGGAACTTTCGAGAGCAGCGAACGGCCACCAATACGGCTCTGGGGCCGAACGGGACCAAACAGGCCGGTCCATGCACAGGAAAGGATCTCGATGAACCTCGATCGCGAAATGTCGCGCTACCTCGTCCTCGACGAGTCATCGATTCGTGAAGCCCTACACCAAATCGACAGCAACGATGAAGGGGTTGTTGTCTGCACCGACGTCACCGGAGTACTTCTCGGCGTTCTGACAGACGGTGACGTCCGTAGGTGGCTGATGAGTCAGACCACTCCCGACCTGGATCTCCCGGTGGGCGAAATCATTAATAGACGTGCCGTCTCAGCCAAAACCACTGATGAGACCGCCAAGATCGAGGCGCGTTTCAACCAAAGCATAAGACTCCTACCGTTGACCGATGTCGAGGGCCGATGCGTAGCGATCGCTAGACCGCGTTCTGCTCAATAC
>CAWVUB010000172.1:0-3292 GCA_963933065.1 uncultured Acidimicrobiaceae bacterium | reverse complement strand
CCGCCAGGAGCAGCTTCACCACCACCACCGCCAGGAGCAGCAGGAGCAGGACCAGCAGGAGCAGCAGGAGCAGGAGCAGCAGGAGCAGGACCAGCAGGAGCAGGACCAGCAGGAGCAGGACCAGCAGGAGCAGGACCAGGAGCAGGACCCTGCTGCTGAGCAGTGGCTGCAGTAGGCATCATCACCGTCACCAATACCGCTATCAGCACGGCTCTCATCAAACTTTTTAGTCGAAGATGACTCACAATTACGGCCCCCGTCAGGCGATCAACTTAAGTCTCAAACTAGTCATACTTTTTGACCCTAAACACCTATTTAATAGAACTTACATGCCCAAACTCAATTAAAAAGCGACGCCACCCATCAGAGCACCTCGCGGGTATACCGAACCACGGCCTCCAACTCCTCAACCGAGTACCGGTTTCCAAACCCTGGCATCGAACCCCTCCCGCTCGAAACCAAACGGACTTGTTCGACAGACGACGGGTAGCGATCAACTACCGACAAGAGCGACGGCCCCCTGCCGCCAGAACCATCCGAAGCGTGGCAAGACGCACACGCCTGAGACCAGACTTCTCTGCCACGAACCAAGGCTGGGTCTAAGGTTCCATCTGCCGATTTAGAAACCTCCGGTGCCATGCCAGCACAAGCCGATGACAGCATTATGAAAAATAATGAACAGACTAGAAAAAGTGAGAAACAGTGTCTCCGCATCAATAACCGACAATACTCGCAGAATGGGATTTGACCCTCGACGCTCTCACCGTCACCGGTCCACCGATGCCCTCTACGTCGGCGCAACAATCGTTGTAGGAGTCCTACTAATCGTTTGGGCATTTTTCGGGTGATCAGCAACTCGATACGCCCAAAAAGGCACTGAAGTGGAGCACCCTGAGGTCTTAGGCGAACTAGAGGAACGATTCATTCAGCCTTACCAAGCCACCAAGACTTACCTGTGTCCCGGTTGCCAAAGGGATATTCCGCCAGGTCTTGGCCACACGGTGATCGTACCTGTGACCGCCCCAGACCTTCGACGTCATTGGCACAGAGGTTGCTGGAAACAGCACCAATCCAAGCGAGACAAAAATCTAAGATGATCAAGAAGAACTGAACAACTGGGTTACAAAAAGAACCCATCAATCGTGTGGTAGTACAACCACGCCCCTAGGAGACTCCAGCGTTGTCCAGGAACTAGAAGTCTCGCTTCTCCTTGACCTTTGCCCGCTTTCCAACGCGATCACGTAAGTAGTAGAGCTTGGCTCGGCGAACGTCGCCCCTTGAGGCAACTTCGATGTGGTCAATTATCGGGGAGTGAACGGGAAAAGTCCGTTCAACCCCAACACCAAAGCTCAATTTGCGGACGGTGAACGTCTCGCGGACGCCACTTCCCTGACGCTTAATGACCACTCCCTCAAAGAGCTGTACGCGTTGTCGGTTGCCCTCAACCACGCGTACGTGCACCTTCAGGGAATCCCCGGCGTCAAAGTCGGGCACATCGTCCCGGAGGTTTTGGTGATCGACGAGATCGGTGGGCTGCATGGCTCGTCCTCGAGAGGCTCATGGCCCATCAAACAATCCGGGCCGTTCGGAGTCCCTTCTCAAGTGTGAGAGCGGACCGGTCGGCAAGCATACGGCGATCAGCCGTAGACGACACCGAGTCATACTCCAAATTACTGTGGCGGAAATCTCATCCTTCTGGATCCGTCATCTCAAATTCCTCAAGCAAGGCACGGTCGCTATCGGTCAGGCCACCACGGCGGTCAATCAAGTCCGGGCGGCTTTCGACAGTTCGAGCCAACGAAGCGGCACGCCTCCACCGGGCCACTTTCGAGTGGTCACCTGAGCGCAGCAAATCAGGAACGGACCACCCTCGAAAATCGGCTGGTCGGGTCCAGTGGGGGTACTCCAGTAGGCCATCGGTGAACGACTCGTCTTCAGAGGAGGCGCTGTTTCCCAGCACTCCCGGCCGGAGTCTCGCCACCGCTTCCACGACAGCCAATGCAGCGATCTCACCGCCGGCTAATACGAAATCACCGAGGGACAACTCCTCGTCACAAAGATCAGTACGGATGCGCTCATCAACGCCTTCGTAACGACCACAGAGCAGCGAGAATCCACTGAGAGCGGCAAGTTCGGCCGCCACCGACTGATCGAACAAACGGCCAGCTGGACCAAGCAGTATCAGCGGGCGCGGCGGGTCTACCTGTTCAACAGCGGCAAAGGCTGGAGCAGGCATCATCACCATTCCTGCCCCTCCACCAAAAGGGCTGTCGTCAACCGTGCGATGTGCATCAGTTGCGGCCATCCGTAGGTCGTGGGCTCGGACATCTAGGTGACCAGCATTGGCAGCACGCCCCAATATGCTCTCGCCGACATATGCATCGATGAGACTAGGAAACAGTGTGAAGACATCGATCCGCAGACTCATCACCCTTCCTCCTACTCAAGGTCACCGTCAAGAAGCCCAGCGGGAGCATCGATATCGATACGCACCCCAGGCTCAAACGCTGTCAGGAAAGTGAGCGGGACCAACCGGCCATCGGCCAATTCCAGAAGGTCGCTTGCCGGATTCTCGATCAGTGCAACCACAGGACCATGCGCTACCCCGTACTGATCAAAAACCAGTGCTCCCACCAGTTGGTGCACCCATAAGGTGTCATCGTCGACTTCATCTATCGGCGGCGCACTCAGCACCACGCCGCGCCAAGCCTCAGCGGTCTCACGATCGGCAATCCGATCGAACCAAGCAAGGTATCTGTGCTGGTGGGGGCGACTAGACGCGACGGTTACCGCCCCTCGATCCGTGTGAAGCACTGTCCCGGGGTCCAAACGCTCTGTCCGATCGGTCGTCAATGTTACGACGACCTCACCTTTCACCCCGTGCGGTTTGTCGATCCGGCCAACTTCGAGTAATCCCGGCCCATGGGAATCCGACCGGCCGTCCATTGGGCGGTCAGTCGACGAAGTCGACGTCGATCTCAGTCTCGTCGTTCACGGCAGCGGCCCGAACTATGGTCCGGATGGCGTTAGCTACCCGGCCACGGCGGCCAATAACCCGACCCATGTCGCCGTCCGCGACAGTGACCGAGAAGGTGCACCGCTCGTCTCCAGAGGCTTCGATACGAACCTCATCAGGCTGTTCGACAATCGTCTTGATCAGGTACTCAAGGACGGCTTCGGCGGTCGGGGCTTCTGAACTCACGACTGCTCCTCGACAGGCTCCTCTGCAGCAGCCTCCTCGACAGGCTCCTCTGCAGCAGCCTCCTCGACAGGCTCCTCTGCAGCAGCCTCC
>CAWVUB010000171.1:0-3303 GCA_963933065.1 uncultured Acidimicrobiaceae bacterium | reverse complement strand
ACCGAAAAAGCCGGCTGCTAAGCCAGCCGCTAAGAAAGCCGCACCGAAAAAGCCGGCTGCTAAGCCAGCCGCTAAGAAAGCCGCACCGAAAAAGCCGCCAAAGACTCCGTTCGGCAAGAAGTTCCTTGATGAACAGAAGACGGCACTGCGCAACGAACGAGCCCGCTACATCCTGAGTGCGGACAATCTCCAAGCGGAAGCCGATGCCCTTTTAGAGGATCGAGATCCAGGCGACGTTCAGTTTGATGACGAGTCCGGAGAGGGCGACACCTTGGCTGTCGAACGGGATCTGGACTTAGCCCTGAGTGCCCAGGCCAGGGCTCAAGTAGATGAGATCGATGCTGCTCTCGAACGTATTCGCAGGGGTGTCTACGGAGTCTGTGTGAAGTCGGGAAAGAACATTCCCAAAGAACGGTTAAAGATCATTCCATGGGCCTCCGAGCGCGTCGAGTTCAAGGCTGGAGGGCTGGGACGCCGGTGAACAAAGGGACCGGCCTCCACAGCCGGTGGGCAGCCCCTACATTCGCTGGGTTGGCTGTTGCTCTCTTTGATCAACTGACGAAATGGTGGGCATTAGAGGCCCTTAAAGATCAAAATATTGATCTTTTTTGGACATTGAGATTTCACCTAGTTCGTAATACAGGTGCAGCTTTCAGTCGAGGAGCGGGCTTGGGCCCATTTTTAGCTATCGCAGTGGTAGTTGTTGTGGTTCTGGTGGTTCGCTACGGAGCAATGACCGTCGATCCTGTAGCTAGAGCAGCGGTGGGTGTAGTCGTTGGTGGAGCGCTGGCAAATCTGGGGGACCGAGTATTCCGGGCTGACGAGGGGTTGTTATCGGGTGCGGTCATCGATTTTGTTGACTTTCAATGGTGGCCGGTCTTCAACGTGGCTGATGCTGCAATCGTGGTTGGTGGACTACTCATAGTTTTACGGGGTTGGTCTCGTGGGTGAAGGGGGCGCTGGAAACGCAGGTGGGTTACCCATGTTGGATGTAGTTATCCCACCAGCGCTAGATGGAGAACGAATTGACCGTGTAGTGGCCCTGCTGGCTGACGTAAGTCGAAACCGGGCGGGCAATGCCATTGATGTCGGTGTCGTGTACCTAGATGGAGAGGTGGTGACCTCGCGTTCTCGAAAAGTCCGTGCTGATGAGGAGTTGACGGTCACAGAGTTAGAGCGCGAGGCGAAACATGTGCCCGAGGGCGACGCCTCTGTGGTGGTTCCAGTGCTGTACTCCGACGATGACGTGATCGTGGTCGTTAAGCCGGCGGGACTAGTCGTCCATCCAGGCGCCGGCAACCTTGACGGCACTCTGGTGAACGGTCTGTTGGCGCAATACCCGGAGATCGTCGGTGTGGGATCTTTGGCGCGTCCAGGGATTGTTCACCGTCTGGATCTGGGAACCTCGGGAGTGTTGGCCGTTGCCCGGACTCAGATTGCTTACGATTCGCTGGTCGGGCAGTTGGCAAACCGCAGTGTTGGGCGCCGTTATCTAGCCCTTGTTTGGGGTCGTCCCGACTCGGCGACCGGAGTGGTCGATGCTCCGATTGGACGGTCGAACAAAGATCGGACCCGTATGGCGGTCGTCGGATCCGGTCGTCCAGCCCGCACTCATTTTGAGATAGAGGAAACCTGGGACGTTCCTGCGGTGAGCCTCCTACGGTGCCGTTTGGAGACCGGCCGCACACACCAGATTCGCGTTCATCTCTCAGCAATTGGGCATCCTCTAGTTGGGGACCGCGCGTATGGTGGCCAACGTGAATCCGTGGCAGACCACTTAAGGATTACTCGTCCATTCCTGCATGCTTGCCACTTAGCTTTTGATCACCCGTCAACAGGTGAACGATTGTCATTCGATGCGCCGTTGCCCACCGATCTGCTTGACCTTCTCCAACACTTAGGGCCACCCCATGAAGAAATATCTATGGAAGTGGACTGAGCGGGGGTACGCCTTAAAAGATTGAACTGTTAGTTGCTTGGCCAGTGTGGCTCGCCTCGGGACATATCTGCGATGCATTCCACTGCCTCTAGCCCCAACAGGATGGTTTCTGGCTAGGGATGACAAAGCAGGGAATGGCAGTTACGTCGGGAACTGAGTGGGGTGTCTGGCCGCCGCCATGGAAGGTCAGAGAGAGTGGGGCTCGGCTGGCTTGCTCACTCCGAGTGATGACCTCCACGAAACTGATTCGAAGAGGCTTTGCCGTCTAGGACCATTCCAAGCGGTTTAGGTTGGCATGCATGAAATCCCAAACCGCACCGGATCCGGTCATACCGGACTACTCGGACGCTTGTGTAACTCGACTTGTGCCAGCACTGTTGGATGGCCCGGAAGGGCCTAATGGTTGGCCGGGGTGGTTGCCGGTTGAGGTGGGCAACGCGTCAAGGGTGCTTCTGCTCGTTCTCGACGGATTGGGTTGGTCTCAACTACAGGAGCGCATTAATCGAGCGCCAGTATTGGGTGGCCTGAACGGTGGGCCGATAACTACGGTCGCGCCGACTACAACTGCAGCAGCGTTGACGTCGATTTCCACTGGTGTGCCACCTGGGGAGCATGGAGTTGTCGGTTACCGGATTGCCGTTGGTGGGCCCGACGCCGGATCTCACTCCGAGGTCCTCAACGCCCTCCGGTGGACGACAGCGCTTGGCGACGCACGACGTAAGCACAGACCTCAAGAGTTTCAGGTGCACACATTGTTCGGCGCCCAGTGGCCCACAGTGGTGACTCGGCAGGCGTTTCTCGAGTCAGGTTTCACTTCGGCGCATCTAGCGGATACCCGTTTGGCTGGTTATGGCGATCGGTCAGGTCTGGTAAACGAAGTCGTCCAGGCGTTTAATCGAGGTGAGGCATTTGTCTATGCCTACTGGGATGACATAGACCGAACAGCCCACGAATTCGGATTGGCAGATCGCTACGACGAGGAGTTGTCTGCCTGTGACACCATGGTCGCTAATCTTCTGAATCGGCTTCCAACTGGCACGGCTGTGGTTGTGACTGCTGATCATGGGCAGGTCCACGTCGGTAACCGGATGTTGGAACTCCCAGTTGGAGTTAGTGGACTCATTGACGGCCAGAGTGGCGAGGCCCGTTTTCGGTGGTTACATGCCCGGCCGGGTGCCGCCACCGACCTATTGGCGGCGGCCGACGAGGCCTTCAGGGATGTGGCATGGGTCCGTAGCCTTGATCAGGTGGTTACTGATGGCTGGCTAGGCCCGATAGTGACTGGAGTGGCTCGTCGGCGCCTAGGAGACGTGGCGGTGGTGCCGTATGAGCCTGTTGGCCTTATCGATACCGCTGAGCACACC
>CAWVUB010000170.1:0-3343 GCA_963933065.1 uncultured Acidimicrobiaceae bacterium | reverse complement strand
GTTCCCCGTTAACGGCACAACGGCTGCGGGGTACCTGGCTACTCCACAAACTGGGAGTGGTCCGGGGGTGTTGGTAATTCAGGAATGGTGGGGTCTCGTACCGCAGATCAAGGGTGTTTGTGACCGCCTCGCCGCTGAGGGATTCGTGGCACTTGCTCCGGATCTTTATCACGGTGAGATGGCCTCTCACACTGAGATGGATAAAGCTGGTGAGCTCATGACGTCGCTCCCGGCAGAGCGGGCTGCTAGGGACATGTCGGCGGCTATTGACTACCTGCTGGCTGCCGAAATCACCAACGGTGCTGCTGTTGGAGTTGTTGGCTTCTGTATGGGCGGGATGCTCACCTTGGTGATCGCCGCTTTGGAGGGAGACCGGGTAGCCGTGGCCGCTCCCTTCTATGGAGCGCCGTTAGGTGATTCTGCTCCAGACTGGTCAGGACTCACAGCGATCGTTGAAGGTCATATGGCTGCCAACGATGACTTCTTCCCGGCTGAGGCAGTTCTCGCGTTGGGTGATGAACTCCGAAACGCCGGTCACGACGTGACGTTTCACGTCTATCCCGGCACGGGGCATCCCTTCGCGAACGAGCAAGATCCGTTTGGGACCTATGACGAGGCGGCTGCGACTGTGGCGTGGAATCGGACTATTTCGCTCTTCACCGACAATTTGCAGGTCAGTCACTAGGTTTCGCAGGCGTGCCCCTCTTCGGCGAGGAGTGCCGCTCCACGGGCGCCAGCCTCGTCACCCAATTCAGCCAAGAAGACTCCGACCGGAGGCCGGGAACACGCCCCGGGTAAGAGTTGGCCTAATCGGGTTTCAACCCCAGCCCTCAGTGGCTCACCGACAGAGGCAAGCCCGCCTCCGAGAATGACTCTTTCGAGATCAAGGATCACAATGAGGTTGACTAAACCGCGAGCGACTTCCAGACACCAAGAGTCGAAGACTTTGGCTGCCAGGTCATTGCCGGCCACCAGCGCTTCAACAACCTCTTCACCGGTCGTTCCAACCTTGGCTTCTCGACCCATTCTTCCAAGGGCGTTGCCCGAGGCAAAGAATTCCCACGGACCGTCCTGGCCTGTGACGTGCGTGGGCCCATCTGCGATGATCACTGAATGGCCGGGCTCACCAGCAAAGCCGTGAGCCCCGTAGAGGAGTCGGCCTCCAGAAACTAGGCCAGCACCGATACCGGTGCCGAGAGTTACTAAGGCGAAGTCGTCACAACCGCGACCCGCTCCGAGGCGAGATTCAGCGAGAGCAGCAGCTGTAGCGTCGTTAACTGTGGTTACAGGGAGTCCCAGGGCTTGGGACACCTCGCTGGCCACCGGATGATCGACTGCACTTGGGAGGTTGGGCGACCACCGCACCACCCCAGATCGTTCTACTAGTCCAGCGATAGCAAGACCCACTGCGGAAATTGGTTTTTCAGACCGCGCCGAGAGAGTACGAACGATGTCCACCAGGGTGGCGACAAGCTCAGGACCTGAACCGTTACTTGGTGCCCGTGCGCTGTGGACCACCGTGCCCGAGCCTGAGTCGACGAGCACTCCGGCGGCCTTGGTTCCTCCTACATCGATCCCGGCCAGCATCAGATTAGATGGCTGGATCTGTCTTGGTACCGCTACCTGGAATCGATCTGACTCCAGTCAAGTCCGCCATTGCCGCCTGATTACGGTCCTGGTCTATATCGCTATTTGCAGAGGAGTCAGTCCCTCGGATGATTCGACGTCGTACAGACGCCGAGACGGTATCGATAGCAAGTACTACGACGATCGTCATGAACAGCACGGCCCCGACTGCTGGGAAGTTTCGAAAAACTAGTTGGGATACCAGTTCGGCGCCCACGCCGCCGGCGCCGATCATGCCGAGAACCGCCGAGGCTCGGACATTTATTTCGAAGCGGAACAGCCATTGTGATGTGACCGCAGGAAGGACCTGGGGTAGCACCCCCCATCGCATTCTTGACACCCAGCGGCCTCCAGTGGCGGCCACGGCCTCCAATGGACCAGGGTCAACGCCTTCGATTGTCTCAGTGGCCCATTTACCGAGTGTTCCAACCGAGTGCACGCCAATGGCCAGAGCGCCTGCCCACGGACCTAAGCCGGTAATGGGGATGAGGATGACGGCCAAGATGAGTTCAGGAACAGCTCGGATGGCGTTAAAGAGTTGACGCACGGGGGTGCGGACCCATACCGACGCTACGTTGCCGGCGGCTAAGAAGGCCAGCGGCAATGACAGCATCGCGCCAATCAAGGTCCCGATCCAGGCAATATGCACCGACTCAAGGATCTTTCCGGGCACGCCCCGGTCTACTGCCTCGCTGAACGCTGGTGGCGCCATCTGGCGAAAGATCGTCCAAGCATCACCCGGAGCGCTCAGTAGGCGGCCCATTGTGACGTCGAGGCCTGAGATCGACCAGATTACGGCGACCCCAACGAGGACGAGGAGACCAAGACGGCGACCGGTTCGCTGGGGAGCAACAGGTCGCTCTGGGACATTCACTAAAGATGGGGTGGTAGTCAATGTCAGACCAACCGTTTTCGGATAGCGACGCTGACGTGCTCGATAACGAATACCACCACGAACACGATCACTAGCATGCCTAGTATCCGGTCGAACCGGAAGTACTGACGTTGAGCCTCCACTACCCGACCAATACCGCCCGCTCCGACCAGGCCTAGGACCACTGAGGCCCGGATATTGAGTTCGAATACGTATAGGCCGTAGGCCACATATTCGGGAAGCACGGAGGGCAGCACGCCAGTCCGCACCACTGGCACATGCCGACCACCGGCGGCTCGTGCCGCTTCCAATGGGCGAGGATCGGCACCGTCCACTGTCTCGCTAAACAACTTGACCATGACGGCTAGCGAGAACACTGAAAGAGCCCACGAACCAGCGAATGCTCCGATGCCCACTGCAGTAACCAGCAACTTGGCCCAGAACAAGTCAGGCACTGCCCGGACGACGTTCATGATCGAGCGGCTCACCAACAGCACTGTCCGATTTGGTGTTGTGAGAGGTGACATGGCGAAGGCCAAAGGTAGGGCTAGCCCGCAACCGAGCATCGTAGACACGATGGCGATTTGGAACGTTTCAACCAAGGGGTCGAGAACGTTATGGCGGTTGATTACCCAGTCCCACGGCACAGGCCAGAATTTTTCCCAGAGAGGATTGGACCAGACCTGCCAGAACGTTGCCAGGTCGAAGCCGACGGCCCGACCAGCCATGGCTGTGTAAGCCAGAATTACGGTGACGAGCGCCCATGTCCGTATACGCACCCGTGGCCGAGTCGGTCGACCAGTGTTCGTCATCAGTGGCCCATCATGAGAAACCGGTTTATCC
>CAWVUB010000169.1:0-3369 GCA_963933065.1 uncultured Acidimicrobiaceae bacterium | reverse complement strand
CGGTGGTGAGCGCTCCAGCGCTCGCGGCAACGGCCCGGGAAATTGGTCTTGGAAATGCTCTCCTCCTTGGACATGGAGAGTCGTCTAGTGGCGGTGCTGGTAAGGAGTCGATTTTGGCTGATGCTTTGGAAGCCGTGATTGGCGCTGTTCACCTCGATGGTGGACTCGACGCTGCCCGATCGCTGGTCATCCGTCTCTTTGCTGACCTGATCGACAAGTCGGCTTCCGCCCCCGGAGGTCACGACTATAAGACTCGCCTCCAGGAGTTCGTGGCTCGTCGTACTGAGCCGGCCCCCCGCTACCAGGTGACCACCGATGGTCCGGACCACGACAAGCGGTTTCATGCAGTTGTGTCAGTGAATGGACAAAGTCACGGACCTGCTACTGGCACTTCCAAAAAACGAGCTGAGCAGGCTGCTGCAAGTTTGGCGTGTACCGCTCTCGAATCTCTCGAATCTCTCGAATCTCTCGAATCGTCGGTCCCCGACCTTGTCTCTTAGGACATATCTTCTTATGTACTCGTCCCTCCCAGCGACCTCCCAGGAGTCCCCGTGACCATCGAACCCGAACTTCCCGAGGTGGAGACCATTCGCTATGCCCTTGACCGTGAGGCATCGGGGCGAAAGGTGAAAACTGTCGAAGCTGGCTCGATGTCAACTCTTGGTCGTTACCGAAATCGTAAGCAGTTCACCAGCAGGCTTGAGGGCCACAAGCTGGGTCCAGTCCGCCGCATGGGACTGCTATTGGTGTCTGAGCTCGACCACGGTGGGCTTCTGGTGATTAAGCTTGGGCCCGGCGCACAGGTACGGCGTAACGCTGCCCGCGATGTGGTAGAGGCAGGCACTGAAATGACAATCACCTTCACGGTCGGTGGTCAGGTACGTCTGATCGACTTTGAGGGTGGTTCGGAGGTGTGCGTGATCGAAGGTGACGAGTTGGTAGACGAGTTTCCTGAGGTGACTGCCACGGGGATGGATCCGGCTGGCGAGATGATTCCGTGGACCACGTTTGGTGGTTGGGTGTTAGCCCGCAAAATGCCACTAAAGGATCTCTTGTGCGATGAGTCGATCGTGGTCGGGGTGGGCGCCGTTTATTCCGATGAGATCCTCTTTCATGCTGGGCTCCGTCACGACCGGCTGTCAGACTCCCTGTCCCACCAAGAAGTTCGTCGGCTTCATGGAGCTCTCATCCAGGTGGTGAACGAGGCTATCAAGTACCGAGGAACAGATCTCGAGGAGCGCCCGTTTCAGGACGTCTACGGCGAGCGGGGAGTGTACGGCGACCACCTAGCGGTGTACGGCCGGGCGGGAGCCCTGAGCGAACGAAATCGAATGCCGATCCAGCGGATCAAGTACAAGGGCAGTTGGACCTACTACTGCGATACCCAAGTCTGAACTATTGATTGCAGCAGAGCGCGACTTTGCGGTCTTAGACGCGCCTAGGGTGACGCCATGGGGAATAACACCAGTGTAATTCTTGGTGCTGTCAGGCGATTGTTTTGGAACGGTGGCAGCGGATGTTCTTGAAACGGCTGACTATCAAGGGATTTAAGTCGTTCGCCGACTCCGCTGTGCTTGAAATGGAGCCCGGGGTGACTGTCGTGGTTGGCCCCAACGGAAGCGGCAAGTCCAACGTGGTGGATGCTGTCGCCTGGGTGTTGGGTGCCCAAGCGCCGAGCGCTGTGCGGTCTCAGAAGATGGACGATGTGATTTTCGCCGGCACATCAACGAGGGCTGCGCTCGGTCGCGCCGAAGTCTCCTTAACTATCGACAACTCGTCTGGCCAACTCCCGGTGGAGTTCAACGAGGTCACTATCACCCGCACGCTGTTTCGCAGTGGGGACAGCGAGTATGCGATGAACGGCGCCCCTTGTCGGCTGCTTGACATTCAAGAGGTGCTCTCTGATGTCGGTGTCGGTCGTCAACAGCACGTCATTATTTCCCAAGGTCAAATCGACGCGGTGCTTAACGCCCGTCCGGAGGACCGTCGGAGCATTATCGAGGACGCCGCTGGGATCCTGAAATACCGGCGCCGTAAGGAGAAGGCACAGCAGCGGTTGAGGTCCACCGAAGCGAATCTTGACCGGCTATCGGATCTACTTCGGGAGGTGCGTAGACAGTTACGGCCGTTGGAACGTCAGGCCGACGCAGCCCGCCGCCACGGTGATCTTTTTAATGAGTTCACAGCGTTACGTCTCCATCGTGTGGGACGTGAATTGGCTGATCTTCGGCTCCGGGCCCGAGATGAGTCCGAAAATCGGTCCATGCTCACCATCGCTGAGTCGACGCAGAATTCAGAGTTAATTCAATTCGATGCGGAGGTAATCGCCTCTGAGACCGAGTTGGCGGCTCGAGGAGGGGACGACTTAGGGGATCGCCTAGTGCGTCTAGAGGCCTTGCGGGAGAGGGGACGGGGTGCCCGAGGAGTGTTAGTCGAGAGGCTCCGTGGTTTAGAGCGAGACCGATTGGCCTTGGCCTCCCAGCAGGTCGTGGTGGGTCTCGAAGCCGAATTGAAGCGCTCGGAATCGGAGATGAGCCGGCTTGACGCCGATGCTGAGGAACTAGCACCGAATGCTGAATCTCTGGCGTTGGCTGAAACTGAACTGGCGGCCGACCGTGCCGCTTTTGAAATGGATTGGTCTGAAGGTGTGCCATCGCTTGGTGGTCACGCAGCCGAAGTTCGGGGTGAGTTGGGGGCCCTGCGAGCAGCTGTGTCTCAGGTTGGGACTGAACGGGAGCGTCTAGCGGTGCGGCTCACTGCATTGAATGACGTTTCGGACCACCTTGACGGTGAGGTCGATCGGCTACGAGTCGACTTGTCGGCTGGCGAGACTGCGGAGGAACCGCTGATTGTTGAGGTCGCAACCGCTGAGGATCGGGCCCACAAGGCTGCTGTCCGACGAAACGCCGCTTGGGAACGGGTGGTAACTGCCGAGGCTGAGGTCCGGACTGGGTCGGCCAGAGTTGAAGCCCTCGCTTTGGCTCTTGACGAAGCGAGGTCTCGGGCCGGTGCTGAACATCTGGCCGGTATCGAGGGGGTGCTGGGAACCTTGTTGGACCTCGTTGAGGTTGATGAGGGATTTGAGGCTGCATTTGAAGCCGCTGCGGGTTCCGCTCTGGATGCTGTAGTAGTTCGCGGTCCGAACGATGCTAGGGCAGCTCTTGCGGCTTTGAAGGAAGGCTGTTTTGCGGCTGCGGTGCTGGCCCTGGACACTGGTGCCAGCGGGCAATCTGCACCAAGCGTGGGCTCGCCGGTAAGGCCGCGGGTTCGGGCCCGGCTGGATCTGGATGATGCAGCCGCAGGAGTTGATGGACTACTCGATCGGCTCCTAGGTCACGCTGTGCTGGTCGACGCTCCTCTGACCGATGT
>CAWVUB010000168.1:0-3372 GCA_963933065.1 uncultured Acidimicrobiaceae bacterium | reverse complement strand
GGCGGGCTCGATTTTCTGATGAGTCGTAACAGCGGGACGTCTCAGAATCGTGGACCGGCTCAGACTCCCGCGCCATGGTCAGGAAGCCCCCTGCCAGTGGTGACCAAGTAATTACCGAGATCTCCGCATCGGCAAGTTGGGCCCGATCTTCAACATGTGCAGGTCCGGTGATAGTGCTTATCCCGGGCCAAGGTTTGGCGATTTGATCGACCAGTGAAAACTGTGGACTGGTGACGGCAGGTGGAGAAGTACTGGCGGCATCCCGGGCCTCCAAAAACCGTTCAGTTGACCAGTTAGATACTCCCCAAGCGTCAATGGCGCCTGAGGCAACCTGACGTTGGGCTGCATCGACTAACTCTCCAACTGGAATGGCGGAGTTGTCCCGATGGAATAGCCAAAGATCAAGCCTGTCGGTGCCCATCCGATCGAGGGTTACCGCTATGTCCTCGGCTACCAATTCAGGAGAAACCCTAGATGCCGTCCAGTCGGGTGGTCCCGGGTGGCATCCCTTCCCGATGAGGGTGACTGACTCTCGGAGGCCTCGATCGGCTACCCAGTCGCCGAGGCGTCCATCGCAGGTGCCTCCTTCGTCGGCGTAGACAAGGCCCGAGTCGAACGCGTCGACCCCGAATCCGTACACCTCATCAAGGAGCCGCTTCGGCTCAGCGACCAAAGTCGCTCCGAATAAAGGAGTTGCCCCTTGGATCAAGGTCGGGAGGCGGCGAGGTGAACCGGTCATAAGGGGGTCGCTTTGTCGCATGGATAGACGACACCAATCTGAGATCGGATCTCGTCCATCAACTCTGTCATAGCCAAGGACCAGGCCCAACGGACTACGGGACTTTCTGCCAATCCGGCCTTCAGGCACTGGGCCACCTCAATTATCTGGTATTCAAGTCCGTTGATCTGGTGAGGTTCGTAAACCTCATCGAGTTTCTTGCCGCTCAGAGAGCTGAGCGTCATCTGTTCGGCTCTCCAGAACTGTGGAATGTCGATCCTCCCCTCAGATCCGACGATTCGGCCGTCGAGTGCCAGATCACTATTGATTGCCGAAGCGAGCTTCGCAGACTGACCAGTGGAATAACTAGCAGATAGATACAGGGCAGCATCCACGCCATCGGGTGAGAGCTCTGCTTGGGCCTCGAAGGTCACGGGCTGTGCTTGGAAGACCCACTCAGCCAGGGTGAGGGGATAGATCCCAATATCAAGCAAGCTACCCCCAGCCAAATCTGGTGACCAGAGACGACTGGCCGGGTCGTATGGGGTGTTGAACCCGAAGCTGGCTTCAACCATTTGAACCTCACCTATGGCCCCTTCGTTTATCCACCTCCTGCAAGCCGAGTAGACGGGGAGGTGTCGGGTCCACATGGCCTCCATTAGAAATGTCCCAGATAATTGTGCGGCCTCAATCATTTTTTGGACTTGCTGACTGTTAACGGCCATCGGCTTCTCACATAGAACAGGCAACCCGTCTCTCAAGAGATTTATTGCGACATCGCTATGGCTGCTATGTGGGGTGGCGACGTAAACAGCGTCTACCTCGCCTACAAGGTCGCCCAAGTCGCAACTCGACGCGCCAATATCGTGATCGTCTGCGAAAGCCGCGACCTTGGGGGCGTCACGGCCTACGACAGCGATGACCTCATGGCCGACTCCTCGGGCCGCTCGAAGGAACGTGGAGACAATGCCCCCATGCCCAACAATCCCCCACCGCATTAGATCAGCATCGCACCTTGACTCAGAGTTGGGTCTCCACTTCATCCAAGAGGATGCCGCTGACGAGATAGGAGCGGCGCTGGCTGACTGGTACGCGCACCTGTAGGCAGCAGGACCCGGTACCCCCGCTCCTGAACGGTGGTGCTGCGGTTCTCTCCGGACCGTTCATTCAGCGGTGACTTCCGGGGGTAGCTCGCTACCCGGATAGTGGTCCCCTTAGTTGCCATGATCTCCCCTGCCGGACGGGACTTGCCTCTCGTTGTGTCGGGTTCCATAAATTCTAGGCCTCGGGCTACGCCGTTGACGGCTCGTATACATGCATGGCAAAGGCCTTCCGGGCCGAGTATGTGATTGGCCGGTTTGAAGGCCAACTACAAGCTCAACAACGCGGCGCTCTCCGGGCACTACATCACGTGTGCGTCAAGTGGCCTGTCAGCGACCCTGTTTCTGGGCTCGGCATTGACCGCCAACGACGTGGTGACCGTCGAACCGTTGACCTCGACCGGAATCGCAGATGCTGACGGCGACGGACTGTCGACCATCCAGACCGTCAGGTCGGCATTCACCGTCGAAGGAGCCAAGCCCACCGGCGGCGTTGCCTACATCGACTCCAAGAACGCCTACATCACCTTCGACCGCGCCGTCGTCCCGACAACCAGCGACTTCGTCATCACCGACGCCGCCGGCAACACCAACTCCGTGTCGTCGGTGACCGCCAACCTCGACAACAAGGGATGGGCGCTGCTGACTGCTGACAACTTCACCGCCGACGACATCATCAAGGTCAACACGCACGCCACGGTCATAGGAACCGTGAATCCGACCTTCGACAAGTCCGAAGCTTCGATCGCCTCGGCAGCGATCACCCTGTCGACCTACACGACAGCGGCTGCCAACTTCACCGCAGGCACCGGGGACTTCAAGGTCACCACCAAGTCCACCGGCTTGTATCCCGGCGTCCTAGGGGAGAACTGGACGGTTCAACTCATTGACGGGACGTCGACTACCGGGGTGATTGTCGACCACACCGACAAGACCATCGTCATCCAGACACCGATTGCCATAACGGCCAGCCGCAAGACCGCTGAACAACTGGTAGCCGTACTCAACGCGGACGTGACGTTCAACGTCGACTTCACCGCCGACGAGGTCGCCGCCGGCAGCATCGACGCCGTCCAGGCGTCGACCGCACTCACTGGCGGCCAGTCGGTCCACAAGATCACCGTCACGATGACCGAACCGATCCTCAACACCACGTGGAGCGCCGACGGCACCCCAGCAGTCACCATCGACGCCACCGCCGACACGCTCGCCGACTCTGGCACGACTGACGTCAGCTCGGTTCACGACTGGTTCAACGGCACGATGACCGTCACCGTCACCGTCACCGAAGCAGCACAGGAACTCGTCAAGGGAACGTCGCTGCTCCAGATAGCCACAACGGCCGCCGATATCGCTGGAAACGTCCCAACACTCGTCCACTCCACCACCATCTCGTAGGAGAACAGCTACCAGAAAGAAGGAGGCCTCCCCGATGGCTACTTGACGAGGAGATGAGAACTGGAGTGTGTGCAGTGTCCTTTGCCCTAGGGGGCGCACCCATAAACCCAGAGTGGAATAGCCCAGAAGTCGTAAGTCCGGGTCGACGTAGAACCG
>CAWVUB010000167.1:0-3377 GCA_963933065.1 uncultured Acidimicrobiaceae bacterium | reverse complement strand
AGCGAATCCAAAACTTCGGAACAGACACGTACTCTGAGATCCGCGCCAATGTCGCGGGTGATTCGTGGGTGCCGGCCAAGGCGGGGAAATTTGTCCTAAGCAACTTTGGAATGGAGTTGTCCAGTGCTCACAACCATCGCTATGTGCAGGGCATTTTCTACCAAGGCGCCCCCCTCCCCGGAGACTTGGCTCTAGGCCGAAAGATAGATTGGATCTACCCACGTGTCTGAACTGGTTCCCACCTCTACCCGCCTGAGCGAGTGGGAGGTCCGGATACATGGAGCGGGCGCACTCCGTGTAATGGGCGTCCCTTTCGGCGTGACCGACTCGGCTACCCGGGTCCTCTGGTGGAACCAAGCGATGAACGTCCCGGCCATTGAATGGCTTATGGCCAACGAAGAATCGGTCCGAGCCTCAGCTGCTTCGCCGCTCAGGATTGCCGACACCGCTGAGCATTCGATAACGGTAGACGCCAACGGCCAGTCCGTTTTAACTGCGGGTATTACGGCATTTGACGTGGCGTGTGCAGAAGCCCGAGCCGGAGTGCCATTGACGGTGCGCCTCGTCAACACAATGGCTACCGAGATGGCGGGCTATTTCGTGGAGTTTGGACGTCAGCGAAATGTCAACACCACCATCCGGACCGAACCAACAGCAGTGACCTTTATTGTCGGTGGCGACGCATTAGATGAACGAGACGGCTTGTCCATGCTGGAAGATGCTCTGTGCCGCGGGGTCGTGGTTGAGGCGCGCGCAGCAAGCGAATTTCTAAACCGTGGACACCAACTTTGGGTTCCTTCTTCGGAACACTCTCGGTCCCAGGGTTCCTCTATTACCGACATCCCACCTGACCACCAGACGGAGCAGTGATGAAGATCTATCTTGACTATGACCAGACAGAGTTAGATGCCGAGTACGACCTCCGACCACTCGTCCCAAACCATCTTGAAATGTTCACTCGTTACATGAGAGATAGCCAGTCAACAACCAGTCGGCAGGAGATGGTCGCAGAGATTGCCTATGGCCCAAACCCGAAACAAACCCTCGATATTTTCCCCGCAGCCTCGAGAGGTGATCTCGCCCCGTTGGTTTGCTTCATCCACGGTGGTTACTGGCGAAATAAGGACAAATCCGACTTTCACTACCTGGCACCAGCATTTACCCAGGCAGGAATCCATTTCGCACTGGTCAACTACACGCTCGCCCCGAAAGCCTCGATGGACCAAATAGTTCAGGAGAATCGGGAAGCTGTGGCTTGGCTCTCCAGCAATGCTGCAGATCATGGAATCGACCCAAAGCGAATCCACGTGACAGGCCACTCCGCAGGTGGTCATCTTGTGGCGATGCTTATGGCTACCGATTGGTCGTCGTTGGCCGGAGGACACCTCGAGAGTGACGTGCTTGCAGGAGGAACAGCAATTAGTGGCTTATTTGATCTTGAACCAATACGACTGACTTACCTGAACGAGAGCCTTCGCTTAGACAAGGAACAGGTACTAAGAAACAGCCCTATCGGACTGTCACCAACGGCGAAAGCTCCCCTAATTCTTGCGCTGGGTGGAGACGAAACTTCCGAATACCATCGACAACAGGAGGCCTTGCTGGGGTCGTGGAGCGAACATGATCTACCTCTGTCGATAGTAGAGATGCCGGGCCTAAACCACTACGACGTAATTGACCACTTAGGCCATCCCGGAAGCGCACTACACCACGCAGTGATTGATCAGGTCCGAGAGAGCATCAGCAGGAGTACATCATGATGCCCCAATTCCCAATGCTCATTGACGGCGATTGGGTTTCAGCATCCGACGGTGCTTGGATCGACTCCCACGAGCCTGGAACTGGAGAAGTATGGGCTCAAATTCCCGCTGCTACAGAAGGTGACGTTGACCGGGCCGTAATTGCAGCCAACCAGGCTATGCGCTCTGGGCCATGGTCCAAGATGACAGCAACGGCCCGAGGTGAGGCCCTTATCCGCCTCAGCGAGTTGGTGAGCAAGCATGTGGCGGTGCTTGCAGAAGCGGAAACGAGAGACACCGGAAAACTGATTCGCGAAACAACCGGGTCTGTTGGCTACGTACCTGCGTTTTACAGGTACTACGGAGGCCTGGCCGACAAGATTCAGGGACACACGCTCCCGAGCGATAAACCCGGCATGGAGATCTTCACCTACCGAGAGCCCATCGGTGTCGTCGCGGCGATCGTCCCCTGGAATTCGCCGCAGATGCTCCTAGCCGTAAAGCTGGCCCCCGCTCTTGCTGCAGGGAATGCAGTTGTCATCAAACCGTCGGAGCATGGGTCTGTCCCAATCCTCGAGTTCGGAAAGCTTGTTGCCCAGGCGGGAATTCCGCCTGGGGTTGTCAACATCGTGACCGGGCTCGGGCATCCCGTCGGGAATGCACTGTCCAGACATCCGCTGGTGACTCGCATTGCCTTTACCGGTGGTCCAGATACTGGTCGAACAATCGTCCGCAACAGCGCTGAAAACTTTGCATCGGTAAGTTTGGAACTGGGCGGCAAATCACCTCAAATCGTCTTTGCCGATGCAAACCTAGACAGTGCCGTAAACGGAATCGTGGGAGGAATCTTCGGTGCCTCAGGTCAATCATGCGTAGCCGGCTCCAGGCTTTACGTCCAACACGAAATCTACGACAACTTGATGGATCTCCTCATTAATCGAACAGATCGAATACGACTGGGTTCGCCTCTTGACCCAGAGTCTGAAATGGGTCCACTGGCTACACGGGAACAGCTGAAACGATTTGATTCGTACGTTGGGTCAGCGCCCGCTGAGGGCGGTCGCGTCCTAACTGGAGGTGGTCGACCAACTGAACCTGCAGTGGGTTGGTTCGTTGAACCAACCATTCTTGAGGCACACTCGAAAGCAGTCCGAGCTCAGCGAGATGAGATCTTCGGTCCTGTACTTACCGTCACCACCTTTACGGACATGGATGATGCAGTTGAGAAGGCCAACGCAAGTCCTTACGGCCTAGCCGCTGGCGTCTGGACCTCGGCTGTGGACAGAGCCCACCAGATGATTCGCTCACTTTCCGCAGGAATCATTTGGGTAAACACGTACCGGACGACCTCACCAGTTGCCCCTTTCGGGGGGCTGCGTGACAGCGGAGGCGGGCGAGAGAGTGGTATCGATGCGGTCTACGACTACACCTCAGTGAAGACTGCTTGGATCAACTCGTCTGACGAAGCAGTAGCAGATCCGTTCAAAGTGCAGTAACTACCCCCTTGTCGGTTCGCTGTTACTCGGATTCGGTTGTGAAAAACATCATCCCATCTAGCGACAGCCAGCCTGGGTCGTAGTTCTTAGCAATGACCTCTCCATCAGGGCGGACAATCAAGATGGCTGACACGGCCTTTTC
>CAWVUB010000166.1:0-3377 GCA_963933065.1 uncultured Acidimicrobiaceae bacterium | reverse complement strand
CGGCGGCTCGTCGCTCGGCGAAGGCAACCTCGTCGTACCCGCAGCCAAGCCGCAGAGGGGCGGGACCCTCCGCGTAGCAATCGAGGCCGACGTCGACGGTCTCAACCCAACCGCATCGGCAATATCGGCACCTGCCGGGTATTCGATGGGGGCTGCTGTCTTTGAAACCCTCATGGTCGGCGCTGCAGACGGAGAATGTGTGCCGGCCCTTGCCGAGTCGGTAGAACATAACGAGGACTACACCTCGTGGACCTACAAGATCCGTGAAGGCGTTTTGTTCCACGACGGCAACGAGGTGACCGCCGAGGACGTGGTCTACAGCGCTGAGGTCCAGCGAAACGATCCGCTGGTCGGACTGGCCGTCAAGCCGTTCTATCCGACCGAGGGTGCCTTTGAAGCCCTTGACCGTTATCAGGTCCGGTTCAACCTCCTCGACTCGTGGGCGAACTTTTGCCCGACCTCCCAGTTGGGGTGGGTGGCTTCTAAAGCTTGGCTGGAGGCGGCACTAGCGGACCCAACCCTGGATCAACAGCCGGTGGGTTCCGGTCCGTTCCGGTTCGACAGCCGGAACGAGGACTCAGTGACGCGGTTTGTGCGCAATGAGAGCTATTGGGGCGGAGAAGTTTGGCTCGACGCGATTGAGTTCATACCCGTCGTGGATGCCGACACTCGAACCGATCTCTTGCTCGCTGGGGAAGTTCACGCGCTCCACATGGGCGATCCTGAGAACATCCAGATTCTCGAGAACTCAGACGGGATATACAACCTCCGGAGCCCAAAGCCACACGGTGGCGACGAGAGCTTCGTCCAGCTGAATTCGTCCATTGCCCCGTTTGATGACATCCGGGCCCGGAAAGCCCTGGCCTACGCCACACCGAAGCAGAACTACTTGACGCTGATCCTCGGAGGGTATGGAACGTCGGCTGACCAACTATTCGAATCGACCAGCCCGTATCACAACCCGGCTGTCAAGCAGGAAGCTGACATGCCCGACGAGGCGGTCGCCATGGCTGTTGAATACTGCGCAGACCTGCCAGCGAACTGCACCAACGGCAAGATCAACATGGAGTACAAGTTCGTTGAAGGCTCTGTGATCCAGCAGCGGACGGCCGAGTTGTTCGAAAAGGGGTGGAGTGTTGCGTTCAACGTGGACTTCGACCTGAACAACCAACAGCAGCACATCCAGGCCGCTGCACTGGGTACTTATAACGCCATGGCCTGGCGCCAGTTCGGGTCGTTCCGGCCCGAGGGCGACAACGTCTGGTTGATGTGCCGCACGGTGGGATTCATCTCCCTTAACTGGCCGAAATTCTGCGACGAAGAACGCGATGCCGTGCTGTTGGAGGCCACGGCGACAAGGGACGAAGCCGTCCGCATTCCGCTGTTCCAGGAACTGGCGCAGATGCTGCACGACGACTACCTATATGTCTTCCTCAACCACAACAAATGGCTGAGTTCCTTTACCAACAACGTGCGCGGGGTTTGCGAGGCGAAGACACCAGAGGGGCGCCGGATCTTCTGCCCGAGTGACGGGATTATTTCTGCCCGTTCTATTTGGCTAGCAGAGGACTAACCCCAACTAAAGACTGTCACCGCCGGGAACTCCGATAACGATTCGTCAAACAAGATGAGATTCTGGGGCCTCCGGGTGGGCATGCTCGTCGCGCTTTTGCTCGCGGTGTCCATGCTCACCTTCGGGGCTATGAACCTGTTGGGCGATCCGCTCTTCAACATCCTCGGCCCTATCGCCGGCGACACCGAAAACCCTGAGAACCTCGCCAAAATCGAAGCAGCCAAGGAGCAGTTCTACCTCGACCGCCCGCTGCCCGAGCGCTATGTCCGTTGGCTTGGAGACTTCGTTACCGGAGATTTCGGAGTCCGGTTCTCGGCCTCCGGACAGCCACCGGTAAGCGAGGTCATCATGGAGCGCCTTCCCCGGACGTTGGCTCTTTCTGGAATGGCCATGACCTTCACGCTGGCCATCGGTATCCCCTGGGGTGTGTGGTCGGGTTCAAGATCGGAAACGGCGCGAGATCGGCTGTCGACCGCAGTGGCGTTCATCTTCGTATCGATACCCAACTTCGCCCTTGGTGTGGTCATCCTCTACGTGGTTGGTTTCCGCCTCGGCTGGATGCCCGTCAGATTCGATGCTGGTGACCCGTTTTGGCAACGCATGCACCAGCTGGTCCTTCCCGCACTGACCCTGGCCCTGGGTGGCGCCGCTGTCTACCAGCGACTCCTGCGGACCGACATGATCACCACCCTTCAGGAGGACTTCATCTTGATGGCCCGGGCCAAGGGCCTGTCTCGGAGGCACATCCTTTTTCGGCATGCCCTCCGACCCTCGTTGTTCTCGGTGGTCACACTTTTCGGGATCAACGCAGGAGGCATTTTCGGTGGGGCCCTGATCGTGGAACTGATTTTCGGGATCCCAGGTATCGGACAGTTGTTCGTCGAATCGATCTTCCGTGAAGACTTCCCCGTCGTACTAGCCCTGGTGATGATTCTGACGGCAGGATTCGTTGTCATGAATTTCGTCGTCGACATCCTCTACTCGGTCATCGACCCCAGAGTCCGACAGTGAAGCTCACAGCCGAACCCCCGATGAACGAGTCCTCTGGAGCGGTCAAGGCACGCCGGCTCGGGCTGGGCTTCTGGCTCCCAATGGGCTGGATCATCGTCATAGTCGGTGTGGCACTGCTTGCTCCAGTGCTTCCCCTCAAAGATCCCACCGACTACTTCATCCGACCTGGAGAACGCCCGCCCTATCCACCGTCGGCCGACCACTGGTTCGGAACAGACCAAGATGCCCGCGACATGTTCTCGCGGATCGTCAGCGGAGCCCGCGTCTCACTGGCCGTCGGCTTCATGACCGTCACGATGAGTTTCATCGTCGGAGGAACTCTAGGGATGGTCGCTGGCTTGGTGAGGGGCTGGTTTGACCGTCTCGTCTCGTTCCTCTTCCTCGTCCTGCTGTCCTTCCCAGGCCTGGTGCTGGTGATTCTCATAATCGCGCTGATCGATCGAAGCGTCCTGACCATCTCGGTGACACTGGCCATCGGGGGTATCGCCCCAGTGGGACGGCTGGCTCGTGCCGCGACACTGAGCTTTGCCGAAAGGGAGTTCGTGATCGCCGCGAGGACTCTTGGGGCACGAAACTCCCGCATCCTCTTTCGAGAACTTCTCCCCAACGTGGTTATCCCTATGGGAGCCCTTGTGCTCCTGGGGGTGGCCGCAGCCATCTTGGCCGAGGGCGGCCTGGCGTTCCTCGGCCTGTCAATAGAGAAGGGAGTGACGTGGGGGAAGCTCATTCGCAACGGAACGGGAAGCAGGGTCCTACGAGACTCTCCGTGGGTCGCCTTTGGTCCGATCACCGT
>CAWVUB010000165.1:0-3424 GCA_963933065.1 uncultured Acidimicrobiaceae bacterium | reverse complement strand
AAAGGACCGAGAGCCTCTACCTGAGGCATACCAGAACCGTGAGGCTCGCTTAGCCGTAATCGCCGAACAAGGTCTGGAGGCAATCTGGCTGTTTCCGACGCTCGGCGTGCTCTATGAGGAGCTGTTAAAGGGCGACACTGAAGCGGTAGGCGCACTGATGGTTGGATTCAACCGTTGGTTACATGAGGACTGGGGTTTTGGGGCTGACGGAACCATTTTTGGAGCTCCGTACTTTTCGTTAGCCGATGTGGACTTAGCGGTTACAGAACTCGATTGGTGTCTCGCTAACGGCGCTCGCTTAATAGTTATGCGACCCGCTCCGGTGTGGACAACGGACGGTCCCCGATCGCCCGGAGATCCGATATTCGATCCATTTTGGGCCCGAGTGAATGAGGCTGGGATCACCACCGTCGTGCACGCCGGCGACAGCGGCTACCAGACTCAGGGATACGCAGATGATGGCTTTGTATCGTTTGGTGTCGGGGCGGGCACCGGTCGCTATCGCCCATCAATTAAGGCGTTCAATATCGAACGCGCTGCGCACGACTGGCTCATAACGATGTCGTTGGAAAAAATGTTTACCCGGTTCCCGAACCTTCGGGTCGCCTCGGTAGAGAACGGGTCGGACTATCTGGCTCACATGTTCCGAAAACTCGGGCAGCAGAGGGAAAAGACGCCTCGCTGGTTTGAACACGACCCGGTTCAGGTGTTTCGCGAGCATGTTTGGATGAACCCATTTTGGGAAGACGATGTAGATGAACTGATCGATTTGATGGGTGCTGACCGAGTGATCTTCGGCTCCGACTGGCCCCATGTGGAGGGAATGCCCACACCGTTGCATTACTTGGGCGAGGTTGAACATCTGTCGGAAAACGATCGACGGCTTGTATTGCGTGACAACACCCGAGCCCTCACTGAGCTACGACCAGCCTGACTATCGGTCGGAGGGGAGTGGAGATGACCAGCGAGGATCATGAGACCTGCATCTGGGAGCAGGAACTTGATGAGTTGCGTCGCCGTGAGCAGTTGGCGGAACAGAGTGGGCTAGGCCTAACTTTAGAAAGGGTTTGGTAGATAGCCCACCGCTCTGATTTGAAGGCTTTGTCAACGAGTCAAGTGGTCCCAGACCAAGGAGCCCAACCTCGCAGAGTTGGAGAGTTCAAGAGAAATTTAGTCGAGTGACCTTTTGGACGTCCCCAAGCTTCGATAGCAAGCCGGGGATTACTACTGTGGCGATAGGGTAAATACGACCATTAGACCGACTGATCCACCCGCCACAATCGTTTCCCCCCCCAAGGGTGATGGTTGTTTGGACCGGCCATGAGGTAACCCCCCTGAAAGCCTTTTCCGCCGATGTGTCGGCCGGCCTACCTGGACCGGACTGGCTTGCTTCTATCCGTCGTTTAACCATCGACGGTTTAGGAGGCGTTGCTCATCCTGATACCGATGAGGAAATATGGCGATACTCTCGGATCGACGAGGTTGACCTTGATCGTTACTCGCCGCTGAAGACGCAGCGAGATACTGACACCATTGTCCAGCGAGACTTGTCCGCTTATGGTGAAATGGCGGCTGTAGTCGTTGTTCGCAACGGCTGGATCGTAGAAGTTACTACCTCGTCCGACTCGGTAGATGCCGGCGTGTACGTGGGTCCTGTAGGAAATACTTCTGATGGCGAGGCACTGTTTGGTGGCGCCATCGAGGAGCCGGCGGATCTTTATGGCCACTTAAATCAAGCTTTTGGACCTGATCCAGTGGCGGTGGTCGTGCCCGACGGAGTGCGTCTAGAAGCACCGATTGTGGTTGTTGTTCTCACCGATGCTGATCGTGCGGCAGTCTTCCCCAGAGTATTGGTGCGGTGCGGGGAGGACTCGGCGGCCACTGTGGTCGAACTTCACACTTCCACCGAGGTTGACTCCCTCGTGGTCCCAGTATTGGAGGCCACTGTTGGCCGCGGTGGATATCTGCGTCACGGCCTAGTTCAGGAACTCGGCTCCAAGATCTTCCAGTTGGGGCATCAGGCGTTTCGAGTCGACCAGGCTGGTCGTATTGACGCTTTCGTTGCCGGTCTTGGCGGTGATTACGCTCGGACTCGTACCGATTGTCGCCTCGTTGGTCGTGGTGCTGAGGGTCATTTGGCTGCGGCATACTTTGGTGAGGGTGCCCAGACCCTAGATTTTCGTACGTTCCAAGATCATGCGGCACCCGACACCACCAGCGAGTTGCTGTTCAAAGGTGCGCTAGACGGGGCCTCCCGATCGATTTACACCGGGTTGATCCGAGTCCGTCCTGAGGCAGTACGAACTGTGGCCCATCAGACCAACCGTAATGTGAAGTTGTCGCTCGATGCGTGGGCGGAGAGCGTGCCCAACCTCGAGATCGAAACCGACGACGTTATTTGTAGTCACGCCTCGACGGTTTCACCGGTTGACGAAGACCAGCGGTTCTTTTTAGAAAGTCGAGGTGTGCCGACAGTTGCCGCCGAACGGCTTTTACTTGAGGGTTTTTTTGAGGATGTAGCGGCTAAAGCGCCGCATCCCGCGGTAGCAGATTCCCTTCGTCAGGCGCTGGCCGATCGACTGGATCGCCGTGACTTGGCTCATCGGGAAGTTGACTCAGCTGAGTCTGGGATCGGGGCAACTTCTGGCGCGGGTGCTGGAACAGGGGAGCCCTCATGAGCGCTTTGCGGGCTTGTGCGCTTTCAGAGCTGGCTGATGGTGCCGCGTTACGGGTCGTGCTTGACGGACACGCGGTGGCCTTGGTCCGCCTGGGTGATCGGGTGCACGCGGTCGACGACAGATGTAGCCATGCAGACGTGTCACTTGCCGCAGGTGAGGTTGATGCTGGCGAGTGCGCGCTGGAGTGCTGGAAGCACGGAAGCTTGTTTGACTTGCGCACGGGTGAGGCACTCACTCTGCCGGCGGTGAAGCCAGTAACTGTTCATATGGCGGCTATTGAAGGGGATCAGATCTACGTGACTCTCCAGGGGGAGGAGTCGTGACAACCGAACGCGTGCTGCGGATCAAGGGTCTAACCGCCCGAGTGGGTGAGACCGACATCCTCCACGGCGTAGACCTCGAAGTTAGACCCGGTGAGGTTCATGCTGTGATGGGACCAAACGGCTCAGGGAAGTCAACGCTTGCTCATGTGCTGATGGGGCGCCCCGGATACGAGGTGACGGGTGGATCAGTAACTCTTGACGGGCTTGATCTGCTGGCGCTGCCTACATGGGAGCGGGCTCGAGCCGGATTGTTTCTAGCCCTTCAGCATCCAACTGAGGTGCCCGGGGTAAGCCTTGAGTCTGTAATCGCCGAGGCGGCCCTTGCGGTCGGCAGTTCTGGTGTGGGAATTAGAGAGACGCTGGTGGTTGAGGCGGCCCGTATCGGATTTGACGAAAAATTTGTATCCCGACCGTTGAATGTAG
>CAWVUB010000164.1:0-3436 GCA_963933065.1 uncultured Acidimicrobiaceae bacterium | reverse complement strand
GTCGTCGGGGCGGTGCTGCTCGACACCATCATGGTGGTCGATGACGCTGTGACAACCGGCGCTGATGTCGCCGGTGCTGCTGTCGTCGTGGTAGTGGGTGCCGCTGTAGTCGTCACGGCCACCGTTGTTGTCGGCACAGCATTTGTAGTCGGAACCTGAGTCACAGCAGGGGCAACCGTCGTTGCGGGTGTCGCAGTGTCTGAACTACCGCCACAGCCCGATACAACCAACAAGAACGTCAACGCAACTGCAGGGTTCCTCATCCTGCAGTCTGCCACCCCCTTGAAAAGGTGGGCGGCGCTGTTTTGATTGGTGTCCATGGGTACCCCTTCTGTGGTGGATCGCAATCCGTTCCATGAAGGGGATGAGAATTGGAGTGTGGACAGTGTGACCTGCCCTAGGGAAGCATGGGCTACCGAATCGAAGGTGTTTCCTCATCCAAAGAATTGCAGACTGATTTGGCTGATGGCTGAGGAGCTGGCCACCAAGGTTGACAAGGGAGTCATTCGGGCCCGTTCCCGATTAGCCCGATGGGAGAGCATCGGTCGGCTCCGCGGTCCGTCCAGCGGCGACGAGCAAGGCGAGGGAGATGGCGCCATAGCCGACGGAACCGACAGCCCACGGGGTCGGTGTGTCGCCGATCCGGATACCGACCAGCGCGGAAAGTAACGAGCCGCAGGTAAGGAACCCCAAGCCAAGGATTCCGGCTGCCGTGCCGGCCACGTCACCGAGGGGTTCCAGGGCCTGTGACATGGCCACCGGGGAGAGGAGGGCCAGCAGTGTGGTGCCTACCACCACGAGGAGGTACCACGTCCAGAACTCAGGTACTCCGTTGGAGGCCATCGTCAGGACCAGTACAACGGTATGGACGATCAGTGCGCCGCCAACTGTCGCCAAACCTACCGCATGAGATCCCCACCGTCCGATGGCCGGATTCAGCAAGAGGAAGCCGGCGGCCGTAACGATGGCGGAGGCAGCGAACAATACAGCGAACTGATTTGCCCGCCCGTACACGATGTCAAATACCTGCTGGGTGCTTGTCAGGAAAAGCAGAAATGCCCCATCAGCAAAGGTCAGCGCTGCAATGTAAAGCATCGATCGGCGGCTACCGACGACCCGGCGTGCCACGGCGACAATTGGACGGAATCGAAGAGGTCGTCGGTGAGCGGGATCAAGAGTCTCACCAAACCGGATGCTCATTGCGATTACAACAACCGAGACGAGAATGCCGACGGCATACACCCACCGCCAAGAAGCCGATCGCAAGATGGCCTCGGCGATGAGCGGACCGACAACTGGGCCGATCAGGAACACGGCGAAGACGTGTGACATTACTCGGGCCATTCGGTCGCCCGAGAAGAGATCCCGGGCCATGGTGAGTTGCATCAGAGAAGCTCCGGCGGCGCCAACGCCCCATACGGTGCGGCTGGCCAGAAGGAAGCCGAAGTCGGTGGCCAGCATGGACCCGGTCGCTCCGAGGGCGTAGATGAGCATCGCTACTCTGAGGGTCGCCGCCCTCCCAAAGCGGTCAGCGATCGGGCCGTAGAGCGGCTGTCCGACGGCCATACCGAGGAAGAAGACGGTGATGGCCAAGGTGATTCGGTTGGAGCCCGGCGGGAGACCGATATCAGGCCGCATTTCGTCAAACGCCGGAAGCGAGGAGTCGATCCCCCAGGCGCTAGACATTCCGACCAATGCCAAGAAAAGGACGACCTGCCACTGTCGACGCTCTCTTGGTTCCACCATCCCCACAGTCTGGTCGCCCTGAGCTCTCACGACGCCCGTCGGAAAGACTCTGGGTGCTTAGGCCAAACCAACCAACGTGTCCAGTTTGACTACTCGCCGCACTTCATAGCAAAGTTCACCACGCAGCAGGCCTATCCGTGGCCCGCACAAACGAACGGTGAAAATAGATGTCCCAGACCATCCACGTTCTCTTCCAATGCCAGACAGGCAAGGGTGCCGACCTTCTCGCCATCTTGTCAAGCGATCAAGGTCTGGTTGCGACCCGTGCCTTCGGGGGATGCGAATCCATAGAGGCATACACCGACACCGACAACCCTGACACCATCGTTCTTTGGGAGAAGTTTGCTACCCGGGCCGACCACGAGGCCTACCTCGCGTGGCGTGTTGAAACGGGCCTGCTCGACATGCTCGGCCCGATCCTCGCCAGCGACCTCGAGGTCACCTACCTAGACATCCATCCCAGCGTCTGACCTGCTCTGGGAGTTGCCCTTTAGGGTTATTCGGACTAGGAGCCATCCAGAACCCAAAGTTTTCGTGTGATAGTTGAAGGATTATCAATTCCTAACGGACTATGAGGGTCGCCAGGACCACCAACGCCGCAGGAAGCCACACTTTCGACCTTTCGTTCTCCCACTCTTGGCTCGAGCCTGTTCGCGTTCAACCTTCTTTCTCCTCGAGTTCTCAGACGCCTCCTGGCTCTGAAGCTCGAACCACTCAGTAGTCAACGGGAACGGCTTCTCGGCGTCAGGATCAACCGGAGAAACGCCTTCTGTTGGCTCATTCGTGTTCTCCATGAGATCAAGACTTGCATCTTTGGAGAAGAAGGGCGGTCCAAATGAAGATTTTCTCCTACTACCGCTCAACTCCTTAGGAGACGGACAACGTTCGTAAGACATGGCAAATCTCCTGTGAAAGGGTCAGAACATGGACGAAGAAATGATCGAACTGGTCAAGGAGTGGGTGTCAGACGCGATAAAGGAGGAGAAACAGGTCAAGTTCCCCAAGACCTTCAAGTTCGGTCACCTGATGCTCCGCGTCGGCGAGATCAACGCCGAACGCTGCAAGAGCCTCAGCGACCACCACGCATGGCACGCCATGGAGCCGCTACCGCCACGAGAGTACGCAAAGCATGCCGAGAAGGTTGAATACCATCTCGACCAAACAAAATTCTGGGACACCGCTGCCACGATATTAGAGGAAGCAGAGGCCACGACCCTCGGTGAACTACTCGAGGACCAGTAATTCGAAACGTTAGAAAGTCAGTCGATCTGGAACCGGACAACACTAATTCCATCTAAGTTTCTGGAATGTTGGGATTCAGGGCTGCTGCTTGGTCAGCGACGGGAGCAGCGGTTCGCTGGGCGGCAGCTATTGCAAGCCGGGCCGCCGCAGTGGGCCCCAACCACCGGCCGGCACGGAACTTCGGTGGGTTCGGCCGCGGGAGTAGCCTTGGGTGGCCGACCGGACCGGTATTCGGTGAGCGGTGTATTTGGATCGGTAGCGACACTCTGATCGCACCACACGTGACGCTGTCAGCGGGAATGGCTAACTGGGAAAAAACCTTTACCGAACCGGTGGTTCGCATCGGTGACCGTTGTCTTATCGGACGGGGCACGGCAATCGTGGGACACCTGGCTATCGATATCGGCGATGACGTCTACACCGGAATGAATGTCTATATCACCGACCA
>CAWVUB010000163.1:0-3578 GCA_963933065.1 uncultured Acidimicrobiaceae bacterium | reverse complement strand
AGGCCGTGATGCCAGCACGTAAGGAAGATGGGCTACCTCACTGCCTCGCAGTGAAGATCTGGAGCCCTGTAACGAGATGGATATGGAACGATGCCGAACTACTAGAGGCCCTATGCGGTGCAGTCCGTCGAATAGATCGGGGTTCCAGTCGGGTAGAAAACAGGGGTCAAACGGTATGCCGTTGCTTTCTAGGTGGTCAAAGTCGGCGTACACCAGTCTCAGATTCGGATCTGCGTCGATAACCCGCGCGGTGGTTGCCAGTGCCGCCGGATGGAGAACGACTCCGGCCTCCAGTTCAACTATCCATGCGGCATCGTCGCATTCGGTCTCAACTGTCCACTTCTGGTGCAATTGAGTGCCCAGAGAAGCCAGTGTGGCTTCCATGGCGTCTGGCGGCCCATGCGCCAACACCACGGCGAACTGCGTCGCCGAGACCCATCCGGCCACGAAATCTCGATCCTGCTCCGTTAAATCGACCCACCGATTTCGCCACTCTCCGTAATTAATTGTGCTGTTTTTGCCACTAAGGATCCTCCAGAGTCTCACCAGACGCATCCAGAGTCGTCGACTGAACCCGGTTAGGTCACCGGACCGCAGCAGCATCCAGGCGCTACTGATCGTCCTGCGGCGAATACGTAATTGTCGGTAAGGCGATGACACATTCCGCACTCTACGGGCGCCACCTTCCCGGGTTCGGTAGCCTGAACGGCTGTGCGCCCTACTCGATTTGTAATTATTGGTGGTGGCCCAGGCGGCAACACTGCGGCCAGTTACGCCGCCCGCCACGGTGCAGAGGTCGTCCTTATCGAAAAGGAGATCATTGGTGGGGCTGCTCATCTATGGGATTGCATTCCGTCCAAGTCCATGATCGCCACTGGTGGTGCTATGTCGTTCTTAGCCCGGGCCGGTCGCATGGGCCTCGGTAACGTGAATCCCCGAATCGACGTTGACAACCTTGCCTCCCGGCTGGCTGGGGTTGAAAACCGTATTGGCCGTTCTACTTCCTCAATGCTTGAGGGCCAGAGGGTACGTGTCATTAAGGGAACCGGCTCGCTGAAGGGACCTCATCAGGTGGTGGCTGAGACCCTTGATGGCCACGAGGAAATCGAAGCCGATGTGGTCGTGTTGTCTACCGGTAGCCGTCCACGTATTCCTAATTGGGCGCCTGTAGACGGTGAGCGTATTCTCACAACCCGTGAGGCTTACCCGCCTGCAGAGATGCCCGACCACCTAATTGTTATCGGTTCCGGCGTCACCGGAGTCGAGTTCGTTCACATGTTTAAGTCCTTTGGTTGTGAGGTGACCCTTGTGGTGAGTCGTCAGCAGGTTCTCCCGCAGAAAGATCCCGAGGTTGCTGCAGCCCTCGAAACTGACTTCCTGCGACGAGGTGTTCATCTCTATAAAGGCGCTCGTGCTCGGTCGATTGAGCGTGATGGTGACGAAGTTTCCGTTCACTGCGACGATGGGAGAATGGCGACTGGTAGTCACATAATTTTGGCTGTCGGCTCGCTCCCTAATAGTGAGGGCCTCGGGCTTGACAATGTCGGCATTGAGACAAAAGACGGCTACATCCCCATTGATTCCTACTGCCGTACCAGTGTCTCGCACATCTACGCCGCCGGTGATGTTTCTGGAAAACTGCCACTCTCGTCGGTTGCTCAGATGCAGGGACGCAAGATTGCTGAGCATGCCATGGGGCTTAGTGATGATCGGCGGCACCGCGTGCTGGACTACGACAAAGCCGCTTCGGCGGTGTTCACGGAACCAGAGATTGCCGATGTGGGTTTGGCTGAGGCTGACGCTTTTGCTGAGGGCCGAAAAATTCGGGTTACCAAGGTTCCGTTCACCGCCTCGGCTAAGGCTGTCATTAATGATGACCCGCGAGGTTTCATAAAGATTGTCTCGGATCCTGCCACTGGAGTAGTACTCGGTGGTTCGATTGTGGGACTCCATGCTGCCGAACTGATTGCCATTATCGCTTTGGCGGTGAGTTCAGGGCTTACCGTGCATGACATCAAGGAAAGTCTTTTCGTCCACCCAACTTTGGCCGAGGCACTGGCTGACGCCGCCGAATAGCGCCTGTAGTGGTTTTCCCGTCAGGGTTAGGCGCTACTTGATTACTGCCACCACATCGCCAGCACCGACAGAATCACCAAGGCCCACAAGCACTTCAGTGATCGTTCCGGCCTTGCTGGCTGCCACGTTGTTCTCCATCTTCATGGCCTCCAGTACGCATACCGGGTCTCCGGCCTCTATTTGGTCACCTACAGCAACTAATACCTTAACGATGGTGCCCTGCATGGGAACCGTGACTTGGCCGTCGCCCTGAGGTGTTCTGCCAGCGGACCGCCTCACCCTGGGGCGGCTAGTCGACCCCGCTGATGGACTGTCTTGTGGTACCCACATGGTTACAGCGAACCGGCGGCCATCAACTTCTACAGAGATTTCCCGTCGGGTTGTAGGCGTGGCGTCGTCATCGTTTGCAGTGCTCCGGCCACTCGAGGTAGTCAAATCAGATAGATCGAGGGTTTCCTCCACCCATTTGGTGGAGTGGGCTACTGCCCAAAAGTCCGGATGTTCCAAGATGGCGATATCGGCTGGGATGGTGGTGGCAACTCCCTGGATATCGAAGTCGGCCAGGGCCCTCAGGGTTCGACGGATGGCCACGTCCCGATTGCGGCCCCAGACTATTAACTTGCCAACTAGATTGTCGTAGTGCTGGCTGACCTCGTCGCCTGCTTCGTATCCTCCGTCGAACCGTATGCCGAAGCCGTCGGGTACCCGTAGCGCTTGTATCCGTCCCGGACAGGGCAGGAATGCACCAGCGGTTGGGTCTTCAGCATTGATTCTCACTTCGATGGCATGACCAGAGATGGCGATGTCGTCTTGGCAGAAACTCAGGGCTTCTCCTGATGCGATCCTGATTTGTTGTTCTACAAGATCTAGACCGGTAACCAATTCGGTAACTGGATGCTCTACTTGGAGTCGGGTGTTCATCTCAAGGTAGTGGAAGACGCCATCTTCATAAAGAAACTCGACGGTGCCAGCGTTTGTGTAACCGCAACTGAGCGCCACCACAACAGCAGCCTCACCCATTGCAATCCGGACATCGTGGGGAAGATCTGGTGCTGGGGCCTCCTCAATAAGTTTTTGGTGCCGACGCTGGGCTGAGCAATCGCGTTCGCCGAGGTAGACAGCGTTGCCGTAGGCATCGGCGAGCACCTGTATTTCGATGTGTCGAGGGGAGGTCAGGTAACGCTCCATGTAGATTTCGTCGCGAGCGAAGTAGGCCATTGCCTCGCGTTGCGCGGATTCAATGGCGTCCTCGATGGCTGACTCTTCGGCTACTACTTTCATGCCGCGTCCACCGCCGCCAAACGCTGCTTTTATGGCTAAGGGGTAACCGTGCTGGTTGCCAAAGGCCTTCACTTGTTCTGGGTTAGTGATGAACTCTGTAGTGCCGGGGACACCGAGCACTCCGACCTTCTCGGCTGCGAGTCGAGCACTAATCTTGTCGCCCATGATCTCAATGGCTTCCGGGGGCGGCCCAATGAAGGTCACCCCTCGTTCGGTCACTG
>CAWVUB010000162.1:0-3599 GCA_963933065.1 uncultured Acidimicrobiaceae bacterium | reverse complement strand
GGTGGTTGTAAGCGCTGCGGTCGTCGCTGGCGCTGCCGTCGTCGCTGGCGCTGCGGTACTCGCTGGCGCGGCAGTGGTTGTAGGCGCGACCGTGGTCGTGGAAGCAATCGTGGTCGTCGAAGCGCCGGACGTGGTGGTCGCCGTGGTAACTCCTCGCGCCACAGTCTCCTCAGACGCGGAGCACCCCGCCGCCAGGAGCGCTCCAGTCAGCAGAACGGTGAGAATCAGATAGGCAGTGCGCATCTCAGGTCTTTCGCTATTCCAACCGGCTCCGGGTCTGCTCCCGCCACCCCAACTTCTCCTACCCGGGTGCAACACGACAACCGGAGCCCCTAAGGGTAGATACGCGTAGGCAGGGTCATCCCTTGGGCCAGCACATGGTGACATAGGGCGCTGCAGCACGGTCCTTGAGGTCCTGTTGCCACGACTCGTAGTCCTTCAATGAGAAGGCCTTCATCAGTCCATCTAAAGTGCATCGGCAAATATCAGCAATATCAGAAGCAGACAGCCCATCTCCAGCCACCGCGTCCGCAAGGATCAGTTGGCAGATATCCACCCAAAGGGTCTGATACTCATCTGGCCACTCAGAGTCTTGAGTGGCTGCCGCCACCTGCGCCTGAAGGGTTGCAACCTCTTCCCGCAAGGCCTCCAACTCGGCGGGGTCCGAACCCCCGCCGCAAGCCGATGCGACCAGAACCAGCGCCATGGCCACTGCGAGTGTCCTCATCACTTGAATATGTCACCCCTCCCCCGGGGGGAGAGGTGAGAAACGAACCCCAAGGTGTAGATACACGCAGCCGGGCAACCTGGCCCCTTACGGCATCTCTTCACTCCAGTACCCCACCCCTTCAGCGATGTCCTCGGTGAAGAAAGTTTCCCACATCACTACATCTGGGTTGGCAACCCATGATCTGTGCTGGAGTTGATATCCGCACCTAAGGTCATTTTGACCTGTCCGCGAAAGATAAGAGACAGGCAAAGAAGGACAAATAGGCAACGAACGTCAACGTCCCAGCCTTATGGGGCCGAAGATCGGTGCGGGAGAATAGAGATAAAGACCCCCGCCGAAGGCTGCCTATGAGCCAGCGACGGGGGCGATCACTGGGGGGGTTAGACCGCGCGGACGTTGAGAGCTTCCGGGCCCTTCTTGCCGGGGCCAACCTCGAACTCGACGTTCTGGCCTTCGTCGAGGCTGCGGTAGCCATCGCCCGCGATGTTGGAGTAGTGGACGAACACGTCCTCGCCTCCCTCAACGGAGATGAATCCGAAGCCCTTCTCGGAATTGAAAAATTTTACGGTGCCAGTAGGCATGATTTCACTTTCGTTGCTTGTATGAAATCCGAGCCTGATTGACTCGGCTCCACAATCCTACGACCGGAACCACCCACTTAGGTTTTGGTTCTGTAGTGGGGTGTCTCACCGGTCAGCACCGCCCTTATGGCCACGGTGCTGGAACTGTCGCCTCGCTCGTCCATCGCTGATACCCGCAGGCACCTGGCGGGCGATACGTCCGACGATCCCACACGCCACCCGGTTGGACACTGTTGTCATTCTCACGATCTGTAACGGTCCTCCACGAGTCGGGAGAGCCGACGGAGGTTTCTTCGCCAGACCGCCTTCAAGACGGGCCTAGCTCCGATGCTCGTCAGGCCTCCACCGATCCACCAAGGAAACGTCAGAGACTCCTCCCACGAGAAGGCCGTCTCCGATGGACCTGCCTCCCGGAGAGTGAATCGGCCACTGCCTGAAATAAGGCCCCGGTGGGCGACACCCATCGTCCTCTCCTCGACCCACTCGGTGATCTCCATACGGTCAACAGTGCGGAATGGTCCAATTCTCGTCACGCAGTCGAACGTTGTGCCGACGCCTGATGAGCAATCGGACGTCAGAGTGATTGATTCGGCGTCGGCCATCCAGTCGGTGTGGGTCCGAACGTCGGCCACCGTTTCCCAGACCACAGGGAGTGGTGCCCGGATACAAATCTCGATCTTGATGTCGGGCACGGCTTAGTTCCTCAAACGGTAAAGGTTGTCGACCAACACGGGAATGGGCTCCTCTCTCGGAGTTTGCCACCCCTCCCCTGAGGGGGGGCGGGGGTGTCTCTGATGGCCTAGGTGTAGATACGTACAGGCGGACTTGTCCTGGACCGATCCCGGTTTATGGCATAGCCCGATCGCTTAGGTCGACGATTGTGGCATCGACCCAGCCAGCGGTCACAAACTCCTCAACAATGGCCTTCGCATACCGCCAGGCTCCGAGGGCCTCCAGATGGCCGTAGGGCGGAGGGGACCGCAACTCCCCCATCCCGTCGATACAGCCGGGCTCTACCGCCTCACAAGGCGCAGACTGGAGGAAGTGTCCGCCCGGCGACACCGACGCCCAAGTCGAGAGGAACCGGACGTTCCCACCGGGATGTCGCTCGGGCATGGTCCGGAAGACTGGGTGGGTCCCCGAGACCAGGTCTCCCCGACTCACCGGTTGGTCGACGAACAGCACCCGACTCTCAGTGCGTGTCGCTAGGTCGACGAGGCGTTCGCTGTCGGCAAGGTACTTCTCCTCATAGGCCTCGCCGCGTAGCGGCCTCCCATCGGCGTCAGCCATGCACGGGGTCAGAGCGTTCCCACCGTGGTCGACTACATATACGTGAGGGCTCCACTCCTCAAGATTCTCAAAACCAAGGTCGCTGCCGCGGTCGGCGAACCAGTCGCACAGGGCAGTGCCGGCGAAGTGACGCCGTTCAACGTCGGCGAACCGGCCAAGGATCCACTTCAGGTAGGGCGAAATCTGGTCGGTGATCGAGTCCCCAGTGAGCACCACCCGAAGTCTCTCCTCGGGTTCCAGTTGGATGGGCGAGGGCGGTGGTCCGGCCAGCACAGTGGTCGACGCCAGATCGACGACTGTCGTAGCGATTGGAACGGTTGTCGTCGCCGGCTCCGCTGTGGTTGTAGGTGGAACCGCGGCGGTAGACGGGACTGCAACACTCGCTGGTGTTGTAGTTGTAGTTAGAGCCACCGTGGTCGTCGCCGGTACCGCGGTTGTTGTCGGCGCCACCGTCGTGGTCGGTACCGCGTTCGTGGTTGGTGTCGTGGTCGGCGCCGTGTTAGCGGTTGATGTCGTAGTCGCGGTCGTGGTCGTTGATTCAGCCGAGGTTGAGGTTGGTGCTGCTGTGTCGGAACTGCCGCCACACCCCGAGACGACCAACAAGACCGTCACCGCAGCCGCGTACTTCCTCACGGTTGGAGTCTGTCACCCCTCCCCTGAGGGGGGCGGGGTGAGGTACGAACCCCTAGGTGTAGATACACGCAGGCGTTCTGGGGAGGGTTAGGAGTCTCCGCTGGACACCAGTGCCGCCTTGGAGATACGGATTCTGTCGTAGTCGCCCGTTTGGAGGACTTCAATCGTTGTTCCTTCGACGGTTAGACGGTCGCCGACGGCCAAGAGAGCGTCTGGCCAGGCGCCGTAACTAAAGGGGCTAACTGGCGAGCAATTGGCGAGCATCAGCAGCACGACGAATGACCAGAATCAGACAAATGCGCTGGTCAGAGTGGTGGACCGTACTGGACTCGAACCAGTGACCTCTCGCGTGTGAGGCGAGCGCT
>CAWVUB010000161.1:0-3615 GCA_963933065.1 uncultured Acidimicrobiaceae bacterium | reverse complement strand
TCGAGTCGACTGTCTTCAGATAGTCGGCCACCGCCCGCGTATCATCATCTGAGGGAGCCACCGCCACGCAGACCTCGAGACCAGATGGGACCTCCTGAGCCAAGGCGGACCGAACTGCCGCTTCCAGTGTCGATCCCTCGTTGCGTGCCGGTATCACAACGGCCACGTCTCGAGCACGCATGTCAGAAGCCTCCCGGCTTAGAAGCCACGCAACACCACAGCAACAGTCCGGAACAGGATCTGCAGGTCAAGAATTGGTGACCATGACATCAAGTACTGGAGGTCATGTCCCAACTTGTATGCAGGGTCAGTGTGGTAACCCGCACGGACCTGGGCCAGTCCAGTTAATCCTGGAGGTATCTCGTGGCGTCGCCCATATCCCGGAATGGCTGCCTCAAACTGGGCAATCAACTCGGGGCGTTCAGGCCGTGGGCCTACGAGTGACATCTGGCCGCTAACCACGTTAGCGAACTGTGGCAACTCGTCGAGTCGAGTCCGACGCAACCAAGCGCAGCCCCTGACCACCCGGTCATCAGACCGGTCAGCCAGTCGAGCCCCACCAAAGGCCTCAGCATTGTTGTGCATCGTACGAAACTTGACCAAGGTGAACGGTCTTCCACCCTGTCCGGTTCGGACTTGGCGGTAAAGCACTCCCCTACCAGCCATTATCCGAAGGTAGGCAGCAACCACGACTATCAAGCCGATAACTAAAGGTGCAACAATCAAAACCAGCACCAACTCGACTAAACGCTTGAGACGAATCTGGTGAGGCCTCAGAGCACGCGTGCGGACAGTCACATACGGCATGCCACCAATTTCTCGGACGTCCCGGAGTCCGAGGAGTGCAGTAGTTGCCGTCACTCGGAGGTAGACACCTCGATCTGCTGCGTCCAAAGAAGCCACTGGCTCAGGTAACAAATCTGCCACCGACACGTCATCCACGAAAACCACGTCAGTCACTCGATGATATTCCGCTACTTCCCATAGATCAGCGTCAACCTGAACGTGACCGGCCACCACGGCCGTCCGATCGCTTTCAGTCAAATGGGCAGCTGCCAGGTCAGTCTCACTTCGACTCCCAACCAACAAAACACGCGGAGGTCCATATCGTCGGGATCGCAGCCGACGAGAAAGCAGCCGAGTTCCGGTAGCCACCAACGACACACCTACACCCACTGCAGCCAGATTGGCCCGCGGTACTGCATACCGGCCACTGGGAAGTACCACCAGCAGGCCCAGCACCAGACCGACCAGCGTTAGTCCGGCTACTCGGGAGAACCACATTCGATGGCCAAGCCGGACCTGCTTCTCATAGAGCCCTCCAAAGTAAAAGACGACCTGAAGCACCACGGTGGCCACCACCATGCCAACCATCGTGTCCAGCGGGGCCGGCCAGTTAGTACCGAACCGCACCAGCGTCACGAGTGCCACCACCCCAAGAATGCCAATCGCGTCGAGTAGGTACAGCCAGCGAAAGCCAGACTTCCACAGGCGCAGGTACGCGTTACGGACTCCTATGCCCCAAAAGGAGCTCCTAGGAACAGATGTTTTCGACATCACAGCACTCGGTTCATGGAACCCAATTCAGCAAACGGTCAGACTTGAGATCCCCCCAGCGTAGAAGGCGCCCGGGATGGATTCAGACCGACCGCTAAGATCATCCGGTGGCAACCTCCCCGAGGGTCCCCCGATCACGCCGAGACCTGCTCCCTGGGTTGGTCCGCTTCCTTCAGGTCGACCTACTAATCAATCTGACGATGCGCGACCTGCGCTCCAAGTACAAGCGCTCAGCACTCGGTTGGACTTGGTCAGTCCTCAATCCACTGGTGGCCGTAGTCGTCTACTCAGCGGTGTTCTCGGTGTTCCTTCGGATCCAGCCCAGTACTGGCGACCCCAGCGGCCTGCGCTCCTACGCTGTATTCCTCCTGGTCACCCTCCTTCCATGGCAGTTCCACGTAACCAGCCTCACCGAAGCCACCCGGTCGATCACTGCCAACGGCCCGTTAATCACCAAGATCTGGTTCCCCCGATGGGTACTTCCGACTTCGGCGGTACTAGCCCGGTTCCTCACACTGCTGGTTGAGATGGCAGTCCTTCTACTGCTTATTGCAGCAATTGAAGGACACATGGCCTTCGCTTGGATCCCCGTGGTGCTGATTCTGATGGCGCTCCAACTGCTGTTCACCGTGGGCCTAGCGCTGATGGTCAGCGCTGCCAACGTCTACTTTCGCGACATCCAGCACTTCCTGGGTGTGGCCCTAGCTCCCTGGATGTTTCTTACACCTATTCTTTATCCCCTGAACATGGTTCCCGCTGACCGAGAGTTCTTGGGAATCGGATATCGGACTCTCTACCAACTGAATCCAATGGTCTCCTGGGCTAAGGCCTACCGCAATGTCCTATACGACCTGAGATTGCCCTCCACTGAGCGGTGGCTAGCTCTCGTCACCGTCACCGGGGTCGTCCTGATGGTCGGTTTCTGGATCTTCCACCGACTCGAACCCCGAATGGCAGAGGAGGTCTGAGATGACGGCATCTCCAGCTGTATTACTGGACAAACTAGGTAAGAAATTTCGCCTCACTCATGATCGGAACTGGACGCTGAAGGCGACAATGCTGGCTGGCCATCGCACCCGTTACGAGGAATTCTGGGCGCTTCGCAACCTCTCACTAGACATCAGACAAGGACAGACATTCGGTATCATCGGCGGTAACGGATCCGGCAAAAGCACGCTTCTTAAGGTTCTCGCTGGAATCCTGCGTCCCGACGAAGGCTCGGTAGCCGTTGATGGTCGCCTCTCAGCGCTACTCGAGTTGGGCGCCGGTTTCCACCCCGAACTAACTGGTCGAGAGAACATCTACCTGAACGGAGCAATCCTCGGCTTCACAGCCCGTGACATCCGAAGTCGGTTCGAAGAGATCGTCAGCTTCGCCGAGCTGGAACGCTTCATAGACGAACCAGTCCGCAACTATTCGTCAGGCATGTACGTTCGCCTCGGGTTCTCGGTTGCCATCCACGTTGAGCCTGAGATCTTATTGGTTGACGAGGTCTTGGCTGTAGGAGACCTGACATTCCAAAAGCGGTGCCTGGAGCGCTTTGCCCAACTCAAAGCCGACGGGCGAACAATTTTGGTAGTCAGCCACGACCTCGACATGGTGGGCTGGCTCTGCGACCAGACGGCATGGATCCAACAGGGAACTCTGCGGGCAATCGGTCCTTCATCTGAGGTCATCGACCGCTTCGCCACTGGTGCCGGGCCCGGGGCACCCGTCGACAGGACGGCCAGCAGTGCTCGTCCAGCTTTTGAGCGACTCTCAACTCAGGACCTTGTGAAGTCCGCGGAACTAGTCGATATCAACGGTCACCCAACCGACACCGTGGGGTCAGGACAACCGGCATCCATCCGAGTGCGCTACGACGGTCAAACGGCTGGCGAACCAGTGACAGTGGCCCTTGGGTTGTACCGGGCCGACGGAACACATGTGGCCAGCATCAACTCCGGCGCTACGACCCGGGGCCTGGCTCACAAAGACCGTTCTACCACTGGAACTGACGCAAGCGAAACACTGGTCGAGGTCGAATATCTAGTCCCCTCCCTACCGGTCCAGCCCGGT
>CAWVUB010000160.1:0-3635 GCA_963933065.1 uncultured Acidimicrobiaceae bacterium | reverse complement strand
AAGTTGCTCGACGCCGACGGTAGGGCGGTCAGCACAAAACTACGTTCGGAAGCCGAAGGCCATGCCACCCCTTCCCATCGCCGCATCAAGTCAGGCTCGGCATGATCCTCTTCACCGGCGACCTTCACGCTGCGAAGAGTGTCGCCTCCTCGAAAAAACCCGGCGTCAATAGCCTGGCATCCGATAGTTACCGCATACGGGGTTCGTTCAGTGGCGTTTTCCACATAGGTCACACACCAGTACTCACCAACACCAGTAATGGTGTGCTGGTAATGAAGAAGGTCGGAACCGTCCCATGCCTGACGGGCGCCCCACTGCCGCCCTATGCGGGCTCCCTCAAGACCACCATCAAGGTCCCTCGGGAAATGGAGCCCATCATTCTCGTAAGCCTTGGTGATAGTGCCTTCAGGATCGGTCCGAATGAAGTGCACCTGAAGTCCAAGGTGACGGGTAGCCAGATTGGTAAATCGGTGCGCCGCCATCTCATAAGAGACGTAATAGCGTTCCTTAAGGTCCTCGATGGAGAGATCGTGGTCATCCTTAGCTGAAGATAGGAAGTCGACGGCAGCCTGTTCCGGGATGAGGACAGCCGCTGCGTAGTAATTGGACTCGATCCTCTGGCGGAGATAGCTCTCAAAGTCGGTGGTTTCGGCGTGCTCCAGAGCGAAATGACCGAGTGTCTGGAGGACTACGGAGCGTGCCGCCCGAACACTCAGGTCGTCGCGCTGCGGTATGTAGATAACTCTTCGCCGAGTATCAGTCACTGACCGGGCAGTCCGGGGCATGCCCTTAACTCTCTCCACTGTGAAACCGTGGTGAGCAGCTAAGTCCGCCATGTCTTTCTCGGTGGGTGGCCCTTCACCGCCGTAGCCTGCTGACGCCAAGTCCTCGGCCGCCAACCGTTCAATCTCTGCGAAATAGTTGTCCCGCTTTCTCATCTCGGTTCTCAGAGCAATATTGGCCAGTCGAGCACGGTCGCCCGCCTCGAGGTTGGCTAGGCCCGACCGGCTGACCTCCACATCAGGCAGCACCCGATAAAGGCCGACAATGACTTCAAGTACGTCGTCGTCGATTCGGGCGCTGGCTCGCAATTCAGGTAGATCCAGTGTCGATCTCCAAGGTCCTCTCTGATGGCGGTCCAACTCCATCTGAAGTGCGGATCGCCGGCTAGGCGGCTGCGGGTCGAAGAAATCCGCTGTTGCGCACCCAAGAACCTCTGCAAGTTCACCAAGTACACCGATTTTGGGTTCGATTCGACCATTCTCAACCTGGGAAAGGTAAGAAGCCGGACGTCCAATTCGGTCCCCCAGCACAGCCAACGTAAGGCCAGCCCCTCTACGGAGGTGACGCAGGCGGTGACCGAGAAGCACCAGATCTAAGGCCTGCGCACCCATGGTGGGCTCCCTTCCCTGTCTCATTGTTCCTGTTTATTAACGCAACAGCAGGCAGAACTCTTACTCTTTTTCGACTGAGTGACAGACTATGTGTTTTTTATTATCCAATAACGCACTTACAAGTCGAAATATCCCCAATACTCACACAAATACGGTGTATCAGTAAAGAATCACTCCTTGGAAGGGTTGCTCCATGACCGACCTGAACGGCATCGAGATCTCCGAACATCACCTCTGCGAGGAGGTCTTCACCCCTGCGGCCACAGTGTTCGTTGGCGGCCTGGTGCGGGCGTTCCGCGACCAACGTGACGATCTATTGCATGACCGCCGCATCCGGCAGGACCAATTTGACATCGGCAAGCGCCCCGACTTCCTGTCCGAGACAGTGGAAATCCGTTCCAGCACTTGGACCGTCGACCCGGCTCCACAAGATCTCTTAGACCGGCGTGTCGAGATCACAGGTCCACCCGACCGCAAGATGATGATCAACGCCCTTAACTCTGGAGCTCGAGTTTTCATGGTGGACTTGGAAGACTCCAGCACCCCAACTTGGGAAAACATCCTCAATGCTCAAGTGAACATTCGCGACGCCATCTGCTGCAATCTGACACTGCAGCACAATGGCAAGGACTACGCGGTCAATGACGACCCCGCAACACTGGTTGTTCGTCCTCGGGGTTGGCACCTGCCAGAACGGCATGTTCAGGTCGATGGCCGGCCAGCGCCGGCCAGCCTTGTGGACTTCGGACTGGTCTTCTTCCATAACGTTCACAAAGCCCTCAACGTTGGCTCAGCGCCATACTTCTACCTGCCCAAGCTCGAAAACCACCTAGAAGCACGCCTCTGGAACGACGTTTTCTGTCACGCTCAGGATGCGTTAGGCGTACCACGCGGTTCGATCAAGGCCACCGTGCTCATTGAAACCATTACGGCCGCCTTCGAAATGGACGAAATTCTCTACGAACTGCGTGAACACTCTGCGGGACTAAACGCCGGACGCTGGGACTACATCTTCAGTGTGGCCAAAAAGTTCAAAGAGGATCCAACATTTGTGCTACCCGACAGATCCGACGTATCCATGACCGCCCCGTTCATGCGGGCTTACACGGAACTCATGGTGGCCACCTGCCACAAACGGGGGGCCCACGCCATCGGCGGCATGGCCGCCTTCATCCCCAACCGTCGTGACCCTGAGGTTACCGCTCAAGCCCTAAGCAAGGTAAGGGAGGACAAGCGTCGAGAAGCCGAGGACGGGTGCGACGGCACCTGGGTTGCCCATCCGGACCTAGTCGAAGTGGCCGAAGCGGAGTTCAACGCCGTTCTAGGAGAGAAAAACAACCAGATCGCCCGCCAACGTCCAGATGTTCAGATCACCGGAGAAGACCTCCTGTCAGTTGACCAAACCGGTGGCATGATCACACGAGAAGGCCTCGAAACGAACGTTTACATCGGTCTCCACTACATCGCCTCATGGCTCTCAGGCACAGGCGCAGTAGCTATCTGCAACCTCATGGAAGATGCGGCCACAGCCGAGATTAGTCGGGCCCAGATCTGGCAGTGGATCCAGCACGGCCGCCTCCTCGAGGACGGCACCACGGTCACAGCAGACCTAGTTCGAGCCACGGTCGACGACCAGTTAGCCATCCTTACCACCGATCTTGGCGACGAAGCCTTTGGGGCACTGCCATTCGACAAAGCTAGGTCCGTGTTCGAACAGGTTGCCTTGGGCTCCGAATTCATCGAGTTCCTCACGCTCCCCGCCTATGAGCTGCTCGACTGATAGATGGACAGACCCAACAGAGAACTACTTAAGTGACTTTCCTAATCAGATCCTGATAGTAGAAATCCACCACAAAGCGAGGTCCAATGCGCAGCACCTTCGAAAATCAGGTTGTATCCCTAGAAAAAGACTGGGCTGAGAACCCACGCTGGGATGGAATCATCCGCGACTACACGGCCGATGACGTCGTTCGCCTTAGGGGTTCAATCCTGCCAGAGTGTTCGATCGCCCAACACGGCGCCCAATCTCTCTGGGAAAAACTACAGGGCACGGACTACGTCCACGCTCTGGGTGCCATGACTGGAGGGCAGGCCATCCAGTACGTCAAGGGGGGCCTTCCGGCGCTCTATCTATCAGGCTGGCAAGTGGCCGGGGACGCCAACCTGGCTGGCCAGGTCTATCCCGACCAAAGCCTTTACCCAGTCAACTCAGTGCCAGCCGTGGTCGAACGCCTCAACAAC
>CAWVUB010000159.1:0-3772 GCA_963933065.1 uncultured Acidimicrobiaceae bacterium | reverse complement strand
TTCGCAAGAGCATCACTGCGGGTGGGATTAGGAGTGCAAGAACCAAAAGGCCCTGTATTACGTCGGTGATCCGTCCTTCCACACCTGTGCTACCAACAAAACTCGAACCAGTTCGGAGGCAAGCGAAGACAAATGCAACCGGGATGGCCAGAAGAACTCGTTCCCTGGCAACTAGGGCGACTAGTAGACCCGTCCAGCCAATGTTGTCGGAAAATCCGGTCATGAACTGGTAGTTACCAAACGAGAATCCGCCTCCCGCAAGCATTGCCCCACCCGCAAGGCCCGCAAATCCGCCGCTAATCATGAGAGCACCGGCCCCAAAAGCCTTCTCTGAAACACCGCAGCGCTTCGCAACACGTGGATTGTTGCCCAACAGGCGGAGTCGAAGCCCCCAGACCGTTCGCCCAAGCCCAAACGCGAGGAGGAGTGCTAGAACTATGCCGATGTAGACCGTAAGAGGAAAATCATTTCCGAAGATCTCGGGTCTGGGTAGGCGATTGTCAGAAGCCAGCTGTTTGCTGACTTGGTTCCGATTGCCCCTGGAACTCTGTGGAGCCAACAGCAACCACTCCCACCTCATTCCGTAAGCCACCGTCTGGATGGAAACCGTGACAAGCAGGAGTGTCGACAGGACTTCTGGAACACCTCTCCAATAACGGAGACCAGCGGCAATCCCTGCCCAGGCTGCTCCTCCAATAGCCCCGAATAAGAGGATCAGTACGACGTTGAGAGGCCCCGGGCCACCAATTAGGAATGAGAAATAGGTGGCCACAGCCGCTCCAAAGAGGAGTTGTCCCTCCTGGCCGATGTTTACGAGACCCGCCTTCCCAGAAACCATCGTCCCCAACGCAACTAGGAGCAGTGGACCCGCAACACCCAGCGTCTCCCCCCAGCGGCCAGGCCGTCTAACGCTCCCGTCAAGAAGGGCGCTGAGCACCGGGTGCCAATCTCCACCGGTTGCCTCAACCAAAGTCCCGGCAATCAGCAAGGCAACTGAAATGCTCAGCGCGTATAGAACTATCCACTCGCCGAGACGCATACGCCGCCAAGTCTTAGAAGTCGGAGCAACTTCCGTCGTACCGGTTCTCATCCGGTCGAGCCACCCATCAGAAGCCCAAGATTCTCGAGGCTCGCCTCACTCCGAGACATTTCTCCGGCGACTTGTCCTCCTCGAAGTACAACGATTCGATTAGAGAGGTCCAGTATCTCCTCTAACTCACTCGAGATAAGCAGGACGGCGACACCCTCTTCGGCTGCAGTTCTCAACCGGTTGCTCATGTATTCGATGGCAACTACGTCCAGTCCCCTGGTCGGCTGGGCTGCAACAAGGACCTTCGGGTTCTGCGCGAGTTCTCGCGCGAGAACGACACGCTGTTGGTTGCCTCCCGAGAGCGACCACATCGGGGCAGCCGGCCCGTCACACTGGATGTCGAACTCTTCGATTATTTCCCGAGCAAACGCGGCAAGGCGCTTAGCGTCGATCAAAGACCTTCTGGTCACATAATACGGATTAGTTATAACCAGATTTTCGGCGACCGTCATCTCAAGGACAACTCCACTGTCGTGTCGATCTTCTGGAATCACCCCAATACCCGCCTGGGCCATAGCTCCGGGTCGGCCTGCTGGGACAGCGTGACCGTCAACCTCTACCCGCCCGGACTCCAACGGCAAGAGGCTGGAAAGGAGATCGCCTAAGGGGCGCTGCCCGTTTCCTTCTACGCCCGCTAAACCGACGATTGTGCCCCGGTGCAACTCGATCGTTAGACCATCAAGGACCTTGGTGCCTTCTGGGCCGCGTGCAACAGCCTCCTCAATCCGGAGGGTCGGATGTTGGCTTTCCGGGCCCGAAGAACTAGGCGACCCCGCGTCTTGATGCCCCTGTTCGTCATCTCCAACAAGACCTAGGACAGCACGCTCGGACCGAAGCAACACGTCTCGGCCAACCATGCTCCTCGCCAACTTTCGGGCGTTGGTTTCGGATGGAAGCTGGCGATCGACCAACCGGCCCTGCCGCATGATCGATATTTCATCTGCTGCACTAAGCATCTCGTTGAGCTTGTGACTGACCAGGGCAACAGCACGCCCTTCAGCGGCCACCACATTTCGTAATGAACTGAACAGCTGTTCCGACTCGTCCGGGGTGAGGACTGAAGTCGGTTCATCAAAGATCAAGATCTGTGGATCTCGCCGTAAGCACTTGATGATCTCCACGCGCTGCCGCAGGCCAGCAGGGAGGTCCCCAACACGGGCATCTGGGTCAATCGCTAGCCCATATTGCTCGCTGATATTCTCGATGCGCTCACGGACTGCACCTGGATCCAAAGTCCCTTTCTCACCGAGAGCCACATTCTCCCAGACAGAAAGTGCCTCAATGAGGCTGAAGTGTTGATGAACCATTCCGATACCCAGGTCAGCGGCCGCTAGGGGGTCGTGGATCCGCCGCTCTACTCCATCAACAACGATCCTTCCCTCATCGGGTAACACGAGCCCGATAAGGATCTTCATCAGGGTGGATTTTCCAGCACCGTTCTCACCAAGAATGCCGTGAATCTGGCCGCGACGAAAGACCATGTCGACACCTTCACACGCAACAACTGCGCCAAAGCGCTTGGTGATGCCTGCAAGTTCGACGGCCGGGACCGGCGACGGTAATCCGCCGCCGGTCCCGATCAGATCAGCCGACTGACCTATCGGTCAACCTCCCGAGTAGGCCTCTCCTGAAATGCCACCCAGGACACCTAGGAGCTCACCATCGGTCGCTACGGCTACGAAGGCGGCATCTAGTAGAGCCTGAGACTCCGCCGAAGCGTCGCACAGCTCACCTCCATTGAGTCCCTGCAGAGTCCCAAAGGTCAGAGTCGAACCCTCTCCGAGAGTCCCATCAACAACCTGCCGGATTGCTTGAGACGCATACCGTCCTCCATCGAACACAACGCTTCCAGTCCACGCAATTCCGTCATCACGGCTGCAGATATCAGCTGGCCCCGCTGCGAAGACTGCTAGTCCCAACTCAGTTGCCAACTGCCCAACTGGCTCCAGGGCTCCACCCAGATAGGCGTAGGCAAGTGTGGCGCCGTTGGCATGGGCATTCGTCAGAGCCGCTGTTGCATTCGCTGAGTTGTCGAAGTCATAGGGATAGTCGCCGGTCCCGACGTACTCCATAGTGAAACTCTCATCCACTGACTGGAGTCCAGCCACTGTCCCGAGATATGACTCCCGCTCGAAGTTGATGTCGCAACAACCAAGGAACACCGCTTGGGTGCTTCCCTGCTCCTTGAGGACGGCACCCATGGCGACACCAGCGGTGTAGTGAATTGGGGCACCCCAGTCAACGGCCTGAGCGAGACCTGGCAACTCCTGGAATCCTGCACCACAGTTGCAATACCAGAAGATATCCGGGAATTGCTCCGTCAGGTCAGCCAGCGGTTCCGCTATCTCACTTGCTCCAACCATCAGGATGTCAACACCCTGCTGGGCCAGATCGGACAACGCCTGCGCTGCCTCGGCAGGGCCAATGTTGTCACTGACAATTGGTGCAGCAAAGCCGTTCGCTGCCGAGAAGGACTCAGCGAAGTTCACCACCGATTGGTAATAGCCGTTGTCGTCACGAGGACCAGCCGCTGCGACACCAATAGTGATTGTTCCATCGCCGTTGGCATCAAAGGCAGCCACCAGATCGTCCGTCGATGCAGCAGGAGCCTCTGGCGCTGCTGCCTCAGCTTCGGGGCATACGGCGGCGTCTGCTCCGGACCATCCGGTCCAGCGGGCGCAG
>CAWVUB010000158.1:0-3776 GCA_963933065.1 uncultured Acidimicrobiaceae bacterium | reverse complement strand
CCGAACGCTGCTGGGAGAGCATTCCGCCGTCCACCTTGATGACGTCACCGGTGATGTAGCAGGCATCGTCGGATGCCAGGAAAAGGGCCGGTCCAGCCATGTCGTCTGGATCGCCCGGGCGCCCCAGAGGAATATTCTCGCCCCGGAGATTGCGGGCCTCCTCACTCATCCCCTCGGTGTCTATGGAGCCGGGCATGAGAGCACATACGCGGATGCCGTAAGGGCCGAGATCTAGCGCCATGGCACGGGTCAGAGCCTCGATCCCGCCTTTGGAGGCGTCATAGGCGGTAAAAGCGCGATGGGCTCTGGTAGCACCGCCGGAGGACATGTTGATGATCACGCCTTTACCGACTGCTGCCATTATGCGAGCGGCCCGGTGTGAGCACAAGAAGTGGCCGGTCAGGTTGACGTCGATGATTCTTCGCCACCAAGCCTCATCAGCCTCGAAGAAGTGCAGCATTGGGCTCACTAGGCCAGCGTTGTTCACCAGGACGTCGACGGTGCCGAAAGCTTCGACTGCAGTGTCAAACATGGAGTGGACCTGGCTGGAGTCAGAGACGTCACCGGGGATTCCAACAGCACTATTACCCGACGCGACAATACCGTCCACTACTTCGGCGACTCGACCAGCGTCGATGTCGTTGACCGCAACGTTCGCTCCGGCTTTGGCAAATCGCTCAGCGATCGCCTGTCCTATGCCTTTACCGGCACCAGTCACCACCACTGCTTGGCCTTCGTGTGTTCGAGCCATGTCCTACGTCCTTTGGTGGTTGATTGGAAAGCAATCGCCCTTCAGCGAAGGTTACTCGTAGGCCTGATCTTCAGGTTTGTTTGAAAAAGCTAGCGAACGAGTCGGTGACTAGGTCCGCCTGACCGTCGTTTATGTCTAGGTGGGTCACGAAACGCATTGTTGGCGCCCAGAAGGTGGCGAGTATCCCATCAGCGAGTAGATGTTCAACGAGGGCACTGTGGAGGTCTGCGGGTGGCGTTATCCAGAGCATGTTGGTGGCGTGCACCACGTCTAGGTCCGGTAAGTCGCTTAAGCTCCGAGCTATGCGCCTAGCCCGCTCATGGTCGTCGGCTAAACGTTCGACGTGGTGTTCGAGGGCGTATAGGCCAGCGGCTGCAAGATGTCCGACCTGTCGCATGCCGCCACCGAGCATTTTTCGGAGCCTGTGAGCCCGGCCGATTGAACTTTGGTCGCCCACCAACACTGTTCCGGTAGGGGCTCCGAGGCCTTTGGAAAGGCATAGCGAGACAGTGTCGGCGTGGGTGGCATAGGCATCGATTTCGACACCTGCTCCGTTGGCAGCATTGAATAGGCGGGCGCCGTCGAGATGGACGGCTAACCCACACTCGCGGGCTGTTGAAGCAAGGGACGCTATGTGGTCAACCGACTGGATGTGGCCATTGATGGTGTTTTCCAGACTCAATAGCGTGGTGACAGGGTGGTGTTGGTCGGGCTCCTTGACAGCAGCCCGTACGTCATCGGGGGAGAAGTGGTTGGTCTCGTCAACTTCGATGGGCCACGGAATAGCGCTTCCCAGAGAAGCGGTTCCACCAGCCTCGTTGATGAGCACATGTGATGTGCGCCCAATTAGATATTCGTCACCTCTGCCACAGTGGCTGAGCACGGCGGCCAGGTTGGACTGTGTTCCCGAGGAGAAGAAGAGGCCTGCTTCCTTGCCCGCCAAGCTAGCCATATGCTCCTGAAGGGCTAAGACCGTGGGGTCCTCGCCGTAGACGTCATCACCTACTTCGGCCGAGGCCATGGCATCGCGCATTCCGGGCGTGGCCCGGGTGACGGTGTCGCTGCGCAGGTCAGCATGGATACGAGTAGTCGGTCTTGATTGGACAGAGGTGGTGGGCGACATGGGCATTGGTGCAGGATACGGGATCGGTGTGCGACGATGCCTCCTCAGGGTTGTCTAAAGGGAGGTTCGAGAGATGGGGGAGAAGCGACAACCGCTACTGCCAAATGGGGTGGTGGCGCCTATCTTGACGCCATTTAAGGCTGATTTGGTGGTGTCCCATGACAGGCTCGTCGCCCATGCCTGCCGGCTACTCGAGGAGGGATGCGTCGGCCTAGCGGTGTTTGGCACCACTGGGGAAGCTCTTTCGGTGGGTACTCGGGAACGGATGGACGCGCTCGAGGCGCTGGTGACTGGTGGGGTCGACCCGGCATGTCTGGTGGTCGGCACTGGCGTGCCAGATCTACCGGGCACTGCGCACCTGACCCGCCACGCCATGGAGTTGGGTTGTCGGGCATGCATGGTGCTGCCCCCCTTTTACTTCAAGAAGCCGCCAGCGGAGGGGTTGTTCCGCCACTTCGCCAACCTGATTGACAGAATCGGCGACGATCGCCTTCAGATCATGCTCTATCACATCCCTCAGGTGGCTGGCGTTGGTCTACCGGTGTCTTTGGTGGCCCGCCTCCGTACCGAGTTTCCAGAGGTGATTGTGGCCATAAAGGATTCATCTGGTGACTGGGAGAACACTCGGGCACTCTTTGAGATTGATGGGCTGACCGTTTATCCGGGTGCCGAGTTACCTCTGTTAGAAGCACTCGAACTAGGTGGCCCGGGCTGCATCACCGCGACCGCCAACGTTAATGCTGGGTCGGTGGCAGAGGTAATCAACCTTTATGGATCTGGCAACAGGACTGCGGCCAAGACGGTCATGGAGCGGGTGCGGGCCTTTCGCCTCCTCATGCAGGAGTACCCAGCTGTTCCAATCCAGAAGCGCCTACTGGCCCTCAGACTGGGTGACCCGACCTGGGCCACAGTGAGACCTCCGTTTCTGGAGGCAGATGAGGCATCCGGGATCAGGTTGGAGGAGCGCATAGCTGCCCTTTGAACGGGATAAGAGGAACTTCGAGTTAGGCGTGTGATGCTGTCGGTATGGGAACAGAAGACAACGAGGAACGTATAGGCCTCTTCCTCGACTATGAGAACCTCGCCATCGGGGCCCGACAGGATCTGGGTATGGCCCGCTTTGACTTTGGACCCATCGCTCGGGCTATGGCCGAGCGTGGACGAGTCGTCTACCGGCGGGCTTACGCTGATTGGTCGGGTTTCGACGAGGACCGGCGCCACCTCACCCGTCACCAGGTGGAGTTAGTTGAGATCCCACAGCGGATGGGGACCAGCCGCAAAAACTCGGCGGACATAAAGATGGTGGTTGATGCCCTCGAGTTGGCTTTTGAACGTGATCACGTGACGACGATCGTTCTGTGCACCGGTGATAGTGATTTCACACCCTTGGTGCAGAAGTTGCGTGAGTTGGATCGGCGGGTGATTGGTATCGGCGTGAGAAACTCCACGTCGAAACTCTTGCCGCCGGCATGCGACGAGTTCATCTACTACGACAGCCTTGAGGGCATCGAAGCCAGCATCGCTGCTAGCAGAGCACCGAAGGCATCGCAGTCTGTTGGTACGGACGACGAGATTCCCGTAGAAGCGCCACCCCTAGAGGAACTAGTGATCTCCACGTTGGCGGGCATACAGGGCTCCAGCGATGACGTTCGTGCATCCACGCTGAAGCGGGCCATAACCCGAATTGACCCCACCTTCAACGAGGCCGACCACGGGTTCCGGGGATTCACAGAACTGCTCCGGCACCTCGCCGATCGCAAGGTTGTCGAGTTGTCCGGGCCGAAACGTGACCCAGAGGTGGACCTTGTGACTGGTGATGGCCCGGCCCAGACTGCCTTTGAGTTGTTGGTCGCAGTGGTGGCTGACAAGGCGGGGAATAAGGGTGCGGCCTTGTCTGGCCTC
>CAWVUB010000157.1:0-3785 GCA_963933065.1 uncultured Acidimicrobiaceae bacterium | reverse complement strand
CTACGAACGTCGTGGACCAGATAGTTGGTCTCGGATCTTGTGATTTCGTGACAGAGGTAGCGGCTCGACTCCCGCTGGTGGTGATCTGCGAGATGATGGGCGTAGCTCCAGAGTTTCACGACGAGGTGTTTCGTCTGTCCAACATCGTGCTAAGTCAGGGTGACTTGGAGTACATCCCGGAAGGGGTTAACCCACTCGAAGCATTTCTTTCTGCTGGGGCAGGACTGTCAGCCATCATGCAGGAGACAGCGGAGGTCCGCCGCGGAGGCCATGGTGATGACCTCACTTCAATACTGGTAAACGCCCAGGTGGACGGAGAGCGACTAACCACAGAAGAGTTGGCATCATTTTTCATTTTGCTCTGTGTGGCTGGCAACGAGACCACCCGAAACGCCATCTCGTGGGGTCTCCATTACCTCACAGTCAACCCGGACCAGCGGGATCGCTGGCTAGCCGACCTCAACGGGGTGACGTCGACCGCTGTAGAGGAGATTGTTCGGATGGCCAGTCCGGTGATTTACTTTCGACGCACAGCGACCACCAATGGGGTACGGCTTGGTGACCGTAAGTTCAACGCAGGAGACAAGTTGGTGCTTTGGTATGCCTCGGCCAACCGAGATGAGGCGGTTTTTGAAGATCCCGACCGCTTCGACGTAACTCGTGATCCCAACCCGCACCTTGGCTTCGGCGGCCCCGGTCCCCACTTCTGTTTAGGAGCCCACCTGGCTCGCCGTGAGGTGGGCGTCATGTTTCGTGAACTACTAACCCGCCTGCCAGACATCCACGCCACCAGCGAGCCAGATCGATTGCGATCCAACTTTGTCAACGGCATAAAGCACCTCCCCTGCGCCTACACGCCGGTTTAGGGGGCTAGTTGCTGGGCCGCAGTCCTACGATTCCCAGTATGAGACCTTCCGTAAACCCGGTTCGGCTTCCCATTTCACACCGGGTTGCTCGACGTTTAGCTACCTCCGGGCTAAGGGGCGCATCTTGGTATTGGCGACTAGCGCGATCCATCGAAGCGGTTCCTACTCCTGGGGTAGTACTGGTTGAGGATGGGATCCCAATTATTCACGAACCTTCAGACTGGACGTGTCGGGGTTCCTACGAAGGGACCTACGAGCGTGAGGTCCTTCGGTTGCTACCAGACCTACTTCACAATGGAGATGTTTGTATCGATGTGGGGGCAAACATCGGAATCTTCTCCGCTCGGGCATCCCGTCTAGTTGGGAGCACAGGATCTGTAGTTGCCGTTGAGCCGTCCCCACGGTGTCAGATGGATCTTGCCCTCGTACTGGGGGATATGGAGAACGTCACGGTGGTGAATGCAGCGTTGGGTCCGTCCACCGACACAATCGAGTTGAGCGGATGGGACAATCCAGACCATCGTGGTCTTGGGACGGCCGTTGTCGGACATAGGGCAGGACTCCAAGAGAATTGGTTCGAGGGCCAGACCATCGAGGTTCCCCAGTTGAGGTTGGCAGACCTGATTGCCGAGTACGTGGGTGACCGAGAAATTGGTTTGTTGAAAGTTGACGTCGAGGGCTATGAGCCTGAAGTGCTAGCTGGGGCGCCTGAAATCTTCTTCGAGCGAAGAGTCCGGGCAGCAATCTTGGAAGTGACGCCAGAGGTCGATTCCTCTTGGGCGGCTGAGTTGATCTCACAGATTGAAGGGTACGAAGCCTTCGCTATCGACGAGGTCGGTACTTTGCTTCGGCGCACGAACCTGCGTGAGGTGGATGCCGATGAGGTAACCCAGAGCACTAACCAGTGGAACCTGCTGCTCAGACGACAGAACTGATCTACTAGGACCTCACCAGCGGTAGGGCATCCGATCGTCATTCTGGTCTAAGAGTTCCACATCGTTGGGATTGTGTGGGATGTCGACAACGTTTGCAATCAACGCGGGAATTTCGCTGACACAGTGGAAGCCGTACCAGAGGCCGAATGGGATAGTTAACCTTTGGTAGTTGTCCGGTCGGCCAAGTTCTATGACATCCACTGCCCCACAGGTCGGTGAATCGGTCCGGTCATCATAGATGACGAAGCGAACACGCCCGATTGGTACGGCCAGATTCTGGCCCTGAGTCCGATGGCGTTTCCATGCTTTGATAGCGCCAGGAATGATTTCAGAGAAGTAGGCCTCTCCGAAGGAGCGAAAGTTGACTGCGTCGTTTCGGAGATGGTGAAGGACAGCACCACGTTCATCGATGATCTGGCGGAGGTCGATTAAGAGGATGTCGTGAATCGAGGTAGTCGTCATTACTGGGCCCACGCAACCCCGGCATCTCGCGCAACCGTGGTGTATCGGTTGATCTGGTCAATCGTGAGATCTCTGATATCGGCATTGGCTTGATGCCAGGATCGGTACCAGTCGACGGTCATCGCGACTGTTTCGGTGAAAGAGAGCACGGCCTGCCACTCAAGCATCTGAAGGGCCTTGTCACAGGACAACTTAAGGAGTGAGGCCTCGCGGTTAGCCAATGTCGAATCGGGCGAGATCTCCCACCGGGCGCCCTCCCATCTTTGAGTCATGGATTCCAAGAGATCAGCCACAGTCTTATTCTGGATGTTCCCCGGACCAAAGTTGAAGGCTTCTCCGTCCAGGGTCTCATCGGAGAGGAGCCGGGTGCCCAGCCACAGATAGCCGCTAAGCGGTTCGAGCACGTGCTGCCAGGGGCGGGTGGCTTGCGGGCTCCGGACCGTGACTGACTCACCGGTAGACCACGCGCGGATACTGTCCGGCACGATCCGGTCAGCTGCCCAGTCTCCGCCGCCGATTACGTTGCCAGCGCGGGTGGTCGCCGTTCTGGTTGGTGCGTTGTGAAGAAAGGAGTGGTGGTACGAGTGCGCCATCAACTCAGCACAACTCTTGGAACTGCTGTAGGGGTCATGCCCACCAAGGTGATCGGTCTCCCGGTAACCCCAGTCCCACTCCTCATTTCGGTAGGCCTTGTCGCTTGTAACCAAAACAGCGGCTTGAATGTTGGGCCGCTCTCGTATGCACTCCAAAATATTGACCATGCCCATGGCATTAACTTCGAAGGTCTCCACCGGATCGGCGAGCGATCGGAGTACGAGTGGTTGGGCGGCTAGGTGAAAAATCATTTCAGGCTGAACTTCATCAATAACTGAAGCAAGTCGACCCCGATCCCGAATATCGCCGAGATAGTGACCGAGCCGGCCCTCAAGGCCCAGCAGTTGAAAGGCCGAAGGGTCAGTCGGAACGCAGTCAGAGTAGCCAGATACCTGGGCGCCTAGATGGTCAAGCCACTGGCTCAGCCAAGCGCCTTTGAAACCGGTATGGCCGGTAACAAGTACACGGCGGCCTTTGTAGACCTCAGTTAGACGGCTCATTGTTCACCTGCAACGGTCGATAGGACATCGTCAAACACCATTGAGATCTCCCGATCGAGGTCATTAGGGTATGGCCCAGCAAGCGAACGGACTTTCTCCGATTCGAGTACGAAGTCAACCTTGTCTTCCTGGTCTTCGGGATGCTCGATGGGTATGGGATACCCATGGTACTCGGTGGCTACTTTGGCTATCCGGCGCGCAAAAGCTCCTACTGTTGTGGTCTGATCTCCTCCGGCATTCAGAATCTCGATTCGTCCAGGGCTCTCGACGCGTTGGAGTATTGCATCGATGTCGTGGTGGAGGCGGCTTCTCGCAAGCAGGTTACGCGGGGTTGATGGTGCGGACCGAAGGACAATTCGATAGTCCTGAATGGCCATTGCTGCCATCTCGTGAGTAAAGGAGACCTTGGTTCGCTTGGGATAGAGGGG
>CAWVUB010000156.1:0-3825 GCA_963933065.1 uncultured Acidimicrobiaceae bacterium | reverse complement strand
CGATCAGCACCGGGGTCCAGCGCCAAGATCTCCAAAAGTCCAATCGATCCGCTAGCTCCCCAGGCGACACCTGTGGTCCCATTCAGCCAGCCAGCCCAACCATTGCCCCCGTGACCCAAAACCGTCAAGATAGTCGGAAGATGTACTAGCGCACTTACTGCCGCTCCACCACTGAGCACCATCAGGAGCCGAAACAGGCCGTTGGTCGCTCCCGACACGATTGTTCCTATGACGAGGCCACCGGCTACCAGGCTGACAGGGACCAAAAGAACTGGAACCACTGCAATCACCACTGAGATCGCCAGGCCGGTAACCAGCACATCGGACCAAACGCTACGCAGGCGCGTTCCTGGACCAGGTTCGCCACCGCGCAACCCATAGGGCGTCATAGCTTGAGCACCGGCGAGTCGGCGGGCAAGCCAAGGCAGAACGGCATATGCCGCCAATGGAGTGAGTCGTCCCGAACGTAGCGCGTCGTAGGGAATAGGGACTGCGAGGTACACCAGCACGGCGACCGCACGCGAACGACCGCCACCTATGGGCTGGACCAAACGCCAAGTTCCGAGCGCCCCCGAGGCGAACGCTCCTAGCACTAAGGCGGTCCAAACCGAGTCTGTCGATCCCGGCCAAATGTCAGCCAAAAGACCCACTACGGCCAGCCCGTCAGTGGCTGAGTTCGATGTTCCCATCCCGGTGGACCGCCACCCGGTCCACCAGCCGGCCAGTAGGTCACGTGGAGCATCCGGTATCCGTTGCAGGCGCCCAATGGCGGTTATTCCGTCGGTTATCAGTGAACGCGATCCGAAGCCGATCACCCCGGCGGCGATCAACAGCGCTAGGCCGCCTGGACCGAACACTGCGCTGAAAGCACCGTTTAGACGTCGCAGTCCGTCAGACCGATCGTCGTCGCCGGCCAGAGTCCGTCCAGTAACCACCCTCCGGAAAGCCACCCAAAGCGATTCCCGACGCCCGACGATTCCGTAGTCCAGGCGTTCAATTCCCGAGGAGTTTGCTGCAAACAACTGCCGTGCCGACCCAATACGACGAAAGTTCCACGGCCAAGCCGCCAGCAACCTAAAAGCATGTCGGAAGCGTCCCGTAAGTAGCCCATACCCGACACCACCAAGTGTGGCTAATACCAAGACGGGAACTAGCCGGAACAGTCGACTAAACGGCGAAGCCAGTGTCTGCCGGAGACGGAACTTCGGCCAGGCCACAGCAGAAACATGCTGAATCGACGTTGACGAACCAAACCGTCGGGCCACCGCTGCGGGAACAACAGCGATGGAGGCCCCAGCAGCCCGGGCCCGCCGACAAAGATCTAAATGCTCTGTGCCGGGTACCCCATCGGGATCAAGTCCATCTAATTCGACGAACAGGTCGTAGCGAACCATCCATGCTGCTCCGGACACCGCATCGGGCGAGAGAGTCGTGTCGTACTGGCCCTGGTCGAATTCAGGATCAGGTACCACCGGGACCGGAGACCCGAGGCCATCAAACCACCAGCCCGTTTCCTCTAGAGCCCCAGTCGGCCCAACTACCTTGGGCCCAACTACCGCAATATTCGTTTCGACGGCACGCTCCACCAGACGTCGTACCGCTGTGTCACCAAGAGCGACCTGACCGGAGACAAACAATAAAAAACGCGGATCAGGTAACGCTGGTTCAACTGTTGCTCTGGCCTGAAGTCCCGCGTTGACCGTTTGGCCAACACCGCTCACCCCAGGCGCTTGAACGACCAGCGACGAGGGAGCGGTCATAGCCACCCGGTCCACCAACGAGAGGCTTTCAGCGGTCGAGGTTCCATCTTGGCGGACGTCAATGACTAGGACTTCGGTCCGCAGGTGATCTTGGGCTGCCAGACTGGTGAGCATCACCTCGAGATCCTGGGCATCGTCCTTAACTACAACTATGGCCAGCACGGGAGCCGACGAAGCCCTAGGGGTCAGTTGGTTGCGATCTGAGAGAGAGGCGGAATCCACAGTGCCGCCGAGACTACTTCCGAGCCTTGGGTCCTCCCCGACGGGTGGCTCCTTCTACGATGCGTCAGTGAGCACTCTCCGAACGTTCTACCCATGAAGGTCCTCGTCACCGGGGCTGCCGGATTTGTCGGCCGGCATTTAGTCGATCATCTGACAACCGAAGGTGACGAGGTTGTGTCGACGGACCGCTCTTCAGGTGGGCCCGACATACTCGACCCAGGGGGGCTAACCGATCTGCTGGACCTTCACCGCCCGGAGGTGGTCTTCCACCTAGCCGGCCAAGCCGATGTCGCTCACTCTTGGACAGAGCCAGCAAAGACACTTCGGATAAACGCCGAGGGAACTCACCATCTTCTCTCCGCTGCTCGCTCAACTGGCGTCGACCGAGTGGTAACCGTCACCAGTGCAGATGTGTACGGCGTAGTCCTAAAGGACGAACTCCCCGTCAATGAGTCTGCGCCCTTCCGACCAGTATCTCCTTACGCGGCGAGTAAGGCTATGGCAGATCTAATCGCAGAACAGGCCTACCTCGGCTACGGGCAGGATGTTGTACGGGCAAGGTCCTTCAACCACTTTGGACCCGGACAAGGAGAAGCCGGCGTATGTTCGGCGCTGGCTCTCCGAATCGCCCGCTGTGAGGCGAAGAGTGAAGACAACATTTCAGTAGGAAACCTAGATGCCCGGCGAGACTTCACCGACGTGCGAGATGTTGTCAGGGCCTACCGACTGCTTGCCACAAAGGGGCGCCCTGGAGCCGCCTACAACGTTTGCACTGGCCAAGCCATTGCTATCCGGTCAATCTTGAACGTGCTCCTGTCCCTCGCCGAAAGAACAATTACCCCGGTAGACGACCCCAATCTGTATCGCCCTGTGGACCTTCCGGAGCTTCTCGGTGACGCCTCTGCGATTCACCGCGACACTGGTTGGGAACCTCGGCTAGTGCTCGAATCCACGCTGGCCGAGGTGCTTGCTGACGCCCGGCGGCGTCTTCGACAGTCGTCTCAGGCAGACTAAGTCCATGGCAGACTCCACGACCGGTTCGCATACGCGGCGTGCGCTCATTACGGGCATCACAGGACAGGACGGTTCTTACCTCGCTGAGTTCTTACTGGACCGCGGGTACGAGGTTGTGGGAATGGTCCGTCGGAGTTCCACCGTCAACTACGAACGCATTGCCCACCTAATGGGACGCATCGAGTTCCATTCTGGAGATCTTTTAGATCAGTTCTCGATCGTGGAGGCTCTTCGGGAACACGCCCCGGATGAGGTCTACAACTTGGCCGCCCAGTCTTTTGTTCAGACGTCATTCGGTCAGCCGGTGCTGACAGGCGAGATAACAGCCCTCGGCGTGACCCGGATGCTGGACGCTGTTCGACTCGTCGATCCCGCGATTCGCTTCTACCAAGCCAGTTCAAGTGAGATGTTCGGCAAAGTACATGAGGTTCCCCAAACCGAATCAACTCCCTTTCATCCCCGAAGCCCCTATGGGGTAGCCAAGGTCTACGGTCATTGGATAACGGTGAACTACCGGGAGAGTTACGGGCTGCATGCTTGCTCAGGGATGCTTTTCAACCATGAGAGCCCCCGAAGAGGTCTTGAATTCGTCACCCGAAAGATCAGCCACGGGGTAGCCCAGATTGCCCTTGGACAGGCTTCTGAGCTCCGTCTAGGGAATCTAGATGCTAAGCGCGATTGGGGCTTTGCCGGAGACTACGTGGACGCCATGTGGCGAATGCTCCAGCAGGACGAACCCGAGGACTTTGTGATCTGTACAGGTCAGACCCACAGCGTCCAAGAGTTCTGCCAGGCCGCCTTCGCCCGAGTCGGCCTGGACTGGGAAAAG
>CAWVUB010000155.1:0-3882 GCA_963933065.1 uncultured Acidimicrobiaceae bacterium | reverse complement strand
GAGAGGTGATAGTGGTGGGTCAGCCGGGCCATCATCGCGGACCTCGGCCTCGGGAAGGGCGTGACGGATGATGATGAGGTCCATAGTTAGGAAACTACGGGTCGGGATCGTTGGGACCTGCAGTGGGTTCTCCAGTCTCCGGTCAACCCGGGGAGCTGAACGTCATCTAGCGAGGAGAATTCCACCGATGACCATGAGGGTCACACTGGACACCTAGATGAGACGACAACGTGGTAACCACCTACCTGACCCTGTTCCACGACTCGGCGGTCATGGCTTACCCAGCGACCTCTTAGTGGACCTCCAGTTACTGGCCGGAGGGCCATTCGCCTAACTTGATACCAGAGTTGCGGCCGTGCCTGAGCTTGTGGGCACCGGACATCTCAGCGAAAGGCTCGACTATCCAACGCGGCTCTAGGGCGTGTCCATCCGTGGTCTGGCCGCCATCCTGCGGGCCTTTAAGGAGAATCTCAGCGTCGGCGAAACCTCTATCCGACCGATTTTCAGTAAGACCACCGGGGCGTCCCGCCAACTCCTTCAGATTGGACCCATCCCGGTCTGACCGGGAGTCAGTCCCGGTCGAAGAGGTCGCCCATCTTCTCGAGTTGGTCGGCCATGCGCTCAAGCTGGCCCTCGAGCCGGCGGTTGATCCGAAGCGCCACAGATGCCAGCACCACCACCAGCAGCGTTACCGCCGCGGCTGTAATGAAAAGACTCAGCAGTGAATCGGTGTTGCCGCTAGGAAGAATCCGGGTGACAAGGCCGTTGATGGCGTCTTTCCAGGAGAGGGCAACGACTAGGCCAAAGGCCGTCATTACCGAGGACATCACAATGCCTCGGATGTTCAGTTTTTCGATATTTTCCTTGAAGTCGCTCATGTTTGCCAATCCGTCGTAGGTCCATCAAATTTGGCCGAGTACGTGTATGTGTGCAGGTTCTCTAGCTGAATCCGACTTGTCGAATCACCCAGTTGGGGTCATCGGAATGTTTGGCTAGTTCAGCCGATGTCACAATGCAGACCCATTTGCCGTCGTTGAAGGCCACGACAGCGGGAAGCAGTTCGGCGGCAGCGAGTTGAGCGTCTGTCGCCTCGTTGCGATGGATGAAGGAAATCTCCAAGGAAGAGGTAGCACATGCTTCCTTCCAAGACCGCCGCCCGTTTGGATTCCAGCCATGTGTGAGGTCGCATAGGTGGCAGTGGTTTTTACCTAGCACCTTGTTGAACAGGTAGGTGAGTTCTCCAATGATCCCGCTGTCAGCGTTGTATATGCCGACCAAGGTGCCCATGGGAATGATCTTAGGAAGATTTGTTAGGTAAGGAAGGGGAGTGCCTGTCGGATCTGAGGTCGAAAGATAGTGAACTTTCTGCCATGAGAAGATAACTAGTTGCTCGTGGGGGAGTGCGTCTCAAGGTCAGCGACAGTGAGATGGCTTGGGCCTGGTTCGGATCGCCGGTTCTGCGGTTTCGACTCACTCACCACTTTCTTGGTGGCCCATGGTCCCTAACTGCTCGCTTCAACCAGCCCAGAAGATGCTTCGTCAGTCACGAGGCGACTGGCGATTTCCACCGCCACTTGTTGTCCCTAACTGGATTCAAGGTTGAGTTTCAAAATCCAGCCAACCCTGTATTTTCCTAGATGGATTCCGTTTACCCGCTCCGAACAGGGGAGTGGGGCGAGGAACAAAACCGATGTGCAGGTGCGGGCCCGGCGATCGGGAACCTCGCAGGCCCTTAAGCCTGAAAGAGTGGCACTATGACTGTTTGGGAGTTGGCTGCGGGTCTTGTCCTCGTTGCGGTTGGCGGGACCATTGCTGGTGCCCTTGGTTTCGGAGGGGGCATGGTCATCGTTCCGTTCTTAATCTTGATTAATCCGGATTTCGTTCCAGTTCCGATTGTGCTCATGACTCCTGTCTTTACAGTCCTAGTTGCTTGGAGGGAGCGCGAATCGATAGATCTTTCCGTTCTCAAGTGGATATCCCTTGGTTTTATCCCTGCCATGGTTGCTGGTTCGTTGACCCTCATTGTTGCTAGTGAGGAAACACTGGGCATCGTTATCGGGCTGTTACTGCTAACTGTCATAGGACTACAAATAGCTCGCCCCCAGTTGCGTCGCTCAGCGTCGACACTCGTGCTTGGTGGTGGCCTTGGCGGGTTCATGGCCAACACGGTGGGCATACCGACTGTTGGGTTGGCCCTTGCTATGAGTCATTTTGAAGGACCAACTTTTCGAGCAACCTTGAATACCTGTACGGCCGTTCTGACAATGATCTCCATTGTTGTGCTGGCTGCTGCGAACCAAGTTGGTGCTTCTGATCTGGTTGCGGCGACTGTCCTGACACTTGGTTCAACAGTTGGATTTTTTCTAAGTGGACCTGTTCGTCATCTCGTGGACCGGCGAGGAATTTCTCAGATGGTCTACGCCGTGGCCGCACTAGGTGCAATCACGCTTCTAACTCAATCATTGAGCGACTTGTAGCGTTCGACTAGCAGTAACCACAGGCAAGGCTGCCGCTATGTCGGACGTCTTGCACAACCCGCTGGTCCTGACGGGCTAGTCGATTCAGATCAGTGGTTTGCTTGAGGGTGATGGCAGGGTCAACCGTGAGAATGGTTGCCTCGAGAAGTAATACTTGTGGCCATTTCTTTGTGCCAAAGCACAGGGCAGCGTTATTTGAATCCGATTTCTTCCGCAATCTCGACTAACCAATCTTCTAGCCATGTCCCGACAACCTGTTGTGAGTTTGGGGCGTTTACAGGTTCGTCCAGAACGACTAACCCCGTGGCAAATCCTGAAGTAGCCCGGTACCAGCGAGTGAGGTTGGCTTTGGCGGCGGTCACGTCCTGAGCTTGACCAATACAACCAAACTCAACATGAGCGACCTCAGGAACTCCGTCTGCTTCTGCCCAGGCGACCACTTTTGGGATATAGGTATCAAACATGGCACCGATGCCATCCGTGTCGCATCCGAGAACCGCTAGACCTGCGATGTCGTAGCCGATCAGATTGATCCTTTGGTCGGCGCTTTGTACTTGCCATACGAGTTTTCCGCCAAAATCTTTCATAAGTGGTCGGATGTCCTGCATGAACCTGTTTGCGGAGTTAACTCCAAAGTATTTGTCGGGCTCACTGATCGGAGCAAGCCAATCAACTTTGAAGGTTTCAGCAGTTACAGCTAGTGCTTTCATTACTTCAAGGAGTTCTTGTGTGTAGGTCGCTACGACGTTCCCATTGAGCGCTGCTGGTGGCTCTCCAGGCTTGGTGGCGTAGTAGATCGGTTCCCCCGACAAGTAGACGCTTAGGTCAGCGGCCTTCATCTCGTGTACGAGGTTTCCGATATGGCAGAGGCTGGATTGGAGTGTCGGGTGGCTGGTTCCAAAACTTGAGAATGGGTAACGGACGTGGCCATCTTCGTCAAAGGGGATCTGAAAGGAGAGGCTGACGGCGTTCATCCCAAGCGCCTTGATGTCTGCAGCATTTGAGACTGACTGGTTGCCCGGTTGAAGTTGGAACGCTTTGATGCCAAGGAGGAACTCTCGATTTAGCCTTCCGAACCCACTCGGATCTTCAGGTTCGCAGGAGGCACTGCTAGATGACCCACCGCTCTGGGAGGGGGCGCTCGGACCTGAAGGGCCCATGCAAGGTCCGAATTCCACTTCTTCGGCTGGAGTTGGTCGCCGGCCACTTGCTAGTTCCTCCAAAGCATTCGGTCCAAGTGCCTGAAGGAAGCAGGAATAAAGATCGCCGGTTGCCCTGCCAAATACGTTGTCCATCGAAACCGGTTGTGCAACCGTTGTTGTGGGGGTGACGGTTGTTGTGGGTGCGACCGTTGTTGTGGGGGTGACGGTTGTTGTGGGGGTGACGGTTGTTGTGGGGGTGACGG
>CAWVUB010000154.1:0-3921 GCA_963933065.1 uncultured Acidimicrobiaceae bacterium | reverse complement strand
CTACGAGGGCGAGGGAGGCGCGTTACGTGGCGCGTTACTGCCGGTAACGGCCTTCCTCGCTGTGAAGGTTACCGGTGAGGCTGGTTTGGCCCGTTGGGATCAAACTTTGGTGGGGGTTTAGCTGTGTCGAGGCGCGGTGAAAACACCAGAGGATCTTTGTCTCCAACTATCGGCTCGAATATCGGAGACAGTGCACAGGGGTGGTCAAGCCGACTCAGCTGCAGTTAGCCACTCTTGAGCGATCCCTCGGTGCCGGAGAAGCATCTCTTCCACTCCGCTAGTAGCCAACATCCCATTTTCGACGAGGAACTTGCCTTGCACGATCGTGTGCCTTGGAGCTACGGGGCCACATCGAAGGAGGGCCTCAACCGGATCTGTTAAAGCGCCTGCGAAAGCAACCCCTTGAAGTGGCCATACAACCAGGTCAGCAGCTTTCCCTGGCGCAAGTGAGCCGATGTCATCTCGGCCGAGACATGCGGCGCCGCCAAGAGTCGCCATTTCGAGCGCTTCCCGGGCGAGCATGGCCTCTGGGCCTCCACGTAATCGAGCGAGCAAGAGTGCGCCGCGGGTCTCGAGCCACAATGATGCGCAGTCCGTTGAGGCTGAACCATCGCATCCGATCCCGACGTTGACCCCAGCGTCGCGAAATTCGCGTACGGGTGCCAGACCTGCACCAATCAACTGGTTTGAACTGGGGCAGTGCGCAACCCCGGTGCCCCAGTTCGCAAGCTTTGTGATCTCGGATTCGCTAGGGAAGACGCAGTGGGCAACCCAAGTTCGTTCTGAACCCCACCCAACTCGTTCAAGATGTTCCAAGGGTCGGCAGCCAAAAACTTCCTCACAGAACGTGTCTTCGGCCTGGTCTTCAGCAATGTGTGTATGGAGCCGGACGTCAAGTCGCTCAGCGAGTTCTGCAGTTGATTCCATCAGCTCTGGCGTAACAGAAAAAGGGGAACACGGGGCGAGTGCGATTTGAACCATGGCCCCTGGTTCCCGGCTGTGGTGCAGTCCGACAAGCCGCTCAGAGTCGGCAAGGATTTCTTCGTCAGTTTGGACGACTGAGTCTGGTGGGAGGCCCCCGTCTTTTTCGGACAGACTCATTGAGCCCCGTGTGGGGTGGAATCGGAAACCCAACTCGGTTGCGGCGGTTATCTCGGCAGTGATCAGATCACCACCAGTTCGTGGGTGCACGTAAAGGTGATCAGTTGTTGTAGTACAACCACCCAGGGCAAGTTCACACAACCCAATCCAAGCTGAGACATATGCTGCTTCTTCGTCGAGGCGACTCCAGACTGGGTAGAGCGTGCGTAACCAGTGGAAGAGACTCCCAGATAGCGCAGGGGCAAAAGCCCGAGTCAGATTCTGGTAGATGTGGTGGTGGGTGTTAATCAGACCGGGTGTTATCAGGCAACCATTCGCATCCACCACGCGGGCAGCGTCTGGTTCCTCACCTGATTGACCTACAGCAGTTATGAACCCGTTGGAAATCCCAACCCAACCTCCGGAGATCTCGCTTCTATCGCCGTCCATGGTGACGACGAGATCGGCATTAGCTATTAGGAGGTCCACTGTCGGTGCTGTCCCTATCATCAGTTCAATTCAGCCACCAGCGAGTCAATTTCAACTCTCCAGTCGCTCGTACACGTTTTTCCGGCATCTGCATAATCAAGACTGATATCGATCAACTTCTCACAAGGGTTTTCTGTTAGTTGCTCGACCATTACTTGCCCCCCGGCACTGATTCGCATCTGGCTGCCATCTTAAGGCGTGTTCCTGATTCGCCCTAACCGCGTTCCTGGCCTCATGCGAGTCGCCATAGGAACTCCGAGTCGAACGGTCGGATACAGCCAGAATTTGTGCATGTGCACGCGTTACCTTTGGTCTAGGTGGGTAACTCTTCTTGTGGTCTTGCCGTTTCAGGTAGTTTGAGCTCCATGACCACCGGACACGACCTGCTAGTGGTCGGTGGCGGTCCCACCAGTTACCCGGCTGCTCTCTATAGGCCAGCAGCCGGCTGTGGTGGTCGGCGCTGATGGTGTCCGATCCATCAGAGTTCGACCACCTGGGGGTTCTCACTCTGGCCTGGGAACATCAGGTGTTAAAGCGAACTTTGGAGGCCACCGACTGGGCGGCCCGCTGGGCCGAATAAGAGTGACAACCAGACAGAGTTCCAGGCCTTTTCGAATTAGGTGGCTAGGGCGTGTCCGCTACCGCGACGCACTGGCGTTGCAGCGACGTATACACGCCAATGCCGTATCGCTGCCCAAGACACAGGACCACCTACTACTGCTCGAGCACCACCCCGTTTACACACTTGGGGTGCGGTCATCACTGGACAACCTGCTGATGCCGCCTGATGAGGTTGGCGCCGACCTGGAGTGGGCTGATCGTGGCGGTGACATTACGTTCCACGGCCCCGGTCAACTTGTCGGCTATCCACTCCTACACCTTCCAGGTAAGCGGGGTGGGGGAATGGCCGACACGGTTGCCTATGTGCGTTCCGTGGAACAACTGGTCATCGACGTGTGTTGCGACTTAGGGCTTACTGACGTGGGGCGTCTACCCCGGTATCCGGGGGTATGGGTTGAGCCAGACGGCCCGCGCCCTCGCAAGGTGGCGGCCATTGGGGTGAAGCTCAACCGGAGTCGCACCATGCACGGTTTCGCCCTCAACCTAGACCCCGATCTGGCGTTCTTTGATCGAATGGTTCCGTGTGGAATCACCGGTCTGGGCGTCACTTCGCTAGCGAGCGAAGGAATCGACGCCACGATGCGTCAAGCGGTCGACTTGGTCGCTGAGCGGGCGGCCGAACGTTGGGCTGACGGGCCAGTTGATCGGGCCGACGTCGCCTGGGTGCACCGGCCTGGTGACCTCAGTGCCTTCAGTCGCGGTGAGGGGGCGGAATCGAAGCCAGAACTCAGTCGCAAGCCCGAGTGGATGCGGGTACCACTGCGGACTGGCCCCGAATATCTACGCCTCAAGTCGACGATGCGCGCCCGGAACCTCACGACGGTTTGCGAGGAGGCTGGGTGCCCGAACATGTCCGATTGCTGGAATGACGGCACAGCCACGTTCATGATCAACGGTGAACGCTGCACTCGTGCCTGTGGTTTCTGCTTGGTTGACACTCGGCGTCCTGACGGACTGGACCTAGGTGAACCCGGACGGGTGGCTGAGGCTGTGGCCGATATGGGCCTGCGTCACGCTGTCGTCACGGCTGTGGCTCGAGACGACCTGGCAGATGGTGGTGCGGCTGCGTTCGTGGCGACTATCGCTGCTATCCGGGAATTAAATCCCGATACCGCCGTGGAGATCCTTATCCCGGATTGCAAGGGTGACCCTGATGCTCTCCAGCTTTTGTTCGACTCCCGGCCGGAGGTGTTGAATCACAACATCGAGACGGTGGCTCGGCTGCAACGAAGGGTTCGCCCGTCTGCTTCGTACGCTCGGAGCCTCTCGGTTTTGGCTCGAGCGGGGGCTGAGGGCCTGACCACCAAGTCGTCGATCATTGTGGGCTTAGGGGAGACCGACGAAGAGGTAGATGCCTGCCTGGCCGACCTGGCTGCTGTGGGCTGCGACATAGTCACGATTGGCCAGTACCTTCGGCCGACTGTCAACCACCTAAAGATCGACCGCTGGGTAGATCCGACGATCTTTAATCGTTGGGTTGACGTCGGTCGGGCCCTAGGCATTGGCCATGTGGAGGCCGGGCCACTCACCCGGTCCAGTTTCCACGCCCGGCAGGCAGCGGAAGCCGTCGGTGCCTCGCCGTTGGTGGGTCAGCGTAAGTCCGTTGCTCTGACAATTCATCCGGGCTGAGGGAATTGTTGTCTCCCGACCGCTTCAGCCAGTCCTCCTTCTCACCAGGCTTGGTCTGAGGCCCGTTATTTCTCATGCCTTTGGGGATGGGGGACCCTGAAT
>CAWVUB010000153.1:0-4068 GCA_963933065.1 uncultured Acidimicrobiaceae bacterium | reverse complement strand
AATAAAGGTGCTTCCGTCAGGCAATCGGATTTCTCGCAACTTGGCCTCGAAAGTTCCGTCGTGGACGACCACGTCAAGGAAATCGGCCACGTTGGCTTGGGTAGCCAAGCTGGCCATCCTGGAGCCAGCAATCTCATAGGGGTTGACGGCTCGGTCGGCCCCCACCTGAAGCATTTTGACCATGGACTCTGAGTCGTCTGCTCGCGACACGATGAACAGGTCAGGGTTTATCTTCCGAGATGAGAGAGTTACGTAGAGGTTGTCGACGCTGTTGCCCAGGGCAGAAACCAAGGTGGCCGCCCGCTCTATGCCGGCTCGGCGTAGTACGTCGTCGCTGGTGGCGTCTCCGGCGACGTGAAGGACGTCCTCGTCGGTTAGGCGGGCCTCGTCGTGGTCAATTACCACCACCTCCTGGCCAACCGAGCAGACGAACTCAGTGATGGCCTGTCCCACCCGTCCTGCACCACACACGATGAGGTGACCGGACAGATCGTCAATGGAACGTTGCATGCGGTACCTCCGAAATTGGCCAGTGAGACGGCCCTCAACGATACTCTCGATCATTGACGTGGCGCCGTAGAGCATCGACCCTGTGCCCAACAAGATTAGGACAGCGGTGAACGCCTTCCAGGTGGTGTCCGGGTCACCGTCGGCGATCTCCCGAAACCCCACAGTGCTGACGGTGACAATGGTCTGGTATACCGCATCAACGGGACCCAGCCCAAGGAGCATGTAACCGACTGTGCCGACTACTAGGACGCCGACAATCAGGGCGACAGCGTTCTTGAGGTGACCCCAGGTGTCGGTCTGGATCTTGGCGAACATGTCCGCAGGGTAGGACGCCCCGAGAGTCCGACCACCCAGCAGCCTGTATCTGAATGCCTACGCGCAACTACCCCGGAGCCGTAATGGATCAAGTTGTTGCGCTGACGTTCTTGCTGGTGTCCTCACGGTGTGGTGCTAGTTCAGCAACTGCAAACAATTGGCGTAGTGATGTGGCCGCCGAATCACGCCTACACCGGGAGTGGCGCAATTAGGTTGAGATGGCGCCCTTCCCTGCTTTTTTGGCCTTCTTCGACTGCCGTTTCTCTTTGGCAGTCTTGGAGGCAGGGGTTTTGCTGCTCCGCCCACCCTTATCTTTGCCAGCCATGATGGCCTCTCTCCAGCCAGAAGGAAATCCCAGCCAGAACCCACTATCGCATAGATTGAGCACTGGGCTATGGACAGGAGTCAATCTCTGCGAGATCAGGTCGGTCTAGCCACCATCCGGCATGGCAACTCATGCACAAGCGTTAGTGCACAGAGTGTCGCTGGGTACATGTGGGGTGAACATCGACTCTGGTGAAGAGGAGGGTCTAAAGCAGTGTGCCAAGGTTCAGTTAATGATCTAATGCCAAAAAACAGGTGTAGTGCAACTACGTCATAGTCGTCGTTCGCGGCCATCTGTGGGCGGGTGTTTGTGTTTTTAGTACAAGAGAACACTAATTCTGATCACATGCAGCACCTTCGGCTGGTGGGCTGCGCATATTTGTTGTCTAGTAATTCCGAGTCCCACCACCGCCTCCTAGCTGAGTCATGACAGACTCAACTCATTATGAGAGAGCATCCCGAAATCCCGATCTTTGGCCCTGAAGACCCGCGTCTGGATCCCCCGAACCCGCCGGAAATCAAGCCGGCACGATCGATAGTCAAGGCAATCTCTTGGCGGGTCGTGGGAACACTCGACACCCTGATCTTGTCCTTTGTCATCTTGAGTCTCCTTGGGTCTTTCTTTGGTCTCGAGGAAGCAAGCGGTGTTGACAAGATAAGAACTGCCGCCGCTATCGCTTTGACTGAAGTAGCAACCAAAATGACCCTCTATTACCTACATGAGCGGCTTTGGTCGCGGTTGAAATGGAACCGCACTTTGGATGAGGAAGGTCACTACCGGGACGGCCGGCGGCGCTCGGCCACGAAGACGGCGACATGGCGAGTGTTGGCGAGTGCTGACACGATGGTTCTCGGGTATCTATTCACCGGGAGTCTGGCTACCGCAATCTCGATTGGCGGTTTTGAGGTCATCACAAAGTTGGTGCTCTATTTCTTTCATGAGCGTTACTGGGCGAGAATCCGTTGGGGAATTATCCCTGGGAGTGTATGAGCTTTGAGTTGGACTCTCAAAATGGGACACCATTTCGCGTATCTAAACCTATGAGTCGACATCGCTCAACTAGAAGGCATAGTCAGAAGCCGGTGAAGTCCAAAGTCTTCTGCTCTTCGGCGAAGCGGCTGGATTGAAGTGAGGAGATATCTAAGACAGAGGTGGTCCCGCCTCTGACGAGGTCCGCAACGATCTGGCCTACAACTGGAGCGTGCATGAGGCCTGTGCCGGAAAATCCGGCAGCAGTAACCAAGCCTGGAATCGACTGTTCGAGCACGGGAAGATAATCGACGGTTCCCGGGTAGAGGCCGGCCCACCCACTTAGAACTGCGGAGTTGGGTCCAGTGAGGCGAAAAGACCGAGATGCTCGTTCGCGTACAGCGGTTGACCATCTCTTCGACACGGCTTGGTCATAGCTGTCTGGATTACTTGGGTCGTCGTGGCCAAGGAAACCGCCAACAAGCGCCCGCCCTGAGCCATCAGGACGCATGTGCACCTGCTCATCGATATCGATGAGCCAAGGGATGCTTTCGGGAACTTGGGCTGTTTGTTCCAAGATCAGGAGTTCGTGGCGACGTGATACGAACGGGACCTCGAGTCCAGCAAGCGAGGAGATCACTCCGGCGTATGGCCCGGCAGCGTTGACGACGGTCTCGCTGGTAAACAGGCCCTCTGAAGTGCGGACTCCTATGACCCTGTCATCGTCACGAAGGATTCCCTCGACTCGTGTGTTGAATTCGAGATGCGCTCCGCCTGCTTGGACCTTCTGGGCGAATCCCTCAACTACGCGATGATGGTTGAGGTATCCACCGGTCTTGCAGTAGTTGCCGGCTTGGAAGCCCGTAAAACCCAGTGACGGCCAGAGTACACAGAGTTCTTCCTTGCTCAAGACATCGCAGTGGACTCCTAGTGAATCGAGTAGGTCGGCTTGAATCGTCAAACCGTTGGTGTCTTTCGAAGTGAGAAAAAGGTGGCCCGTTTGCTGGTAGCTGGGGTCGATACCGAACTTCTGTTCAAAGTTGAGCCAAGTTGGAAGACTGAGTTGTGCCATTTGAACGTTTATTTCAGATCCGTGGGCAACCCGGATTCCTCCACCAGTTCTGGTTGATTGACCAGTTCCCGGTTCGAATTGTTCAACAATCCGCACGCTGCTTCCTGCTTCTAGGAGGGCGTGAGCGGCGGCAAGTCCAATGATGCCTGCCCCGACGACTATCACGTCGCTTGTGTTCGTGCTGATCCTTCGAACACTAGGTCGCGAGAGATTCATGACCTGTCTCTCTATAGGTGGGTAGTAAATAACCCATCACCTCAATGGAGAGGGACTCCGGCATTTTCTACGTTTGTTCTGTTCAGCATGGGACCATGTGGGTCAACGTCAAGAGACAGACAAGTAAATGAAGTTGATGTTCTCTTAGCGGTTGCACGCCGAAGCAAAGATTGATGTTCTTGTGAACTTCAGCAGGGTGATGGCGTCAGTTGTGGGGGTGACGCCACAATGAGTGGACATTGGCGTGGCATTCCAAGAGGCCGTGGGGTCTGCGTTCTCGGGTCAGGCAGCGCTGAAGCAGTTGGAGGTTTCCCGCACAACTGAGGTTTGTTCTTGCCACTAAGAACTCTCCCGTGCCGATGGTGTCGAGATGAGCGCGATCGTTGGCGTCAAACTTGTCGGCTAGTTGTCTGAGATTCTTCACTTAAGTCGGCTTTTCAGAGCAGGACTTTTATATCCGGTTCCTGACAAGAGGTTTCTTCAGTTGAAGCTTTGTTCCTTGCCCGAAGGCCCCAGGACAGGGGTGACAGACTGGGTCGGTGACTAAACACGCTGTTGTGCTGACGTTTATGTTGGTGGTCTCAGGATGTGGGGGTAGTTCAGAAACTTCGACGACGTCTGAAGTTGTGGTTGCTGCCGTGTCTTCGACGACGTCTGAAGT
>CAWVUB010000152.1:0-4120 GCA_963933065.1 uncultured Acidimicrobiaceae bacterium | reverse complement strand
AGTGTCGCTCGAGCGTGGTTTGGCGAATTGGCCGGCGATGCGGCCGACCTTAACTACGGGAACACCGGTGTAGTAGGTAAGCACAACGGCCATCTGAAGTATTACTCGAAGCCGGTCGCGAATGGAGTCAGCCGAAGTGTCGAAGGACTCGGCGCAATCACCGGCCTGAAGGAGAAAAGCCTTTCCTACGGCCACATCAGCCAAGCGATCGGTTAACTCTCGGGTCTCGCCGGCAAACACCAGTGGTGGAAGCGACGACAACTGCTGGAGCGCAGCAGCGTGAGCGCCACTGTCTGGCCAGTTTGGTTGCTGGAGGGCTACGTGGTTCCTCCACGTCTGTGGGGTCCAAGAGCCATCAGGCTGGGGCGAGGTGGTTGAGTTCACGGTTTGTCAGCCTACGCGTACTGTTTCCCTGCAGAGCAAGGAGTTTACGGTGACCGGGCAGTTCCAGGGAACGGCTTGGTCCTGAACCTAGGGGTTCAGGCGACGTCGCTGTATTCGCTAGCCCGCTCACGAACGGTGGTTACGGCACGCTTGACAAGGCGTCGAGCGGCCTCAGCGGTTACACCTAGGTCCTCACCAACCTCGCGATAACTCCGCTTTTTTCCGTCAGTAAGGCCGAAGCGCTGTTCAACGGCGTAGCGGGCACGGGTATCTAGGACGTCTAGAAGGCTTGTGGCCATCTCATTTTCAGCCATCGCCATGACCTGGACTTCAGGGCCCGGAGCAGCGTCGGGAAGTAGGTCCACCAATTCGTTGCTGTCGTCGTCGCCGATTGTTCGATCAAGTGAGGTTGGAGTCGTCAGACGGTGAAGACGTGCGTGCTCCTCATCCAACTCGTCGCCATTACCCGATACAGCCCGCAGCGCAGCCCTTAAGCTGGCAGAACGGTCGCCGGGAAGACGAACCAGACTGGCTTTCTGGTCCAAAGCTCGGCCGATGGCCTGACGGATCCAGAAGGTGGCGTAGGTTGAGAACTTGAATCCTTTGCGCCAGTCGAACTTATCGACAGCGTGTTCGAGGCCGAGATTGCCTTCCTGGATTAGATCAAGCAACTCCATCCCGGGGGGTAGGGGATAGCGACGAGCCACGCTTACCACGAGGCGGAGGTTTGATCGGATAAATCGATCCTTGGCTCGAGCAGCGGCTCGAATGGGCCGTTCGATCTCGCGACCGGTCTCACCGGCTTCCTTGCGGGCACGAGCCGCAGCCCCTGCTTCAATGATCTGGGATAGTTCACGCTCTTCCTGTGCGTTCAGGAGAGGAACCATCCCTATCTCGTTTAGATACTGGCCTACTGAGTCACTCATATTTTCTTCTCACTTGTTCGTCTTGGCTCCGGGCGGTCAAGTGACGCGCGTCGGAGGGGGGGTTTCAGAAAGTAGACGGTATTCTGGGGCGGTTAGTTGAACTTATCCAGGCACTTCGTCTGGATATATTCAATCACATTTGACGCGTGCTGTATAGTCCTATGCTGGTGACCTCTGTCATACGGCCATTGCATAAAGCCCTCGGAAACCTCAAATTTGTTGTATTTGCAGGTAAAAAGGTATGTACAAGCCTGATCCAACAGTTCTGAGGAACCCAGTGTGTGATGCGCTCACCGGTAACATTGGACTGTGACAGGTGCTCCAATTCCATCTGGATCACGACGGATTGGACTCCTTGGTGGGACATTTGATCCCCCACATCACGGTCATTTGCAGGCGGCAGCGACTGCTCTGGTCAGTTTGGAGTTAGACGTCGTCTTTCTGGTGGTGGCCAACGATCCGTGGCAGAAGACGGCTGGTGGACAGGACGTGACTCCAGCAGATGTCCGGCTGGCCATGGTTCGAGCCGCCGCTCAGGCACATAGTGGCATTGAGGTAGACGATCTCGAGATCCGGCGTGGTGGCCCGTCATACACTGTCGACACGCTGGACGCTCTGGCCCAGCGGTCAACTGAAGACCACCTGTTTGTTCTGGTAGGAAGTGACATAGCCCCGGAACTCGACAGTTGGGCGCGCCCCGAAGAGGTACGGCGACATGCAACCATCGTGGTGATGGAGCGACCTGGACATATCGGAGCGCGTCCGCCTGCTGGGTGGGATCACGTAGTCCTCGACGGAGAGTTTCCGGATTTGGCCGGCACTGAACTGCGTGCACTGGCTGCAACTGGTGGTGATGTGACCTCAGCAGTTTCAGAGGACGTCTATCGGCTGATTGTCAAGCACGGCCTATATGGGATCCAACCCAGTGGGTGACATGCAGCGGCGACAACCTGCTCCACCTCTCCCAAACGTCTGGCGGTGGGGTTTTCCTGTCTTCACTCTGGTTTTGGCTATTTGGGCAGTGCTACTTACGACCGGTGGTTTGACCACCGTGCTGGATAGTCGTCGCGGTGAAATCCGCGAAGCGGTTACCGACCCGACGGCTCCTGGGTTTGAGGCGTTTGTCGAACAGACATGGTCAATGCTCGTGGCCACAGAGGACGCATCTGGCGAGTTGGTCCAAGTAGCGGTAGTTGCTGCCGCAGATAGAACAGGCGGTGGTGGGATAGTCCTGCTTGTTCCCATAGAAGTGAAGGTCGCTGACTGTGAGACAGCGTGTCGTTTAGTCGATCGCTACCGCGATGGTGGGCTCGAGGCGGTTCAGGCTGCAACAGCGGCCATTCTTGACGTTCAGGTAACCGGGGCGACGCTCCTGACTCCAGCCCGTTGGGAAAGCCTCGCTGGACATGTCGATCCTGTTCCAGTTGATCTGCCTATGGACCTGATGACTACGGCTTCTGATGGAACCTCAGTGGTGCGCTTTTCGGCTGGCCTGATGGACATCGCATCCTTCGATGTTGTTGATCTCTTTGGCTTACATTCGGCTGGGCCTGAACTTGATCGGCTCGGTCGGCAGCACGAGTGGTGGCAAGGTTGGCTGCATGCTGTTGCTGATGGAGAGCCCAAAGACCACCTACCGAACTTAGATCTCGACGTGATTGATCTTCTGGGCACTCTGGCTCGTGGACAAGTTCGTGTCTTGTCCAGTCCCTGGATGACGGTCAAAGATGTCGTGGTGGCCGAGGAGGCGGAACTGGCCAACGTAGTTCTCGAAATGTTTCCTTTCCCTATCCCGAGAGTGCCGGGCCAACGACCTTCGGTCCGACTGCTGAACGGGACCGGTGACCCTTCCGTTGATGGGCCGGCGCGTGAGGCCGTACTGCGGGCCGGCGTGGACTTGGCTGTCGTTGGAAATTATCGAAATGACGGCGTGATCCAGACGCGGGTTCTCTACCGAGATCCGGAGCGTGAAGCGGAAGCGGAAGCGTTGGCTGAGGCAATTGGCGGCGGCGTCCTATTTGACCAGTACCTAAGTCCGGTAACCGATCTTACAGTTGTCATCGGCGCTGATTTCCTTCTTCGGGGTTAGCGTTATCCCGTTGTGAGAGACCAGACCGCCATTACCCCCCATTTAACTGATTGGGCAGACTGGGCGCGCGCTGCAGCCCGGGCTGCCGATGACAAGTTGGGGAGTGAAACGGTTGTCATAGAGGTCGGAGATGTCATCTCGGTTACCGACTACTTCGTGATAACCAGTGGATCAACCTCGCGTCAAGTTCGGGCCATTGCTGATGAGGTTGAAGAGCAGTTGATGATTCTCGATGGTCCGAAACCGCTCCGGGTCGAGGGGCGAGATGACTACCGTTGGGTGCTAATCGATTTTGGTGGATTCGTCGTTCATGTACTACACGAGGAAACTCGAGCGTTCTACGAACTTGAGCGACTTTGGAGCGACTGCCCGCGTACTGCCTGGGATCCTTCCTGAATCACCTTGGGTTCAGTTGGCTCCGTCTCTGGATCAGTGGCCAGAACTGGGTCTAGGTGCCGCTATGACGAACGCGAAATGCCCCGGTGGGTGAGTTCATTTTCGTGATCTGACTACTCGACCCGCCGGAGGTGTCGGCGGATCGTCAGGCCGTGGTGTCGCTCGGTCTCTCTTTGCGGACTCTGACACTTTGCTAGCAGCAAGTAATCAGTTAGGTGAAGACTGTGGGGTCCAAGTTGTGACTGGGAGGATCCTGGTCATCGTTCACGGAGTGCCTCTTTCTCCAAATCTCGATTGCTTGTCGGAAGTTCGGCGCCGCTGGACA
>CAWVUB010000151.1:0-4139 GCA_963933065.1 uncultured Acidimicrobiaceae bacterium | reverse complement strand
GCCACCAAGAAGATGGTGGTCGGCCCCATGGTGACCAACCCGGGTACCCGGGACTGGACGGTCATCGCCTCGCTGTTCGCCACCCTCAACGATATGTACGGCGAGCGCACGGTGTGCGCCATTGGCCGGGGCGATTCGGCCATGCGGGTCATCGGTCGTAAGCCCTGCAATCTGGCCACCCTCGAGGAGTCCATGGGGGTCATCAAGGGCCTGGCTGAGGGCGGCACTGTCGAGTACAACGGCACCACTCAGATCTTCCCGTGGCGCAATGGCGGTTCGCTCCCCATGTGGATGGCCGCCTACGGGCCGAAGGCCCTCGACCTCTGCGGTCGGAAGGCCGACGGTTTTGTACTCCAGTTGGCCGACCCGCAGATCGCCGAGTGGACCATTGCTGCCGTGAAGCGGGCCGCGGCCGACGCCGGGCGAGACCCCGAGTCGCTGACCATCACCGTGGTGGCTCCGGCCTACGTTGGCGATGACCTCGCCCACCAGCGCGACCAGGTGCGTTGGTTCGGAGGGATGGTCGGCAACCACGTAGCCGACCTTGTTGGCCGGTACGGCGCCGACGGGTCGGCGGTGCCCCAAGCTCTGACCGAATACATCGAGGGTCGGAAGGGCTACGACTACACGGAACACGGCCGGGCCGGCAACGAGCACACCGACTTCGTACCCGACGAAGTGATCGACCGGTTCTGCATCCTCGGCGATGAGAATGCCCACATTGCTCGGCTCCGCGAACTCGAGAGCCTGGGCGTGGACCAGTTCGCCATCTACCTAATGCACGACCAGAAGGACGAGACCCTTGACGCATACGGCCGGAAAATTATTCCGGCTCTAGCCCGTTAACAGATTCAGCACCGTCTCTAGGCCGAATCGCTTTCGACCTGACCTGGATGGAACAACTGAGAGAGCGTGACCACCTTGTTATTTAGGCAAAGAAAGATCCATGTCGTGGTCGAAGAAATCCGCCACGACTTCGGCCCGTCACCAAGTCGGCCCGCGTTGAAAGGGGCCGCCGCTGCTGTTGTGAGCAATCCATTCGTTGGTGACTATGTAGCCGATCTGAGCCCTGCTGAGGAGGAACTACGCGACCTAGGCCATCAGTTGGGTGAGTTGCTTGTTGGGCATCTGGGTGGCGATCCTGACGCCATTGACAGCTATGGCAAAGGAGCGATCGTCGGGGCAGCGGGGGAGATCGAACACGGCGCCATGTGGCACATCCCTGGTGGCGGCGGGATGAGGGCTGCCCTCGGAAAGGGAGAGGCCATCGTCCCGTCCACCAAGAAAGTAGGACCGCTCGGAGCAAGGCTAGACGTCCCACTTACCCATCTTGAGTGGTCTTACGTCGGAAGCCATTACGACGCAATCGAAGTAGGAGTTCCAGACGCACCACGGCCGGATGAGTTGGTACTGATCCTTGCCATGGCAATTGGTGGACGGATAAATGCGCGCCTTGCCGGAGGTTTCACCCTGGATGACCGGGGTCAACCCGGCGTGCCGGCATGAGGGTCGCGTGTCTTGGCCTTGGGCGCATGGGTTGGCACATCGCTGGACATTTGGCCGACCACAGCGATGCCCATGATTTAGTGGTTTTCGATGTCGTCGATGGCCTTACAGGCCGGTGGGTCGAAGAGCACAACGGCACGGAGGCCGACTCAGTGGAGTCGGCAGTCACTGGTGCGGAGTTCATCGTCACCTCGCTGCCGTCAGACCAGGAGTTGGCAGAAGTCGCGACAGAGGTTCTGCCCGCCATTGCTGAAGGAGCAATCTGGATCGATCACTCCACGACCTCTGCGCAGATCGCTTGCGAGTTAGGAAGCGGCATGTCTGCGGTTGGTGGCCACTTTCTTGACGGGCCTGTCTCCGGTGGTGTCGATGGAGCGCGCCGGGGGGCGCTCTCGGTAATGGTTGGTGGTGATGAAAGCGCATTTGCCAGAGTCGAGCCCTTAGTAGAGATCTACGCCTCTCGGGTGCGACACATGGGTCCGGTTGGCGCAGGCCAACTGACCAAGATGACGAATCAGATCTGTGTGGTCGGGCTATGTCAGGCACTTGCCGAAGGTCTGGACTTTGCTTCTCGGGCTGGACTCGACGTCGAAAATGTGGTCGAGGCGATGTTGCAAGGTTCCTCAACTTCCTGGCAGATGGAAAATCGGGCCGACAAGATGCTGGCCGGTGAATACGACTTTGGCTTCTCCACCGCGCTGATGCGAAAGGACATAGGACTTGTTCTCGAGGAGGCCTCTTCCATGGGTGTTTCACTTCCGATCACCGCATTGGTGGGCCAGTTCCTGGCAGATGTTGACGCCATGGGGGGAACCACTTGGGACTGGTGCAGCTTGATGGAGAGACAACGGCGATTCGCCCCAGCGAATCTGCCACCAAACAATGCAGATGGCTGTTGAACGATGTGTCATGACGCCCAAGAACATTGCGGGCGTAGCGACTGCAGGACCTTTCGAAATGACAGTCCCCTGAGCCCCGGTCCGGTTGCCTAATGGCACACGGCGGAAAGTGGCTTCGTGTGGCCATGACCGTGCTTGCCGCAGTCGTCCTCCTATTCGGCATGTGGGAGGGCTACAAGTGGGTTGGTCAACAGACCGGTGACTACTGGCCCGGCACTTCAATCGAGCTCCCAGCGTCAACCGATGACCTCACCATGCCCCACGCAATGGACATCGCCAACGAACTGTTCGAAGAGGTTCGAGATGGCCGGGCCCGTTTGCCGCTGTTCCTATTCCTGCTGAAGAAGGGTTGGTTCACCCTTCAGGAGGCGGCCATCGGGTTCACCCTTGGTCTGACAGTCGGCCTCGGTCTGGCCATCCTCATGCTCCGTTGGCGGGTTGCTGAACGCGGGCTGCTGCCGTGGATCAACGTGTCCCAGACGATTCCACTGATCGCGCTAGCACCGATCATCGTGACCTGGGGGCGCCAGCAGGACCTACCCGACATGCTTTCAATCTCACTGATCGCTGCCTACCTAACTTTCTTCCCAGTTGCCGTCAGCGCTCTTCGGGGCCTGCAGTCCCCTGATTCTGCCCACGTGGAGCTCATGCGTTCCTACGCAGCTCCCTGGCGGACCACCCTCGTCAAACTGAGGCTTCCTGCTGCACGTCCCTATCTGTTTCCTGCATTGAAGATTGCAGCAACGCTCAGCGTTGTTGGGGCCATCGTTGGTGAGATCTCCATCGGCACCAAGACCGGCTTGGGACGGGCGATCCTTGAATACGCGCAGCGCTACGCCGTCTCGCCTGAGCGGCTCTACGCCTCGGTGATTGGTGCAGCGGTTCTTGGCCTCTTGGTTTTTGGACTGGTCTCCCTGGCCGAATGGATCGTGGTGCGACGCACCGGTGAGGTCACATCATGAGTAACCCAGTTCTGGCAGAAAAAGCGGTTGTCGTAGATGGGGTCGACAAGGTCTTTAACGTCGGGAGCGATTCCGAGGTAGAGGCGTTGTCTGACATCAACCTGACCGTTGAGGCCGGGGAGTTTGTATCGCTGATTGGCCCCTCGGGTTGCGGCAAGTCGACTCTCTTGCGCCTGATTGGCGATTTACTCGCCCCAACCACGGGAGCGTTGACGGTATTCGGCAAATCAGCCCACGAGGCTCGCCTGAATCAGGACTACGGCATGGTGTTCCAGCATTCCGGTCTATTCGATTGGCGTCGGGTGCTAGCCAACATCGAGCTGCCACTCGAACTTCGTGGCTGGTCGAAAGCTGACAGGTCAGCCCGATCGGCAGAGATGCTTGGGTTGGTAAGGCTTGAAGACTTCGGTGGGCACTATCCCCGCCAACTCAGCGGCGGCATGCAACAACGGGTGTCTATTGCCCGGGCGCTCTCGTTCCAGCCGAAGTTGTTACTTATGGACGAGCCTTTCGGGGCGCTCGATGAGATGACCCGTGAGCACATGCAGCTTGAACTACTTCGGATATGGCGGGAAACCCATACCACCGTGGTATTCGTCACCCACTCGGTACCCGAGTCGGCTTTTCTTTCCAACCGAGTAGTGGTCTTGTCGCCACGGCCCGGCCGTATCCACTCTGTAGTTGACGTTGACCTAGGTGAGCGCAGCGACGATACGCGGCAAGATCCAGCCTTCTTCGCGAAGGCCACTGAGATCCGCGAAGCGCTCCGGGC
>CAWVUB010000150.1:0-4368 GCA_963933065.1 uncultured Acidimicrobiaceae bacterium | reverse complement strand
GCCGCAGGTGATGAAGAGTTGGTTGAGGCGGAGCGTCTGATCGGCGTACAGATGGCTGGTCTCGATCTCGACCTTCTATCCATGGCGGCCGTTTCCAATATATTCCGAACGGCCACTGCGGTTCGCAAACACATGGAACGAGCCGTACTCAAGTCCTACTCGTTGTCATGGAGTGCCTTCGTCATTCTCTTCGTGCTCCGAATCTGGGGGAAACAGGAGTCGCGCGTATTGGCCGCAGAGGCAGGGGTTTCTGGTGGCACCCTGACCGGGGTACTGGACACTCTCGAGCGCAAGGGCCTGGCAAGCCGGCATCCGGTCACGTCTGACCGGCGTCGAGTCGAGGTTGTTCTCACGAACGCAGGGATCAGGGTGGTCGACGAGGTGATGCCGGCGATCAACAGCGTTGAGTCCAGGGTGACAGGCGGACTAGACGAAGACGAAAAAGAGATGCTGGCTCGCCTCCTACGAAAGGTGCTCCGATCAGTCGAAGAGCTTGACGAACCGTGAGTGCCGGCCGGTTCTGGTCCGAGGACGATCGAGCTATCCAGGCAGTTGCCGATTGGAGCTTGAGACGGATCGTCGAGGGCCCAGATCCGCTGGCTCGAGCTCGACCTGCAGACGAACTGCTTGCCGATCTTGGAGAGGCCGTCGGCCCGAACGGGATTGGTAGCGAGGAAGCTCTCAGGCTGTTCACAGAGGTGGTTGTGCCTGCCACCCGGGCTCAGGACAACCCGATGAATTTGGCCTTCGTGCCGGCTGCCCCAACCCAGGCCTCGTTGGTTTTCGACGCTGCAGTGACTGCCGCAGAGATATTTGCCGGCACCTGGGAGGCCGGGGCGGGAGCCATTGCGGCTGAAAATCAGGCGCTGTCCTGGCTGGCTTCGTTAGCAGGTTGGCCCGTCAGCGCCGGTGGTTGTTTCGTGTCCGGTGCCACGATTGGAAACCTGAGTGCGCTAGTAGCGGCTCGGGAGCGAGCACGAGCTGATACCGCCGATCAAGGCAAGGCTTGGCGGTTTGCGGCAACGGTAGAAGCCCACAGTTCGGTTCGGGCCGCGGCTCGGGTCATGAACTGCGAGGTGCTTGACGTCTCTGCTGACGAGCAGGGTCGAATGACCGGAGAGGCTCTTGCGGAGGCACTCGACTCTGACCGGGACGGTGGACTCTTTGCCGTGGTGGCCTCGATCGGGACGACTAACGCTGGTCTTATAGACGACATCTCGGGTATTGCCAAGATCTGCAGGGAGCGCGGTCTCTGGATGCACATTGATGGCGCTTACGGTGGTGCAGCGCTAGTAGCACCTTCGGTCTCTCGGGCGTTCGCAGGTGTCGAGTTCGCCGACTCCTTTGTCGTCGACCCGCACAAATGGTTGTTCGCCCCGTACGACTGCTGCGCCTTGATCTACAGGGAGCCGGAGTACGGAGCCGCGGCCCATTCCCAGTTTGCGAGTTACCTGGAATCTGTTGATCGCTCGGAGTGGAACCCGTCAGACTTCGCGATCCATTTGACGCGACGGGCTCGTGGTCTGCCGTTCTGGTTCTCCCTCGCCACCCACGGCACCAGGCGTTATCGAGATGCAGTTGAGACGGTTCTAGCCACAACTCGCGCCGTTGTCGCTGAGGTGCGATCACGGCCATATCTGGACCTAATCATGGAACCGGACCTTTCGGTCGTGTTGTTCGAGCGGGTCGGCTGGAGTGCCGCTGATTATCAGAAGTGGTCGCTGGACAACGCTCACAAAGGAACAGTCCTCTGTATCCCGACCCGGTGGAAGGGTCGACCCGTGTTGAGGTTCTGCTTCGTGAATCCCGACACGGAGGTGGATGCCGTGGCGGCGGTGCTGGATGGTCTGGCTGACCAGACAGGCGGCTAGACGTGACCTGTTCTGGCCCGGGGTATATGCAGGGGCCCTGCAACCGGTCTCCCCAGTAGTTCCGCAGGTTTCACGAACGTTTCTTGTGACCACACACCATGCACGGATTGGTCTACCTGATGGCGTCAGTGCCACTCGACACTCAATCGAAACCAGATCTCTATAGCCGCCGGTTTGGATGTTGCCCTAGACGTTTCTTGCACGCTGGCCGAAACAGAAAGTTGCGTGGTTGCTGCGTCTAGTGCGGACCCGTGAACAGGCCTCGTCGCATCGGCTTCCTTCAGTTGGTTAGATATTTCGGGTCCAAACGATTATGCTCAGCGAATGATCTGGAATAACCGCCCGTTGGCTTCTGAGATGGCAGATGGCCATGGGTGAGATCGTCGGCGCTGCTGTTGTCTCCCACGTTCCACCCATCGTCATGACTGAAAGCCTGCGACGCGAGCTCAATGACGGAGAGGATTTTTCGCTGGTGGACGGCCTCCATCGGTTACGTGCCGAGTGTCTGGACCGTCTGGAGGCCGACACGGTCATCGTTTTCGATACGCACTGGTTCACCACGGTTGAGCACATCGTCACGGCCCACGAGCGACGTAGTGGAAAGTTCACCTCTGATGAACTGCCTCGCGGCATGTGTCAGGTTCCCTATGACATGCCTGGAGACCCCGAACTTGCTCGTGCTGTTGAGTCGTTGGCGATTGATCGGGACGACACCTGGATCCTGGCTAGTGATGACCCATACCTCCCTGTTCATTACCCGACAATCAATCTTCTTGGGTTTCTGCAGGGCGCCGAACGCTGGATGTCAGTGGGGGTCTGTCAGACGGCGACTGCACAGGATTTCTTGTTGTTTGGGGCACTCTTGACCCAGGCAATCGAAGCTTCGGATCGACGGGTTGTGCTACTGGCCTCAGGAGGATTGAGCCATCGCTTCTGGCCATTGAGGGAGTTCGCCGACCATGAGTCGGCATCGTTGGAGAACATTCGGACCCCGGAGGCGCTCAGGGCTGATCAAAAGGTGCTCGGATGGTGGGAGCGAGGGGACCATCGAGCAGTAATCGAGTTCCAATCTGAATATAGGCGCCATGCTCCGGAGGGCTTCTTCGGCCATTACCTCATGATGGTTGGAGCAATTGGAGGAACCGAGTGTGGTGCAGTCGGCAACCGCTATTCGGAATATGAATCAGCAGCTGGAACGGGCCAAGTGCACATGTGGTTCGAGAGGCCTTCTGGCGGTTGGACTGAACTGCATGAGAGATAAGGAATACGAGGAGAGCAGATGCGGATAGCAAATGTTGAAGGCCGGGGTTCGCTGGTAATCGATGGTCGTGTCGTCGACGTTGAGACAGCGACATCGGGACGGATCACCAGTGATCCGATGGAACTCGTAGACCTCAGGAATCATCCCCTCATGGCCGATCTGGTGGCGGACGCGGATTGTGATCAGGTCAGCGAGTCGAGTCTCGGTCCTCCGGTTCCGAGGCCCAGAAAAATAATCGCTATCGCCCTTAACTATCGGAGTCACGCCGTGGAGGCGAACAAGGAGATTCCGACTGAACCACACGTGATGGTCAAGTTCCCGACGTGCATCACGGGTCCCTATGACGATGTGCTGATGTACGACCTTGAAATGGTCGATTATGAGGTGGAACTTGTTCTGGCCATCGGACGTCAAGGTGTACGAATACCCAGTTCGTCGGCGTGGGAACACATCTCAGGATTGATGGTTGGAAATGATGTGAGCGATCGGAACGAGCAGTTTCGACCTCCGATTCGGCAGTTCTCTATGGCCAAGAGCTATGACCGGTTCGGCCCCACCGGCCCCTTTCTTGTTACGCCGGAGGACTTCCCGAATCGCGACGATCTCGAAATCTCGCTGATGGTTGACGGTGAGTTGCGCCAACAAGCAAGAACGAGTGACTTCATCTTCCCTGTGCCGGTGCTGATTGAGTGGCTTTCTCGCTATGTCACGCTTGAAGTCGGCGATCTGGTCTTTACTGGGACCACCGGCGGTGTCGGTGATTCGATGGACCCGCCCACCTACCTGCGTAATGGTCAGGTGGTCGAGGCCTTCGTCGAAGGGATCGGCACGATTCGTAATCGATTCGTCACTGGTGATTGCCCATGATTGTCGTTGCTGGCGGTGATCGCAGCAGCAACTACGGGGGATTGTTCAGTGGACACGTTGAACTGGAGATGCTCCACTCCACACCGACTGAGGAAGAGCCAGATTCTGCTCTCGTCCATTTCCACAAAGGTGCGGTGACCAACTGGCACCATCACCCGGGCGGACAACTTCTCTTTGTCGTCTCTGGCAATGCTCGTGTCGGGACTGTTGCTGATGGTTGCGTGGCCGTCAGCCCCAGCCATCTGGTTGTTGCGCCGCCAAACGAAGCGCATTGGCATGGAGCCGCTAAGGGAGCCGACTGCACGATGCTGGCCATCACATGGGGAACAACTTGTTGGCATGAAGAAGTACCGGACCTAGAGCACTAGA
>CAWVUB010000149.1:0-4380 GCA_963933065.1 uncultured Acidimicrobiaceae bacterium | reverse complement strand
CCATCTCAAATGCCTTCTCCGCCGGGAACATCTGCGGATCTTGTCGAGCGTCCTTGAACAGTCCCGCAACCAAATACGTCGCTCGCATCAGGTCGGAGTAATTGCTCGCATTATTTCCATCGGTTCCAATAGCAACGTTGGTTCCCGCCATGACCATTTCGGGCATCTTTCCTACCTGGGTCACCCCATAGCTAACTTTGAGGGCCGTCGTTGGACAATGAACGACATGAGCCCCGGTCTCCGCAATGACGGACAACTCCTCGCCGTCCACCTGCACACAGTGGGTCATGACCACGTCCGCGCCCAGAACGTCGAGTTCAGCGAGATGAACCATAGGTCGTTGTCCAAACTCGGCTATAAAACCCTCAGGGTCGTTTTTCGCTGGAGACATGTGGAAACTCAGCCCAACCCCATGTTCGGTGGCTAGTTCACGTGCGGCCTTCCACAGCGGATCTGAGATTGTCGTATGTCCTACGACCGTCGACCAAGTGCCGATGCGGTCGTCGGGTCCGGCTTTGAAGGCCTCCAATTGCCGCTGAAGATGGCCAATCGCCTCATCCGTACTCTGCCTGTAGACGTCCGGTTCAGGTGGTAAGTCCCAGACCCATCGACCGACTCTGCCTCGAATACCCACCTCCTCGAGACCGTCAATTACCTCATCGAGAAAACGAACCGTCCCGGCTTCTAGAAACGTTGTAGTTCCAGACTTGAGCATCTCCACCGAAGCCAATATCGCTGAGAGTCGCTCTTCCTCCGCGGTATAAACCGAATAGAGCCCACAGAGCCACACGAAGACGTTCTCTTCAAACGGCGTGTCGTCGGGCACATAGCCTCTCGTCAGTGGCTCTCCGGTTATATGGATGTGTGCATTGACCAGACCCGGGGTGATGACGAACCGTTCGCCGCCGATCGTCTCTTCTGGCGCGTATAAAGCCTCAAGGTCATCTGCTTTGCCGACGGCGACAATCCTTCCGTCGCGAACAGCGACCGCCCCATTGCGGATGATGTCGCGCCCCTCGTTCATGGTGACTAGGTACCAGCCCTTAGCGAGTAGGTCGATCTTCTCTGCCACTTCTACGTCCCCTTGATCGCTGGTTTGACGGCTACAAAGCACTGTTGAAATCCGATGGGCTCAATCAACCGAAGCGCTTCGAAGCCAGCGTCTCGAAGCCAGCCTGAGAACTCTTCGTGGGTAAAGGTGAATCCTCTTGTCGTGCTGGCCATCATCGTGGCCCCCATGAGAACGGCATGGGGGTTGAGTTTGCGCTCTCGGTCACAGAAATAATCCGAGAGAATCAAACGGCCTCCAGGGACAAGAGAACTAAAGGCTCTTTGAATCAGGTGTTTGGCTCCGTCCTCACCCTCCGTGCGGCATATATGGCCGAGAACTGTGAGGTCATAGCCCTCGTTTTCGATCTCAACAGTATGAAAGTCACCAGGCCGCCATTCGATTCGATCGGTAAGGCCGAAACGCTCGGCGTTGGCTCGCGCAACTGGCAATACCTCATGAAGGTCATTTACGAGCGCTGTCGCCCCACCATTCTGCTGCAGAACTGCTATCGCCCAAGGAGCGCCTCCGGCCCCTAACTCCAGAACCCGGGCTTCAGACATCGCTGAGTATCGAATCTTGAGGTCCGCTCGCGTTGCACATCGGTGCATCGTCGTGAAGGTGCCTTCAACAAGGGGTACATAGAACGACGCTGGATCGTTCTCTATCGGATAAGCCGGCTTTCCTTTGCGCACTGTGTCCGCAAGACGCGACCAGTTCTCATGGGGGCCCGGGGCTACTGGCACCAACCCAGCCATTGTCGCCGGTCCATCGCTGACTAGGTAGCGCTTGGCGGCATCGTTTAAGTCGTAGACGTTGCTGACCTGTTCAAGCAGCTCCAGGGTGACTACTGCGTCTAGGAGCGCCCGCAGGTGCAGAACGGGAAGAGACAGTTCCTCACTCAACTGCTCGACTGTGGACGGTCCAGTTCTCTGAAGCGTGTCAAAGATGTTGAGCTCAAGGGCAGCCACAAGAACGTAGTACCGGCCGAGTCCCTCAATGGCAGCCCAAACTGGTGCGGCCGTCGGGGGCTTGAAATCGGTCCACGGGCGACCGACATGGGCCATCGTGTGAGTTTTCTTCAACTCAGGAAATGGGGCATCGCGCGGCTCGTTCACGGTTTCGCCCAAGCCGGTCTATGAAAGCCTCTCGGCCTACGCCTCACGGAACCAAGAGAATTTTGCCGAAAAAGTCACTTTCAATCATCTTCTGCTGAGCGTCCGCCGCCGCCGCTAGGGGGAAACGGGAGTCGACCGTAATCTTGAAGTCTCCTGCGCAGAACTGCTCCCAAAGGGGTCCCATTTCATCAGGACCAAAGGGATCTGAGCCCAATATTTGTATCCCGGAGTGGAACAGGTACCCAAGCGAGGGAATGGTGGCCTCGTCTCCCGATGAGTTTCCACAACTCACTAGTCGCCCTCCAATGCCGATCGAGAAGAGCGACTGTCCGAATAGCGCGGTCCCTACGTGATCGAAGACCATGTCGACTCCGGCGCCACGTGTGACCTCCCTAGCCCAAGAAGCGACGTCGTCTGTCCGGTTGTTCAAGACGTGGTCCGCTCCTAATGCGAGAGCCCGTTGACACTTTTCTCCAGTTCCAGCAGTCGCTAGGACCGTGGCACCAGCACTCTTCGCTAGTTGAATGCCCGCCGTCGAAACTCCTGATCCAGCAGCGTGAATCAGCACTGTTTCTTCAGCACGGAGACGCCCAACTATGAAGAGTGCATGATTGGCGGTTAGGTAGCAGGTTGGGAACGTTGCGGCGTCCTGAAGATCTATGTGCTCTGGAACCAAGTAAGCATGAGACGCCGGAACGAGACACTTCTCTGCGTATCCACCGTCAACGGTCCCGCCAATGATGCCGAGCTCGCCGTAGAGGTCTCCCCGGCCACTTAGCTTCGAATAGTCGGAGACTCCAGCCAACGAAGGATCGATGACGACCCGATCCCCGACTTCCAGGGAATCTACTCCAGAGCCGACAGCGCTAACTATTCCCGCCACGTCCATTCCAGAAATATGCGGGTAGGTGAAACCAGGCATCTGGTACCAGCCATTTCGCTGAACAACATCAAGCCGATTAAGCGCTGTAGCGGCTACATCTATGACTACGTCTGCAGATCCAGGTTCTGGATCAGGCACATCGACGTACTGAAGCACCTCTGGCCCACCCGGTTCCTCATACAGGATTGCTTTCATACAAACTCACTGCCTTTCGTCAACAGCCAGGAACCACTTTTCACATTGCGAAAACATTTGCACGCCCTCTACCAGCCTCGGGATGTTGCGCCCTCGCTACCTGAGGCCACGTAAAAACGGACGGGCTAGTGCTGCGGGAGGTCGTACCCGGTGGGCGAACAGGGCCATTCCCAGAATGGTTACGAGGAAGGGAAGGGCCTGGAGTAGTTCACTGTTCACCTGGTAACCCAGTCCTTGGATGGAGAGCCTGAACGAAAGCGCTGCAGCAAAGACGGCGCAACCAAGAATGGTCCCTCGAAGGGTCCACCCACCGAAGATCACCGCCGCAATGGCAATAAACCCGCGTCCACCCACGATCGAGTCGTCAAAGCGACCAACCTGGACAAAGACGAGAAAGGCTCCACCTAGGCCTGATGTCAGGCCGGCGTAATAGATGGCCTGCCTCCGGCGTCGATTCACGTCAATTCCGGAAACGTCCGCAGATTGCGGATTCTCTCCAGCCGCCCTTAACTCAAGCCCCCACCTCGTCCTATAAACGAGCCACCACGACAAGGGTATGAGGACATATAAAAGGTAGAACGGCCAAGGCTGGCCAAACAGCGCCTTTCCGATCACTGGGGTTTTGTTTAAAATCGGAACGGACCAACGGGCCGCTGTCTTCGTTGCAGGATCAATTTCACGATCAAGGAACCCGGTCAGACCGAAAATCAAGATATTGAGTGTGAGGCCAACCACAAACTGGTCGGCAGACAATCGATGACTCATCTCTGCCTGGACGAACGCCACTGACATGCCGCCAAGGATTCCTGCCACCAAAGCGACCACAACGGAGTCGGTAAGGTCATAGCCGACAGCGCTCGTAAAGGCCCCGGCGAGCAACATCGCCTCTACTGAGATATTTAGGGTTCCAGCTCGTTCAGCCACCCACTCGCCTGTCGCAGCAAAGGCGAGAAGGCCTCCGAAAAGAGCTGCGTTGATATAGGTCGAATTGCTAGTGAATATGTCATACACGGCTTGAGGGAAACTGCTCATCGCTCCACCTAGACCCTTGCTGTCGCCGCTGCCCTAGCACGTCGAATATTTCGCAAGAGCATCACTGCGGGTGGGATTAGGAGTGCAAGAACCAAAAGGCCCTG
>CAWVUB010000148.1:0-4387 GCA_963933065.1 uncultured Acidimicrobiaceae bacterium | reverse complement strand
AGAGGGCCCTGGGCCGTGGGGGTGCGGACTCTCCAGTTGGATGACAGGCCGGTAGAGGTTTGGTATCCAGTTGAGCCAACTGCGGTTGAGGGCCAGCCCTCCGAGATCTTCGACAGCATCAACGTGATCTCTGAGGTTCTCCGACCGTTCATTCCCGGAGATCTGGGTGGAGAAGTCGACACAGGCACCTATCGGGATGCTCCGCCCGCAACTGAAGGCGGGCCGTTCCCAATTGCTGCCTACAGTCATGGCAGCCCCGGCTATCGACAAGCCGCCACATTCCTGACCGGCCACCTAGCAAGCCACGGTGTCATCACGATCGCTGTGGAGCACCTCGGTCGGAGCCTCTCTACGCTCTTGACCCCACTTGCGGGAGCCGACACGCCCGAAGATGACGTAGCGGATCTTCTAAACGCTCTCGATCTAGTTGGTAGTGACCCGGGACTCGGTTCGGTCGTGGATACCTCACGGATGGTGGTCATTGGCCATTCGGCCGGTGCGAGAACTGCGGCTCTGGCTACCGGAGATGATCGAGTAGTCGGTGTTGCCCTTCTTGCAGGCGTCCCACAGGAACTTGCAACTAATCAACCCGCCTTGATGGTGGTCTTCGAAAACGATGCACTGATCGACCCGGCCGGCATCTGGCGCCTCCATCAGTCCCTCGACAACTCGGTCTTCGTGAACATCGCCGGAACCGGCCACGCTGCACCGATTGACGCCTGCCCCTTGATTCAGGACCGAGGAGGACTCACTGAATTACGCGAAGCCCTTGGAGAGGCGGTAGTTCGGGCCGGTGAGGACGGCTGCCTACCTAAGGACGCCGACGCCCGAGCTGTCCAGGATCTATTACGAATCTACGTCACAGGCTTTGTTTACGAAGCCCTCAGCCTTTCAGAAGGACCGGTCAACCTGACAGCTGAAGCCGCCGACCTTGTCGCGGGTGTCGAGCTTCGAGGGTTCAATGAGCCGCCCACCACAACCGCCACGGCCGTCCCTGTAACCACCACCGTTGCGACGACTATGACCCTCCAGACAGCGGTGTTGGCCCCACCTACCCTTGAGGTGCTCTCTCAGCATCCGACCGTCGACTGCATGAACGAAGTATTCGACAAGTTCATCGACGTGTTCGGAATCCATGTGGTTGCTACCCCCGGTGCGCCGCTCACGTACGTTGAACACACAGCAAATGTGCTTGCCGAATACATCGACAACGACGCTGACGGGATTCCAGATGATCAGGCAGTCCTAGACGCTTTAGTCACTGGGAACTTCGTCGTCCCTATCTGGACGGAGTCCACCCGAGTGGCGTTCTGGGACAACGCACGAGGCACCTACTGCGAAGACAACACGGGTATGGCAGCCAGCATGTACTACGAGTCCGACACGTGGGCTCTTGGCGGCATCGAGGCTGCTGGGACCTGGGATACCAATCTCGAAGAGGTGTGGCACGTTGTGTCGATTGGCTGGTACGGGACATATCCCGAATACTTCGGTGACGAGCCAGGAGTTAGCCGTCTAACCGAGGCCATGGACACCGCCCGTGGCGGTCAATTCCTCACCATCCCGTCCACCTACCCGGCAGATTCCTGGTACAGGTATTACGACCACACATGTGATTACGGCTGCCAGATGCATGAGTACTTCTACTGGATCTTGATGGCCAATATCGATGCTCTCGATCCATCAATCACCGACAAGTGCGAACAGAGCCAACACGAGTGGCATATCTGCAACAAAGCAGAACTGGAGCAAGTCGATGTCCTCGCGTTCGACCTGTTCAACAACCACGGTTTCAGCCTTCCGACCAACATTCCAACAGGCAACTACCAACCTTTCGGCAACTAGCACCTACGCGTATCTACACCTGGGGCTCCGATGTCGTATCACTCAGGTACCCGATATCAGTCGTGCCAATCCAAGGCGGTGCGCATCGTGGTTTCGAAGTCTTCGAAGCTCATGGCGCTTTTAGTGGCGTCAATCAACTCAGCATCCGCACCAACCAGCGTTCGAAACGGCGCTGAGTGGTCAGTAGCAGCACGCGCTATGGCGTCAGCCACGGTTTGGGGGTCGGCTGGGGTGTCAGCTCCGTCAAGACTCGTCAACGACTCTCGAAATGCGAGGGCTCGGTCCTCATGGAGCGAACCTTTCCAAACTGAGGGAAAGACGATGCTGTCATGAAAGTTCGTGAGGAATCGTCCAGGTTGAATGAGATGAACTCGGATCCCAAGGTGGGATACCTCAAAATGGAGAGATTCGGTTAAAGCTTCAAGAGCGTGTTTTGATGCCGCGTAAGCGCCGCTGTAGGGCGGAGCTACCCGCCCAGCGATGCTGCTGACATTTACGATCACTCCGCTCGCACGCTCGCTCCATGCTGGGAGCACCGCGCGCATAGTACGCAGGGGCCCCAAGACGTTGGTCTCAAGTTGACGTTGCATGAGCACATCGTCGATTTGTTCTATTGCTCCCTGCACCTCGAAACCGGCGTTGTTGACCAGCACGTCGATATCGAACGGATCGGCTATGGCTGCTTCAACCGAGTCTGAATCGGTGACGTCAAGTTGACGGATCTCAATATCGAGCCCTTCATCTTGAGCAAGCAGTCGAAGTTCGTGACCCTTGGAGACAGTCCGCATGGTGGCGACTACCTGATGACCCTGCCGGGCAAGGGTGAGAACGGCCAATCTGCCAAAACCACTGTTGCTTCCAGTGATAAGGATCTTTGTCATAGGCGAACTCTATGATCCCTTGGCCTCAGCTTGCCTACACGTATCGACGCCTTGGGGCTCGGATGCCACCCTCGCCACCGATAGCCGAGGGTTCGAAAAACGTTAACTTGAAGGCCTGAATTCAATAGTCCGATCTACTCGCGCCACCTCGACCGTGTACTGGGCATACCACCGACTACGGCCTTCATCCTGGGCGTTCTTATGTTCCAGGTCGGCTCGCCAGGCGATGATGTCTTCTTCGGTCCGCCAGTAACACACGGTGATTCCGAGCCCGTCGTCTCCCCGAGCCGATTGCATTCCTAAGAAGCCCTTACGGGCGCTAACCAGTTCAGCCATGCGGTCAGCCGTCTCCTCGTATCCGTCAACATCGCTTGTCATGCGAGTAGTGAAGATCGTGGCGTAATATGGAACCTCGCCTACTAGGCCGAATTCGGTTGTCTCATGTCCGTCGTTCATGACGAAACCATAAGTGGATAATGGCCCAGACGCATATCTGCACCTAGGGTTCCGATGTCGTCCCACCACCCCCTCGGGGAAAGGCCAACTGACCACCCGTCTAGAGGGTTCTTAGCCTTTCAGCACACGATTAAACGATTGTCACATCGTTGATAAACCAATGGCTTTGAACACAAGGTGGTTGTTGGCTGCAGAGCTCGCTTCCCAAGTGAGCGGTTTCGGTCATAGGATTGCGGCGCCGTGTCGGTCAAGGCTCGGTTCTTCAGTCAAACAACGAAAGTGAACTCATGCCTACTGGCACCGTAAAATTTTTCAATTCCGAGAAGGGGTTCGGATTCATCTCCGTTGAGGGAGGCGAGGACGTATTCGTCCACTACTCCAACATCGCGGGCGATGGCTACCGCAGCCTCGACGAAGGCCAGAACGTCGAGTACGAGGTCGGCCCCGGCAAGAAGGGCCCGGAAGCCCTCAACGTTCGCGCTATCTGAACACCCAGTGACGGGCTCCGAACACTGGTCCACAGACAGCCTTTCGTGGGGTTTTTTCTCTAGTCTTCCGCACTGATTTGCGGCCTCTGGGAAGTGCTAACTGACCACCCGCCTAGGGCGTCTGTGGTCGCTTGGGAGCGGTCTGTGACCAGGCCGTTTTGGCAGGCCGCGTACTATTTCGAACCATCGCGAACCAGTGATCAACTAGAACGGCAGGTCAGAGACTGCTTCTGGGCGTTTCCACGAGTCAGCAAAACGGGTCGGAGTACCTTGCCAAGGTAAAGGTCGCGGGTTCGAATCTCGTCGCCTGCTCCACGGGAACCCCCTGCATTGCAGGGGGTTCTGCCGTTTTCCTGCGGTGTACACCCGTCGTGGTCACTTCTGGGCTGGGGTGGTGCACCTACGCTGCGGACCTGGCCAACCGTTGCCGACGTCGAGGATGTGGTGCCTGGTTCGGGGCCAGTCGTAGGCATTGCGTCCGTCGTGAAAACTCAAACCGTGGCTGGAAGTGCGGCCCCACCCGCCACAAGGCCGGTCACCTGATGGGCCACGGATTCGTTTCCCTGCCGTTCTTGGAGGTCACCGAGGCCGCCCGCATCGTCGGCATCACCTGGCCGGAGGGTTTCGATTCGGTCGCCGCCGAAGTGATCTTCAAAGCGTCCGACTGACCGCCCGCTCAGAGCGTCTGAGGTCTCTCGGACTTTGACCAGGTTGTGT
>CAWVUB010000147.1:0-4408 GCA_963933065.1 uncultured Acidimicrobiaceae bacterium | reverse complement strand
TCTTTGATCACTGGGCTGACACCATCTTTTCGGCTCTCGACGCAGACACTGAAGCTGTCATCGCGCGCTTGGGAGACGTGACAGTCGCCCAGCAAGAACTAGACGGCTATATCAACCGTCTAATCGACGAGCAGTCTGGTTCATCACGAGAAGGCCTGATCGGTGAACTGATAAGAGACCACGAGCAGGCTGACCGCCTCGACCGAGACGAACTTGTCGCGATGGTCGAGGCAATACTCCTAGCTGGGACAGATACGACTCGCAATCAGTTGGGTGCGACACTGGCCGTCTTGGGTGATCACCCAGAGCAGTACGCCGCTCTTCGCCGCGACCGATCACTCATACCAGCGGCCATTGAGGAATCCCTTCGCTATATCGGAGCCGTCCGAACCACGGCAAGAATTGCTTCTCGCGATCTAGTTGTCGACGGCGTCTTGTTCCCTGCCGGAACCACCGTGCTAATCGGCTTGCACGCTGCTGGGCTTAACGAAGCAAAAGACAGCGACGGCTATCGCTTCGAGATTGAGCGGAGTCAAAGCTGCCCGCACTTGGCGTTCGGTAGTGGGGCCCATCACTGTCTCGGGGCTTTTTTGGCCCGAGCCGAACTTCAAGAAGCACTAACAGCCTTTGTTGAAAAAGTTCCTGCTTTCCGACTGGTCGGTCCCGTCTCCTGGAAGCCTCTTTCCATGGGCATCTGGGGTCCGTCACACATCGAGATCCAGATCCAGGATGATCCTGTTCAGGAACCCTCTCCGGGCCAGCACCTAGGGGGGACAGTGGAGAGAATTTCTGACGAGACCTCGGCCACCAATGCATCTTCTTTCGCAGAAGATCTCTGGGTACGCGAGGCAGTGGGCAGACGAAGCCTGCTCCAAGCGTCCATTCCAAAGTTGGTGAGGAAACCCACCTTTCCACCTCTACCACGGCTCGTCTTCACGCTCTGGCGTTTCGGTTCAGCGTTTCTGGCCTGGAAAGTCCTCGATCAGGGAAAACCAGAGATCGAGCGGAAGCCAGCCTTGTACACCCGGATACGTAGGGCAGCAGAAAGACAGGGACCGACCTATGTCAAGTTGGCACAACTGATATCAGCGGCAGAAGGAGTATTCCCGGACGCCCTCGTAGACGAATGCCGGAGATGCCGTGATCGTGTCGAGCCAGAATCTTGGCGCTCCATCAAGAAGGTCCTTACTCGTGAGTTAGGTCCGACTCGGGAGACTTTCGCTTCGATCTCTGAGCGCCCGTTGGCATCAGCATCAATCGCTCAAGTCCATGACGCAGAACTACTCGATGGGTCTTCGGTGGTGGTCAAGATTCAACGTCCAAGGATCCGCCAAAAGGTCACAGCAGATCTGCGAGTAATGGCTTGGGTGGCCCCACGTCTAGTCGGAAGAATCCCAATCGCTGCGCTATCAAATCCCCCAGCCCTCGTTGAGTTGTTTGGAGAGACCATCTGTGAGGAGCTGGATTTCAAGCTCGAGGTGGCCAATCTGTTCGAAGTCAATAGAGCTCTTCAAGCCAACCCTCGACATAGTTGGGAGGTGCCGAGTCCGGTTCTAGAACTGGTGACCGAAAGAGTCATCGTTATGAGCCGTGTCGATGGCATACCGCTTGGTGAAGTAGGACAGATTCCTGCTGATCCGGAACGGGTTTCCAATGTTTTCCGTCAGATGGTTGAAGGCCTTTTGGAAGGAGCAGTCATACACGGTGTCTTCCACGGAGACTTCCATGCTGGAAATGTGTTCCTTGGCGAATCGGGAAGTATCAGCCTTGTCGATTTTGGAATTACTGGTCGACTCGACGGCCAACGAAGAGTTGCTTTTCTTCGTTACGTAGTGGGCATGATGACTGGAGACCTAGAGGCACAGATTGTGGGTGTACGCGACCTTGGAGCCTTCCCGCCAGAGACCGATGTCGCTGCCCTGATTAGAGATCTCCAACTGGATCGCATTGACTTCGATCCACTTGAGCTCTCTGAGGAAGAGTTTGTCGAACAGTTCAGAGTCCTGCTTCGGGACCTTCTAGCAACGGGTGCCCGGATCCCCAAGGAATTAATGTTATTTGTCAAGAATTTCGCTTATCTCTCATCTGTGGTTCAGAAACTTGATCCTGACATGGACCTTCTTGGTAGTTTCTCCGACATCGCAGGGGGTTTCCTTGCTCGTAACGGGGTGAGGGTGGCCACCGATATCGGGTTTTCCGTTAGTCCGGATGATGCATCCGACATTTCGTTGAGAAGGGCTGTTGGACTGCGGGATGGCGCTTCGACTCTTACCTGGCGTCAACTGGGTGAGCGACGAGCCTCCATGGTGGATCGCGTCAGGCCCCTGGCAGAAGTGGTCCGCACGGGTTCTGGTCTCTAGGAGCTACATAGATGGACTCCAACGAAATAGGCCTTAACGAGGCAGCAGAAAAGCTAGGCGTCCATTACATGACGGTGTATCGCTACGTTCGTACTGGTCTCCTACCCGCAACAAAGCGTGGTGGCACATGGCGTGTTGCCATAGGTGACCTTGAAAAGTTTGTCGACAGACCTTCCACCCAGGCGGGACGAGGGCATCGTCGGCTGGATCGGTACGTCGAACCCTTCATGAGTGCCCTAACTAGGGGCGACGAGAGGGGAGCCTGGACGATCATCAAGTCGCTTCGGGGTGCGGGCTGTGAAGTTGAGGAACTTTGCTTGGATCTTCTCGTTCCTGCACTGTCCAAGATTGGCGCGGGATGGGCTTCGGGAACGTTCTCTATTACTGATGAGCATCGAGCATCGGTTGTCGTCCCTAGCCTGATCGGCCGCTTTCGAGCTTTGCCCCTTCCCCCAGGACAAAAGCGAGGGCTAGTTGTAGTTGGGTGCCCTCCCGCTGAAGAGCACGCGATTCCTACCTCGCTCTTCTCGTTGCTACTCCTTGGTAGACGGTTTGGTGTCGACAATCTCGGCAATAACACTCCAGCACATGTCTTCACCGAATCTGTCCAAACTGCTGACAAGTTGATAGCAGTTGTATTTGCAGTCGCGTCTATCGAGGGGGCTGCAAATCTTCAAGAGTGTGTCGATGCAGTTAGGTCAGTCCGACTAGACATACCGCTATTCGCAGGCGGAGCTGCGGTTATCAATGCCACTCCTGCTGAGTTGGGGGTAGACGGCGTTTTCGGGAGTCTCAAGGACGGCCTAGACCGCCTCGCCGAATTGGTTGACCCGTGAATCCCATCGATAGACGTCAGGACGTAGAACGCGTGAAGGAAACCGCTCCAGAAACGACTGGTCTAGTAGCTGTGACTGGCGCGACTGGTTATGTAGGCGGGCGGTTAGTTCCTCGACTACTTCAGTCAGGTCTGGCTGTCCGGTGTGTGGTACGGCACGCAGAAAAATTAGAAAATCGGCCTTGGCGAAACGAGGTAGAGGTCATCGAAGCGGACCTATCGGTTCCTGACCAGGTTTTGAATGCTCTGAACGGGACACAGGCTGCTTACTATCTAGTTCACTCAATGAACTCCTCCGAGGACTTCGAAGAACTTGAGCTTCGGATGGCTGAGATCTTTGCAGAATCAGCTGCTGCAGCAGACCTAGAGCAGATTGTCTACCTCGGTGGACTCGGCCACGACTCAGAACGGCACTCGGCCCATCTGGCTAGTCGTCATCGGGTCGGTATTGCTCTCGCCGAAGGAGGAACGCCGGTAACCGAACTCCGTGCCGCAGTCATTATCGGCTCAGGAAGTGCCTCGTTCGAGATGCTTAGATCCCTAGTCGAAGTTCTGCCAGTAATGATCGTCCCGAAGTGGGTCACCAAGACCCGCTGTCAACCAATCGCCATCGAAGATGTGCTCGAGTACTTGGTTGGTGTCCTCGGTAGTGAACCGGCACTCGATCAAATCTTCGAGATCGGAGGTCCGGAAATCTTGACCTACCGCCAGATGATGGACGGATACGCAGACGTCGCTGGCCTCCGTCGAAGAATCATTCTCCCAGTGCCGGTACTCACACCACGTTTGTCCTCTCACTGGGTCAACTTGGTGAGCCCGCTCCCGATCCAGTTAGCCCGATCTCTGATCGACTCGCTGACCAGCGACGTCGTGGTTGGCGATCGGTCTATCGGACGAATCGGGCACCGTCCCTCCTATCAACTCAAACAAGCAATCGAACGGTCTGTCAGCAGAGTCAGGGACCTCGAATTGCCTACACGTTGGACAGATGCCTCAGGAGAACTCAGGTCTGCTGCCGGCGCGGCGCTTCCCAAACCAGGCGACCCCTCATGGTCTGGTGGTCTTGTTCTTGAGGACATTCGACGTCAGACAACGTCGGCCAGACGTGAAGACTTGATGGCCGTTATCCGCTCAGTTGGAGGGGATAACGGATGGTTTGCCTTTAATCGCCTCTGGGCGATTCGCGGCTTCATCGACAAAATCATCGGCGGCG
>CAWVUB010000146.1:0-4416 GCA_963933065.1 uncultured Acidimicrobiaceae bacterium | reverse complement strand
TGTCCGAGGTAGTCCACCCACTCGATCCGGAGCGCACGGCCCACGAAGAGGACCTACCGCATCCAATGCCAGCTGAGCCCGTCGCATTCACCATATTCGGCGTGGGTGCCCCAGAATTCCTAAAGGCTGTCGAGTTCCGCCGAGAGAGTGACTACCGGGCTGGAGCACTGGGCCTTTTGTGGCTCCGGATGCACAACACCCAGTGTGAAGGGTCTGAGACATCGAACTTTGTCCGCCTAGCCACCCTGTCCGACATGACTTTGTTGGCCGCCCAATACCTGGATGCTGAAAGTTGGATGACCGTCACTGCCTTCCGGGATCCAGCGGGTGACTGGAGCGACACCCGGGGCTTACACAAAAACGATGTTGACGGTATCGGTCTATCTGAGACGGTTCTCTACGATCTCAGTGGACGGGTTGGCCGAGCCACGGCTTCCATACTGATCTCCCCCCGCTGACCGAGGTCCAGGAGGACACAATATCGATGACTGAGAGCCAGAGAGATTCCACCATCGGACCGATGCACCCCGTGAGAGTGGGAAGCATGCTCTATACGTTGGTTGACCCCGAACCAGGCTACGAAGTTGCATATAACCGGTGGTACGAGCGCGACCATTTCTACGGCGGCTGCATGACCGGACCGTGGTGCTTTGCCGGTAGTCGATGGGTAGCCACCCGGGCCATGAAGGACTTACGGTTTCCGGCCGACAGCAACTCGGTAAACAATCCGGTCGACTGCGGCTCATACCTAGCCGTCTACTGGGTAGAAGAGGGCCACCACGATGACCATTTCGCCTGGGGAGCTAACCAGGTGGTGGAGCTCTATACCGCTGGGCGAGGCTTTCAAGAGCGACGCCATGCCCACACGGTGTTGTACCTTCATCAGTCAAACCATTACCGGGATAATGATCCGGTACCGGTCGATTTAGCCCTAGACCATGGCTACGCGTCGTTAGTCTCAGTGGTGGTCGAGCCAGCGAAGAGCGCAACCGCTCTGAATAACTGGATCACCGCTGAGGGCCTCCCCGGATTGTTCGCCGGTGGGCCGGTGGCATCGTGTGTTCAGTGGTCGGCCGTGCCTCGAGACGACATGACCAACAACGCCCCAATGGACCTCGGATCACCACCCATCGGGCCCGACGCCACTATGCAACTCTTCTTCGTTGAGGACGACCCTCAGAACTGTTGGGACCGTTTCATGGACTACGCGTCTCGCCTCGAGATGTCGGGGCACGGTCTGGTCACATCGGCTGCCCCGTTTCTGCGCACCCTGGTCGGAACCGACCGCTACACAGATGAGCTCTGGTAATCGGGGTTACTGACTCGTTTCAGACGTCGGTGAGAGCTTCGACAACAGGCCCAAACTCAACCATTGAGTCCTCGTTAAGGACGATGTAGGTCAAGCCCCAACGCTCCCGCCAGGACAGCAACGTTTCTACACACTGGCCCATGGACCCGACCAATACATGTGGAGACGAAAGCGCAGCCTCTGCATCGAGCCCAAGGGCTGGAGCCATCAACTCGGCCAAACCAACTGGGTCATCAGTGAGTTGGGACATGTGGACACGTGTCTGCAGTTCGATGTCGTCAAAACGGCTGCCGGCTGCCTCCTGGATCCAGATCAACTTCTCGTCGGTGGCCTCCAGAGTGGCTGAGGCTCCGACATTGGCATCAATGACGCCTGCAAAAAGGTTGGCGTTGATCCCAATAATCTGGGCCTCGCGAGCGGCAAGGCTCAGAATCTTTCTTCCTCCTCCACCAAGAAGCAGGGGTGGGTGAGGGGACTGAACGCAGGTTGGCTGTCCGTCGTGATTGCGCACGGTGTAGTGATCACCCTCAAAGTCGAAGGATCCTTCACTGAAACACCGCTTCAGAATCTGGACAGACTCAGCAAGTCGGGCAATCCGCACCCCTGGCGATGCCAATTCAATGCCCGACTGGTCGTAGTCGGTCGCCTTCCACCCGGCCCCAAGTCCAAACTCGACACGGCCATCTGAAAGTAGGTCAAGGGTGGCAATCTGTTTTGCGAGAAGGAGCGGGTGGCGAAAGTCGTTGTTCAGCATGCATGTTGTCAGGCGCAGATCTCTGGTCGCCTCAGCGGTTACAGCTAGTGCTACGAGAGGATCCATCTCGGCATCGAGGTGATCAGAAACTGACAGAGCCGAGTAGCCCAGGTCCTCGGCTCGACGGCCGAGTTCACGCCATTCAGCGGCTGGGCGGGGGGCCGAGGCTTGGAGGCTAAAGCGGAAGGAACGAGTCATAACTGATTACCTTAGGGCAGTCAAACACTCCACTCCGTAAAGGGAAGAGGAGGCCGCCGGAGGTCACCATCGTGTAACAGTAGGGTGCGGCCGATGGCCCTATTTGAACCCGAGCCCGAAGCCGTTCCTGACGGCGGTTCCGCCAGCGCAGAAGATCTAGGCTCAGAGTCGGGTTTAAACCCAGCGCAGTTCGAAGCTGTCACGCACTCGGCGGGACCTCTTCTAGTGGTGGCCGGTGCCGGCTCAGGCAAGACCCGGGTCCTGACCCGTCGAATAGCGCACCTCATTGGTGAGCGCGGCGTATCACCGTTCGCCGTTCTGGCTATCACATTCACCAACAAGGCGGCTGGTGAGATGAAGGAACGAGTGGCTGAGTTAGTTGGACCAGTGGCTCATCGCATGTGGGTATCAACATTTCACTCAGCGTGTGTACGGATCTTGCGGCGTGACGGCAAGCTCCTCGGATTCCCCTCAAGTTTCAGCATCTACGATCAGGGCGACGCAGTACGCCTAACCGGCTACGTGGTGAAAGATCAAGGGCTGGACGTCAAGCGTTTCCCGCCTCGCTCCGTGTATTCAGTGATATCGGCGGCTAAGAACGAGGGGCAAACCGCTAAGAAGTACATCGAGCACGCAATGGGTCCGTACGAAAAGCGCGTGGGTCAGGTGTTTGACGAGTACCAGAAGCGCCTGCTCGCCGCTGGAGCCATGGACTTCGATGACTTACTAGGCAACGCTGTGCACCTTCTGCGCACGAAAGACAATGTGCTTGACCACTACCGTCAGCGCTTCGAGCACGTATTGGTGGACGAGTATCAGGACACCAACGTGGTGCAGAATGACCTAGTCACGTTGTTAGGAGCCGAGCATCGCAACGTCTGCGTGGTTGGTGACAGCGACCAGTCGATTTATAGGTTCAGGGGCGCTGACATTCGCAATATCTTAGATTTTGAGCAGTCGTTCCCTGATGCCACGGTGGTTGTCTTGGATCAGAACTATCGGTCCACACAGACGATTCTGGATGCTGCCAACGCGGTCATCACCAAGAATATGGGCCGCAAGCCCAAGGATCTATGGACCGATGCCGGTGTCGGAGATCCGATTACTCGTTATCGGGCTGAAGATGAAAACGATGAGGCCCGCTGGGTGGTAGGCCAATTTCGGCGATTCCACGGTGGAGGAAAGCCGTGGGCTGATATGGCAGTTTTCTACCGGACCAATGCCCAGAGCCGTGCCGTAGAAGAGCAACTGGTCACCTTGGGCGTTCCTTACAAGGTGGTGGGAGGGCTTCGCTTTTACGACCGCCGCGAGGTTCGCGACGCTATGGCTTACCTGAAGCTGGCCACCAACCCAGTTGACGAGGTAGCGGCTAAGCGGGTGCTGAACGTTCCTAAGCGGGGGGTGGGTGAGACCTCGGTTGCTCGAGTAGATGCCTATGCCATGGCAACCGGTACTGGGTTTTTGGAAGCCCTGCGTGATGCTGAGGCCGCTGGGGTGTCCGGTCGAGCCGCCACCGGCATCCGGACGTTTCTTGAGTTACTCGACGCGCTAACTGGCGCGATCGAAGATGGTCCTGCCGCCGTTCTCGAGGCGGCTCTCGAACGGTCGGGTTATCTCGACGAACTTCGTGCTGACGGGTCCATTGAGGCTGAGGGGCGATTAGAGAACCTTTCTGAACTCCTAGGGTTTGCTAACGAGTTTGATGAGGTAGATGAGTTCCTCGAACGGGTGAGCCTGACGGCCGACACTGATGACCTGCCAGACGGGGAACAACCAGCAGAACACCAGACAGTTAGTGGCCCTGACCCGGGACAAGTGGTGCTAATGACTATGCATGCCGCTAAGGGCCTTGAGTACCCAGTGGTATGCATTGTTGGAATGGAGGACGGTGTCTTCCCACACATACGGGCCCTAGGTGACCCTGACGAGCTAGAGGAGGAGCGGCGCCTCGCTTACGTAGGAATTACTCGGGCCCGTGAGCGCCTGATGTTGACCCATGCTTGGAGCCGGATGCTCCATGGTCAGACCCAGTACAACCCGCCCAGCCGTTTCCTCGACGAGATCCCATCTGATTTGCTGGTCGAAGCCGAAGGCAGTCGCACTACCGGAATTCGCCGGTCTGGCAACACCGACTGGCTAGGTGCTCCACGGCAGG
>CAWVUB010000145.1:0-4541 GCA_963933065.1 uncultured Acidimicrobiaceae bacterium | reverse complement strand
TGACCCGATGGCAGGTGACAGTCAATTCGGTCGGTACCGGTTCCCCCGGACAGGCGGATTCGGCTAGTGCCAGGCCAATCGGATCTGCTGAATCCTGACTGGTAGCGCACCCACCCACAGCGAGGGCCAAAACCAAGAAAGACACAAAGATGGAAAAGAGGCGGAATCTCGGAGATTTGAGGTGAAAAAGATCCGACACTGCGTTAACGGTAGTCAGCGTCTCTCAAGGTGGGCGGACTCGGCTCGGAACATGGGCATCTGACGGACCGGTTCGGCCAGCGTTCCGTCACAGTGCCTGACTACAAGCCTGTCTGCTTCCCGCTGGAGCCATGAGGCCACGCAGTGGAGTTCATCAGCCTGCTCTTTGATGACCGGCAAGCCTTGCGCCGACTCGACGGACATCGGCCAGTTGTCCGCTGGTGGAAATTGTAACGAAATGGGATGGTCAGTATCTGCATCGGCAAGTGGTTGGACGTCGACCAATCGACCGTCGTGGAAATCGAGTATCGAAGCACCACTGACCGCTAGGCGGAGCCGCCCTGAGCGCCGTAGACGGTCAATTCGATTTCGGCGATCCAGAACGGTAGCCAGCTCTCTTGCTTGGTCCCGGAGTGCGGCCGCCTCCTCGAATCGCTGTTCATCCGCGAGTTGGGTCATTCGCTCAGCCAATGGAGTGAGAAAGAGCTCGGGGAGTCCGTTCAGGGCTTGAACTGTGGTGTCCACCACCTCGGCGTACTGCTCTTCAGAGACGTTGGAGGTGCAAGGACAAGAGGTCGCGCCGATGTGGGTCGGCAAGCACGAACCCGGACGTAGGTCCTTTCCGGGTTGGATGATGCAGCGACGGAGAGGCATCACGGTTTCTATGGTCTTGATGATTCGCCGTGCTGCTGAGGTCGACGAAACCGGTCCCAAGTAGAGGGCGCCGTCGGAAGCGGCCACCCGGGTAGCCGTGAGTCGGGGGTAGCGCTCGTTGAGTGAAAGCTTTACGTAGGCGTAGCGCCGCCAAGTAGTTCCCTGTTGGTTGAAGGGCGGTTCGTATTGGTGGATTAAGCGGATTTCAGTTACGGCCGCCTCCAACAGGCTTTGACAGACCTGGTGATCGATGCGGGTCGTCGTTTTTAGTAGTTGGGCGACTTTTCGCCGGGTGTCAGAAGAGAAGTAGCTGCGGACTCGTGACCGGAGATTGGTGGCCCGTCCTACATAGAGCACTTCGCCTTGATTGTTCCGGAATAGGTAGACGCCGGGTTGACGGGGAAGATCCTCAGTCAACTGAAGTTTGGCTGCCTGGGCGTGGCCAGCCATCCGGGGGAGAAGAAGTAGGTCTTCGAGCCCGGCGACCCCGAGGGTGCCTGCTCGCTCAAGTAGGAGGTGAAGGAGGTCTCCCGTAGCCAAGGCGTCGTCCAGTGCCCGGTGAGAGGGCTGATGGTCAAGTTGGAGGTAGTTGGCCAGTGTTCTGAGTTTGTAATTCGGCGCTTCGTCACACAGGAGGCGCCGGGCTAGTCCACAGGTGTCGACCGACCGATTAGTTATTGGTGGTCGACACGAGTGCTCCACGGCTGCGCGAAGAAACGATAGGTCGAACCGGACGTTGTGGCCCACGATCACGGCATCTCCGAGGAACTCAAGAAATGATGGGAGGACGGCGCTTATGGGCGGAGCGTCAACGACCATCGTGTTTGAGATGCCGGTCAACACGGTGATTGACCGCGGGATCTCGGTGCCTGGGTTGATCAAGGTCTGGAAAGTTCCCACACATTCACCACCGCGGAGCTTCACAGCCCCGATTTCGGTGATGGCGCATTTCTTCGATGAGATACCAGTGGTTTCAAGGTCGACAATGCAGAACGTCACGTCAGTGAGTGGGGTGCCGAGGTCGTCAAGGCTGGCCTGTCCGGGTATCTGTGGTGAACAGGTCATCTTGCCAGTAAATCGAACATTTGTTCGTTAGTCAATGACCTATTAGAGGGGGTTGGTCTGAGAGCACTGTCACACCTTGTTGAAAGTATGGCGCCCATGAACAAACCGTACGACCCTCTTAACCGTAATGACCGTAACGACGTCCTGGTAATCGATTGTTTGAGTTGCTCCCAGAAGGACACGTCAACGTGTGATGACTGCATGGTGACTTTTCTGTGTGACCGTGAGCAGGGTGACGCCGTAGTGGTGAATTTGGTGGAGTTCAAAGCGATGCGAGTCCTTAGCGAATCAGGCTTGGTGCCGCCAATGCGTCATTCGCAATCAACCTGACCTGCCTGCGGACAAGCAGCCGGCGTGGCAGGCTGGCTGCATGTCACTGGAAATGGAGGACGACCTCGTTGTCCTCCGGTCTGAAGTCTTGGAGGTGGGTACAGCCGCTGGGTTGGGCGCTGTAGGCATCGCTGGGGCTCATCGGTTCGATGACGTGCGGGCTGAGATTGAACGTCGGCGAGATGAAGGTCTTCATGGCGGCATGCAGTTCACCTTTCGGAATCCGGCCCGGTCTACCGACCCTCAGCAAATTTTGGCTGGAGCGCGTTCGCTGGTTGTAGGTGCACTCCGCACACCGTCCGCCCGCTTGGCTGAGGTGGGCTCCGGTCGGATGCGGATCGCTGCCTACGCTCGTCAGGACCACTACGCGGATCTCCGTTTGGCTTTGAACCAAGTTGCTGAGCGGCTCCGATCCGATGGATGGGTCGCTCGTGTAGTAGCCGATGACAACGCTCTTGTTGATAGGGCGGCGGCCGTAAGGGCTGGTATTGGGTGGTGGGGTCGGAATGCCAACGTATTGTTGCCCGGTCGTGGTAGTTGGTTTGTGCTCGGATCAGTTGTCACCGATGCACCATTGGCCCCTTCAACTCCTCTTGAAGATGGTTGCGGCACATGCAGGAAGTGCCTCGATGGTTGTCCGACAGGTGCCATCCTTGAGGGCGGAGTAGTCGATGCCCGTCGCTGCCTGGCCTGGCTGGTCCAAGCTCCTGGGGCTATTCCGAGAGAGTTTCGTGAGGCCCTTGGTGGACGGCTCTATGGGTGTGACGACTGTCAAGAGGTGTGTCCAGTTGGGCGGCCAGAACGGGCGGCCGAGGGCACAGTCGATGATTTTGCAGATATCGATGCCACGACAGTGCTTGACGCCAGCGATGACGAATTGCTTGATTGGTTCGGGCGCTGGTACATCGCCAAACGTGACCCTCGGTATCTTCGACGGAACGCGCTGGTGGCTCTCGGCAACACCGGATCCGGCAAGGACCAGGAGGTCGAGAGAGTGATTCGCCGGGCACTTAGCGATCCTGATCCACTGATTCGGAGCCATGCTGTTTGGGCGGCGGGCCAACTGGATCGAGTAGATCTCCTTGCAGGGGTTGACGACGCGGCGCCCGAGGTGGCTGAAGAGTTGGCGTTATTGACGGGCAGCACGGGCAAATGAGACGACACCTACTGGTCACTAATGACTTTCCACCAAAGATTGGTGGAATTCAGTCGTATCTCTGGGAACTCTGGCGACGGTTGCCACCCGATCCAGTGGCCGTTCATACCACGCCCTATCTCGGCGCGGATACTTTCGACAAGGACCAAAAGTTCACAATCACCCGATCACGCGAGCCGGCTCTTCTGCCAACACCAATGGTGGCGCGACGGGTTGAGCGTTTAGCAGATGAACATGAAGCTGAACTGATTCTCTGGGATCCGGCATTGCCGGTGGGTTTTGCCGCTCGGTGGGTGGATCGTCCATACGGAGTAGTGATCCATGGGGCGGAAGTCACTGTTCCGGGACGGCTTCCTGGTGGTCGCCAACTACTGCGGCGGGTTTTGCGTCGTGCGTCAATAGTTATTTGTGCTGGTCAGTACCCGGCCGCTGAGGCTGAACGAGCTGCGGGCTGCAAGCTGCCTACTTTGGTGATCCCGCCAGGTGTTGATACGAACCGGTTTCGGCCATTGGATTCAGCCGAAAGAGCGTCCGTCCGCCGTGAATTAGGCCTACCGGTGGACGCACCATTAGTGGTAGGCGTTAGCCGGCTGGTCCCTCGCAAGGGCATGGACACTTTGGTGCGCGCCGCTGCTCAGTTGCGTTTGAAAGTCCCTGACGTGGTGGTCGCTATCGCTGGGACGGGACGGGACCAGATTCGATTGAAAAATCTTGTTGCTTCGACGGGCGCACCGGTTCGCTTGCTGGGCCGGGTGTCTGACGAGTTGCTTCCTGGGCTCTATGGCGCTGGGGATGTGTTCTCGATGCTGTGTCGGAACCGCTGGGGCGGACTAGAGCAGGAAGGTTTCGGCATCGTGTTCTTAGAGGCGGCAGCATCTGGCGTGCCGGTCGTTGCAGGTGATAGTGGTGGTTCTGCTGAGGCGGTGGCTGACGGGGTGACTGGCGCAGTGATGAAACGTAATGATGCCCTGGATCGTGTAGTCGATGTTCTGGCTGGTCTCCTAGGAGATGAGTCGCGCCGACTTGAGATGGGCCGCTTCGCCCGTGAGCGAGCCGCGGCAGAATTTTCTTATGACGTTCTAGCTGCCCGACTCCATTCGGGTCTTGACGGTGCCGAACTTCAGACCTGATCGGGCCT
>CAWVUB010000144.1:0-4578 GCA_963933065.1 uncultured Acidimicrobiaceae bacterium | reverse complement strand
CCACCGGTGAGGTGTGGGCTACTGCTCCGGGGGCTACCGAGGCTGATGTTGACCGGGCAGTTCGCGCTGCCCACCGGGCGCTTAACTCTGGTGCGTGGCCAGCTCTGACGGCTACGCAACGCGGCCAACTCCTCTACCGGCTCGCCGATCTAGTGGCTGACGCAGCGCACCACCTAGGTGGCATCGAGACCACCGACAGTGGAAAGTTGGCTGCTGAGACTCGGGCACAGTCGGCTTACGTTTCGGACTACTACCGTTATTTCGCTGGTATGGCTGACAAGATTCAGGGAGACACGCTGCCCATCGACAAGCCTGACCTTCACGTCTACACGACACGTGAACCGGTCGGCGTCGTGGCCGCCATCGTTCCCTGGAATGCAGAAATGTTTCTGACGGCCACCAAGGTGGGCCCTGCTCTGGCTGCGGGCAATACGGTGGTGATCAAAGCATCAGAAGTCGCCCCGGCCCCACTGTTGGAGTTTGCAAGAGTCATTGAAGAGGTGGGCTTTCCGCCTGGGGTGGTGAACCTCATCACCGGTTTCGGTGAGCCGTGTGGGCGTGCGTTGACCAGTCATCCGATGGTCGACAAGGTCGCGTTCACCGGTGGAGTCGAAACTGCTCGCCAAGTCGTTGCTAACACCGCCAGCAACCTGGCCCCGGTGACTCTAGAGCTTGGTGGAAAGTCTCCGATTCTGGTATTCGACGACGCTGATTTCGAGAGCGCAGTTAACGGCGCGGTGGCCGGCAACTTTGGTGCGTCAGGCCAGAGTTGTGTGGCGGGTAGCCGGGTGCTTGTGCAGTCGGGCATACACGACGAGTTTGTTGCCGAAGTGGTTCGGAGGGCCGAGCAGATCCGTATTGGAGACCCATTAGACGACAACACCCAGATGGGGCCTTTGGCTACTCAGGCTCAACTGGACCGGATCGAAGATGTGGTGGCTGAGTCGACAGCCCAGGGAGCGACTCTGCATTTTGGAGGGGGTCGACCTGATGGGTTCGATGCAGGCTGGTACTACCAACCCACAGTGCTGGGTTGCCCAGACCAGAACGTTCGCAGTACGCAAGTGGAGTTGTTTGGTCCGGTGATGTCGGTGCTCCAGTTCGAGACTGAGGCAGAGGCTGTAAATATGGCCAATGACACCGAGTTCGGTTTGGGTGCTGGAATCTTCACCCGTGACGTCTCAAGGGTGCACCGGGTGTCTCGGGCTATCCGATCAGGCATCGTCTGGGTCAACACCTACCGGGCTGTCTCACCGATCGCACCCTTCGGGGGGTTCGGTAACAGCGGATCAGGTCGCGAGGCCGGTGTGGATGCAATTCACGAGTTCACCACGACCAAGACAATCTGGATCAACACATCTAGTGAACCGATGGTTAATCCGTTCACGATGCGCTGAAAATCAAGGGAGGTGATTGGAAAGCACGTGGGGCCGCCGCCGCTACAATTCGGCCACTGTGGAGACCACACTCGAAACCCTGGAAGGCGATCGCGTCAAGCTGGCCGTCGCTGTCGACGAAACCGAGTTCGACGTTGCCGTCGAAGCCGCCTTCAAACGAATAGCAAAGGAAGTTCGGCTGCCTGGTTTTCGTCCGGGTAAAGCGCCCAGAAAACTCCTCGAAGCTCGCCTCGGGGCAGGAGCTGGTCGCCATGAGGCCCTTCAGGAAGCTCTCCCCGGCTACTACGGAAGGGCACTTGTCGAACATGAGGTTGACGCCATCGGTCAACCTGAAATTGAGATCACCGGAGGTCATGAAGAAGGGCCGTTGACCTTTGACGCCGTGGTGCCGATTCGTCCTCGGGCCACGGTGGCCGGGCACAGTGCGCTCCGCCTCGAGATAGAGGCCATAGAGGCATCTGATGCCGACGTTGCTGAACAACTCGAAACGATTCAGCGTCAGCACGCCACCCTTGTGGAAGCCAATCGGCCCGCCATCGACGGAGACCAAGTAACTATCGACATTGAGGGCACAGTCGACGGTGAGTCCGTAGAGGGGCTGACTACCAGCGATTACCTCTACGAGGTGGGTGCTGGTGCGGTGGTGCCCGAGATTGACGAGAACCTGCGCGGGGCATCGGCCGGAGACACTTTGGAGTTCGATGCTGACCACCCGGAGGAAGAGGACGCGATCCTTTCGTTTCGTATCGAGGTGGCAGCGGTTCAAGAGAGGGTTCTGCCCGACGCTGATGATGCCTTTGCTGTTGAATCCTCCGAGTTCGAAACTATTGATGAGCTCACCGCTGACCTACGAGAACGAATTACCACTGAACGCCGTAGTCGGGCTGGGATGATGGCCCGCGATCGAGCGGCGCAGGCGGTCGCTGGTCTAGTTGAGTTGGATATTCCAGTGGCTCTCATCGAGGGTGAGATCGACAACCGGATAAACGACATGGCTATGCGAATGAGTTCGCAGGGCATTGATTTCTCGGCCTACATGGAGGCGATGGGGGGCGACCTCTCAGGGATGCGCGACGAACTTCGGGAAGGTGCTGAGATCGCCGCCCGGGTTGATCTAGGACTGCGGGCAGTGGCTGACGCCGAAGGTCTAACCGGTGATGGAGACACCCTTGAGGACTACCTTGGGGCGCTAGCTGACCAGACTGGCGGTGACGTGGAAGGTATCCGTGAAGCCCTTGCCACTTCGGGGCGGATGCTCGAAGTCAAGGCCGACATCCGTAAGCAAGCAGCGCTGGACTGGGTATTTGAACGATCCGAGATTGTGGACGTGGACGGCAACTCGATTGACCGAGAACTCTTGAAACCACCCGAGCCCATTGACGAACCAGATGAAGAGTCTGAACTGGCCATCCCCGTCACCGATGACGAGGTGGGGGAAACTGATCGTTCTGCCCCGGATGGGGACAAGGAAGAGTGAGTGGAATGACTGAAGAGAATGAGATTCACGGCGGTGACGCCTTTAGCCCAAAAATTTCTGGTGTAGGCGGTCTCGCAGCGATGAGCGTCCAGAACTATCTCGTACCGACTGTTGTTGAGCAGACGAACCGTGGTGAGCGGGCGTTCGATCTTTACTCGCGCCTTCTTAAAGAGAACATCGTTTTCATCGGAACGCCGATTGACGACACCATCGCCAACTTAATTTGCGCTCAGTTGCTGCACCTTGAGTCTGAAAACCCTGACCGGGATATCAGCCTCTACATCAACTCTCCTGGTGGGGACATCAATGCGCTGTTTGCTATCTACGACACCATGCAGTACGTAAAGCCAGATATCAACACGATCTGTTTTGGTCAGGCTGCTTCTGCGGCTGCTGTACTTCTCGCCGCAGGAACAGCTGGAAAGCGTCTGGCGTTACCTCACTCCAGGGTGCTCATACATCAGCCCTATGCCGGCGCCCAAGGGCAAGTATCCGATATTGAATTGGCCTCAAAGGAAATTCAGCGGCTAAAGAGCCAACTTGAGGAGATCCTGGCTCGTCATACTGGCCAGGAGGCGGCGAAGATCCATGCTGATACTGATCGTGACTTTGTCATGACAGCAGCGGAGGCGGTCGACTATGGGATTATTGACGAGGTCATAGACCAGAGGAACTTGGCCGACAACAGCGGTCCTATCGCTGTAGTCGAATAGGTCGTCTGGCGCTACACATCTGCATGAAGATTCGATCGGGGGGTCATGGCTAAGTTCGGAGAGGGTGAACTTCTAAAGTGTTCCTTTTGTGGGAAGACGCAAAAGCAGGTTAAGAAGTTAATTGCTGGCCCCGGGGTCTATATCTGCGACGAATGCATTGACCTCTGTAATGAGATTATCGAGGAGGAACTCTCCGAACCGTCTGATGCTCCGACAGGTGAACTGCCCCGCCCTCGTGAAATTTTCTCTTTCTTGGACGACTACATCGTTGGGCAGGAGCAAGCCAAGAAGATTCTCTCGGTGGCTGTTTACAACCATTACAAGCGGGTTCGTGCAGCCGGTGTTTCCACGGTGTCGGGTGAAGTTGTGGAGCTAGCCAAATCCAACATCTTGCTGATCGGTCCCACGGGCAGCGGTAAGACTCTGATGGCCCAGACTCTGGCCCGGATGCTGAATGTCCCTTTTGCGATAGCGGACGCTACTGCCCTGACCGAAGCGGGCTATGTCGGCGAAGATGTCGAAAATATCCTTCTGAAATTGATCCAGGCGGCCGACTACGACATCAAAAAGGCTGAAACGGGGATTATTTACATTGATGAGATCGACAAGGTCACTCGTAAGAGCGAGAACCCGTCGATAACCCGAGATGTTTCCGGAGAAGGGGTTCAGCAGGCACTATTGAAGATCCTCGAGGGCACTTCTGCGGCGGTGCCGCCACAAGGAGGACGCAAACACCCGCACCAGGAGTTCCTGCAAATTGACACCACGAACATTCTGTTCATCTGTGGTGGTGCCTTCGCTGGTCTTGAGCAGTTAGTTGAGGTCCGTCAAGGGGGTGCGGGCGTGGGCTTCGGTGCCGATGTCCGTTCACCTTCAGAGAAGGACTTGGGAGCTTTGTTCTCCGACGTGAGGCCCGAGGATCTCATTAAGTTTGGCCTGATCCCTGAGTTCATCGGCCGCCTTCCAGTTGTGGGGTCAGTGTCCCAATTGG
>CAWVUB010000143.1:0-4585 GCA_963933065.1 uncultured Acidimicrobiaceae bacterium | reverse complement strand
CCTTACCAGCACCGCCACTAGACAACTCTCCATGTCCAAGGAGGAGAGCATTTCCAAGACCGATTTCCCGGGCCGTTGCCGCGAGCGCTGGAGCGCTCACCACCGATGCGCGGATCTTGGCCAACTGTCCCTCAGGCAGTTCCGGCTGGTCTTCAAAGGCATACTCGGCAATCACTAAACCAAGCACGGCATCGCCCAGAAATTCAAGACGCTCGTTTGAAGCACCTTCGTTTTCAGCACACCACGAACGGTGAGTCAGAGCTCTGGTCAGTAGCCCTGGGTCGACAAAGTCATACCCCAGAGATGCGACCAGTGAGGACCCGTCGGGATGCGGGGCGTTAGCCGAGACGGGAAACGACATAGTCAACGGCGTCACGGACTGTACGAAGGTCCTCAAGGTCGTCGTCCTCAATCCGGAAACCGGCAGAACGCTCACTGAGCTCCTCTTCTAGGGCTTCCACAAGTTCGATCAGGGCTAGAGAGTCGGCATCAAGATCATCCGCAAACGATGCACCTTCAGCAATCTCTTTCGGCTCGATCTCTAAAATGTCAGCAAGGCGATCCTGAACCAGTTCGAGGACCTCATCGCGCCCAATAGGGGCACCCTCCACATGGGTTTCTGCAGGCACGTCGCCTCCTGTTCGGTGTCAGCCCGGGCTGAGACTCCAGCACCGGTCGTCGGACCCCAATGCGGGCCCTCAAGCAGTTAGGGAGTCTACCGGGGCCGACTAGCCGATCGGGAGGAACTCTCCGATACTGGAAGTCTTAATGAAACCAATTAGAGGTCAACAGCGGTAGTCAGGTGTCGGACTACATCAGTCCGTACCATCTCCGACGCCACCCCGATTGCGTTGCGCATAGCTGTGGCGTTCGTGGCGCCGTGGCTAATGATGCACACGCCTTTCACCCCGAGGAGCATGGCGCCGCCGTAGGCGTCTGGATGGAACTCCCGGTAAAGGCCGTCGAGTTCTGGGGCTAGAACATCAGCGGCTGCGAGGGCCTCTGGACGACCGGCCATAGCAGAAAGCAGAGCAGTCAGCAGAGCCTTGAGTGCACCTTCGGCAGTCTTAAGGGCAACATTTCCAGTAAATCCATCGGTCACGACGACGTCCACATCATCGGTCATGAGGTCGCGACCTTCGACGTTACCAATAAATCTGACACCGCTGGGCACTGAAGCCATGAGAGCCGTATATGCCTCTTTGGCGAATGAGTTTCCTTTACCCGGCTCTTCCCCGATAGAGAGAAGTCCGACCCGGGGATCAACAATACCTAATCGATGATGAGCAAATACTGCTCCCATCTGTGCGAACTGCACTAACCACTCAGGCTGGCACTCGGCATTGGCCCCTGAATCGAGAAGAACAGTGGGCGTGGAACCCGGGGTGGGGATCAACGTGGCGATGGCCGGCCGGGCTACCCCGGAGATTCGACCCATACGCAGCAGCGCACTAGCCATAGTGGCGCCGGTGTTACCGGCGCTCACCATGGCCGAGGCACGCCCATCGCGGACGGCCTCAGCAGCTCGAACCAGCGATGAGTCCTTCATCCGACGAACGCTGGAGCCAGGTTCAGCATCCATGGCGATGACCTCAGAGGCTTCAAGCACTTCTAAGCCACCGGTATCTCCTAGTTCGTCGGATCGCCCGACCAAGAGAACTGGAATGCCGTCCGCCGCTGCGGTGAGCGCCCCTGCAACTATCTCGGAGGGAGCGTGGTCGCCCCCCATGGCGTCAACAACGATAGGGAGCATGCGACTCATCAGCCCGACCTAGACGGACCATGAGAGATCAACAAGATATAAGTCAGTCGACGTCGACGGCCTGCCGGCCGGCGTACCAACCGCAGTTTCCGCAGACGCGGTGCGGGCGCTTAGTGGCACTACATCGTGGGCAAGCGCTCCGTGGCGCGCGATCCAAGGTCCAGGCAGACGCCTTGCGGCTCCGGCCCTTAGCCTTGGAGGTCTTCTTCTTAGGGACGGCCATCTTCGGTTCCTCAGAGGCTTCGGATATTGGATGAGTTGCACCGAAGTGCGGTCGATCATCCTGAGGCGTCAACTACACCCCAAGCGATCAAGTGAGGCTAGCGGGACCGCTAAGGAACCGGTGCAGCGCTGCTTCGGTCGAAGGTGGCGCCTGACACAGAACACGAGACTCAGTTGATGGGTTCCTCTGGCAACCGAAGGGCATCCAGCGCTGACCAACGCGGATCTGTCGGAGATGCGGCACCCTCCAGAAAATCCTCTGGAGAAGTGCTGCTAGCCGGAAAACGGTCAGGATCCGGGCCAATGCAGTCCTCGGCACACAGTGAGGAAAGAGGAAGAGCCAACAGCACCGTGTCGCGCACCACCGGTTCGAGATCGGCCTCGTCGCTTCCCAGAGGATAGACGTCACCTGATTCGCCGTTGAGTTCAACACCGCTAAGCCTGCTGTCTGTGTCAGAACTCTCGGCTCGAGCTGAGAGCACCTCGTAGATTCTTAGGCTGAGACTGCCGCCTACATCCTCAAGACACCGACGACACGAGCTGGACCATTCCGCTTGGACCCGTCCAGAAACCACAACATCATGGTTCCGGGCTTCGGCTTCTACATCAACCTCGACTCTGCCGTCGACTACTACCACTGCACCGACACATAAATCGTCAAACTTGACCGTTCGCCTAATCAACCAGGGATCAGCCCTGCGGCGCAAAACGACCAGCGGAACCCGCAGGTCATCACTCACCTCAGGTGCCTTCGGCGTCCTGATCGAAGAAAACAGCGCTCGGTCGGACCGGGCCAGCCCCTGAAGCATGTGCCTCCGCAACCGCTTTGACCGCTTCGGCTGCCTCGGTGGCCCGTCGCTCCCGGTCCTGATCCAGCACTGTCTCCTGCAGGCGACGCCGTCCCTGAGAAATAGTGTCACGCGTATTTTCCAGCAGCGTCTCAAAACTGGCCAACTTCTGGTCGCAGTAGTCCTCAGTCTCACGCCGCATCCGACGGGTTTCCTCACGCGCTGTTTCCACAAGTTGACGGGCTCGCTGTTCAGCGGTACGGACCACTTCGGTACGTTGGACCAAGCGCTCAGCCCTCGACCGAGCCAACTCTAAGATCTCATCTCCCTCGCGGCGGACCTTCCCTAAGAATTCCTCGCGTTCCTTCAGCAGCCATCGAGCAGCCCGAAGTTCCTCTGGTAGGCGAGCCGCTGCCTCATCAATGAGGCCCAAGATTTCCTCCTTGTTGACCATCGACGATGCCGATAGTGGCATCGGCCGAGCATTGGCCAACACCTCGCGCAACTGGCGAAGTATCGCCTCAATCTGCGGTGGTCGGTAAGGATTGGGAGCCATCGCTGTGGCCTCAGCACTGCTGGAAAACGGCTCTGGCTGATCAGTCAGTGGTTCAACCATCGGGTCACTCACTCGTCTATCTGGCCCCGAAAGCCAATTCGATCTTCGAGGCGGCGCCTAACCGGGTCGGGAACCATATCGCGTACGTCACCTCCGAGACGGGCCACCTCACGAATCAGACGAGACGCAAGAAATGACCTCCGGGAGGCCGTAGGGAGGAAAAGGGTCTGCACACCGGAGATCTCTACGTTCATCTGTGCCATCTGCAACTCACTCTCAAAGTCCGAGACAGCCCGGAGTCCTTTGACAATGAAGTCGGCACCAACCTCGGCGGCCAGATTCACTACCAGTCCATCAAACATCGTGGTTCGGACGTTGGTCAGATGTTCAAAGCACTCATCGAGCAGCGCCATTCGCTCTTCGAGATCAAACAGGCCACCACCCTTTGACGGATTAATAAGAGCGGCCACGACAACCTCATCAAACAGCTTGGCCGCCGTCTCCACCATCTCCAAATGCCCATTGTGCACAGGATCAAACGAACCGGGATATAAAACACGGGTCACGGTTTAGCCACCTCTCCCCAATCGTTCCGTCTTCCGTGACTCAGTCTGGATCATTATCCGGACGGAGCATGGTTACTACGGTACCCGCAGCGCGACGACGAGAATCGACATGCCACTGGGTGCCGCCATCGATCTCGTGGTCAGATTCGGCTACAACCACCGCATCGTCGGCTACCAGCGCCACTAAGAGACCCAAGAGTTCGGGCCATCCTTTGAAGTCGTAGGGAGGATCAAGAAGGACGAGGTCCCACGGACCAGAGGCCGAACCGCTACCAAGGTCTAACCATCGAGGGCCGTCAGCCTGCACCACCGTCGCTCGCTCAACCAGGTTGCAAATCTCAAGGTTGGCCTCCACGAGGGTCACGGCTTTCCGAGCCCGCTCCACAAAGGTGGCATGTGCCGCTCCACGAGAGAGAGCCTCAAGCCCAAGGGCTCCAGTGCCGGCGAACAGGTCAAGGACCCGGGCATCGACAATGGCACCACGACTGTGTAGAGCATTAAAAATTGATTCGCGTACCCGATCGGTAGTCGGCCGCACCCCCGAATCACCACGCCGACCATCAGGGGTGACCAGACGTCGACCACGGGCAGTCCCAGCTACAACGCGCACCACCTAATCATGGCAGAGACTGGCTGTAACTGGACTTAACATCTCGCCGGGCTAGGTTCCGACCCATGCGAGCCCCCATAA
>CAWVUB010000142.1:0-4750 GCA_963933065.1 uncultured Acidimicrobiaceae bacterium | reverse complement strand
ACAAACTTTAGTTCAGGAATGCTTACACCCAGTTTGACATGTCCTATAAAAGCTGGCACTCCATCAGTTGAGAAGCTTTGCAACGTTCCGTCCTGAGCAGCAGAAGTGTCATCGGGTAAGCGTTGACCCTTGTCAAGAACCTCGTCCTGCGATGCCCAGGCTCCAGCCTGATCGTTGTTATCAAGTTCTGTAGGAGTATCAGGTTCTACTCTCTCGAGGTCATTTCCCTCAGGGGCCGCCACCCGAGTCCCACTTAGATCACTGTCGTCACGCTCTGAAAGAACCGCTGCGCGATCGGCGGTAGTTCCGTCAGAAGAATCGTCTGTGGCATCCTGAGGCTCAGCGATCTGTGGTTCCTCGAGTCGTTCAAGACGGTCAGATAGTTCCCGAATCTCTCGCTCATCTGACTCGCTTGCAGACGCAGCAGCCGAGGTGGCTGCCGAGTCGCCAGGTAGCGCCCTGTTGCGAACCCACTCGTCATCAGCACCCGAATCCTGCGAAAGGGCGACAAGCCCAAAAATCAGGCCCGCCAAGCCAACGATCGAAGCCAATACTGCGATCTGACGATCTCTTGACATCACAACCCCCACACTCCCCAAACCATGAGTTTGACATTAACGGCTGGTGGGATCCGGCATACGAGCAAAAGAAGGCCCCGTCACCGCCTGCGCCATCTGCACCTACTGGCTCCTATATCGCCCACGCCCCTAGAGGGGCACTCAATCAGGAATACACTCCACCGTCACATCTGCCAGCCGATCAGAGAATTCGCCCACAAGAGTCATCAGTTTCTCTTCGTACTCAAACTCCTCTTGCGACAACTTCCCTTCGACGCAATTGAGCATTTTCTCACAGGAAGAAGCGTCGGCCTCAATCTGACAACTGACCAGAAAGGCGTTGCGAACCTCTTCGTCATATTTGCTGCCATCAGCACCACAACTAATCGAGGTCGCTACTAGAAGTAGAACCAGTCCCCAAACACGCATTAGTCAAGTGTGCCCTAGCACAGAGTCATTCGCTAACTCAAGCGCCCATCTACACCTGCGGGGAGGAGGGAAGTAATCTGCAGAAATCTTGCCCACGACCCAACATTGAAAAACTAGGTGTGGTAGAAAAGGGCCGTCGTCGTCATTTGTGGCCGCCTTCAGGCGGCCTTTCTGCTTTTTCGAGCGACAAACAGCCCAGCCGGCGCCCCTACCGTCAAAGTTGGAGGGTTCTGAGGTGAACCGACTGCTGCGGAACGCCGAAAGGCAGACCCGCTAGCAACGCTTACCTATACCTGGGGCTCCGATGTCGCCCCCGCCCTGCGATGTGGGGTGGGGTGGGGTGGGGTGGGGTGACAGACTGAGTGGATGTCGGTGCGAATCAATCGGTGGATCTTTGTGGCAGCGGTGCTCACTGGCCTCTTCACTGGCTTGGTCGTTGCCTTGGCCGAGGAGTTCTTCTCGAGAGACGGAGTATTTGGCGGAACCGAGGCTCTAGCCACCTTCATTACGCTTCCCCTGCTTGCGGCGCTCCTCGTTTCCATCGGGCTACGCCGGCGTCATCTTGTTCCAAGGATGACAGGTGTCGCCTACCTCACACTCGCCATCCCGCTATTGGGAATCGGCCTCGGAGGGGCCAACGTCCTTCAGCAGATGCTTGGTGGTGCCATCGGTGGCGGCTTCTGGGGGCTTCTCTTCGCCATCCGTTCATCTCGCGTAGGTGCTATTTCGAAATGAGGTCGAGTGCATGGCCTCAGGGTCTCCTGCCTTCGCGCATCTACACCTGGGGCTCCGATGTCGCCCCCGCCCGCCCGTCGAGGGGGACTCAATCAGGAACGCACTTCACCGTCACATCTGCAAGTCGATCGGAGAATTCGCCCGTAAGGGACATGAGTTTCTCTTCGTACTCAAATTCCTCTTGCGACAACTTCCCTTCGATGCAATTGAGCATTTTCTCACAGGAAGAAGCGTCGCCCTCGATTTGACAATTGACTAGAAAATTGTTGCGAACCTCTTCGTCATAGTCGCTGCCGTCAGCACCACAACTAATCGCGGTCGCTACTAGGAGCAGAACCAGTCCAATAACACGCATTAGTCGAGTGTGCCCCAGCACAGATTCATTTACTAAATCAAGCACGTATCTACATCTGGTGCGCCCCACACGTGTAGTGCCGTCTGTCGAAACGTCAGTGTTACCGGTAGGGACAGAAGTGTTCATCTCTTCAGATAAGCCTGCGAGACTCTGTTAATGCTGGGATGGCGAGGTTTGGTGTTGACAGCCTTGCTCTGTGTTGTTGGTTGTAGCGACTCCGAACCGTCTGCTAGCGACAGCGCACGGACGACAACTGTCGATGGTGTTTTCGTCGCCTCATCTAGTTCGTTGAGTTTCGACGTGCAGGTAGATGGCTGGGGATTCAAGAACTACGCCGTGGCTGAGGACACCCAGTTTCAGATCTCTGACGCCGTGGCGTTGTTTGGTCCTGATGCTGTGTGCGTCGATCCTGACGGAGAGTGTGTTGCGACTCCTATGGCTGTCGAATGGATTTCGATGGTTGCTGCGTCGATGACGGGTGGGATCTGTGAGGGCATGACCGTTGGAAGTATCGACCGTTTCCTTGTTGGTGAATCTGTTGCAACCAACAGTGTTGGCTTGACCAATGAGTTGCATCGCTATTTGACCCGTCTGTACGCCACCCAGTTTCTGGGTGATGTGATCGAAGAGACATCCCGGTGGCGTGAGCGCAGCGTGTCCGACATCGTTACCGAGCTACAGGTCGCTCTTGCTGACCGCAGCCACGAGCAGTTCACGTTGGGGCTGTACACGAAAGGTGGCGGTCACAGCGTTCTCCCGCATGCCGTGGCCATTGAGTCCGACGGTTACGGGTTGATCTCGGTGTACGACCCGAATTGGCCGAACCAGCAGCGTTACGTCGAAGTTGATGTCGCAAATGATCGTTGGCGGTTCTCCTACGATTCCTCTGACCCTGGCGCAGATCCTGCACCGTGGACAGGTGGGAATGGGAGCCTTGACCTGACGCCGCTTTCGGTTCGAGAAGCACCGTTCCCTGAGCCGTTCAGCGGAGCGGGAACAGGTGACGGCGTGTTGTTGGCGGTGACGAGCATGAGTGGGGACTGGACGGTCGCCACTAGTGACGGTGAGGTTGCTTCGGGCGGAGACCTGCTTCCAGGCAACGGGATAGTCGCTTCGGTGCGCGGTGCGTTTGGTGCAACAACAACCCTTATTCGCATCTTGGGTGGTGACATCACTGTTGAAACCTCTGATGACACGCGTGTTGCTGTTCAGACGTCTACACAGATGGCGTCGCTGGAATCCGTTGAAGGGGTGACGGCGGTCTTTACTGCTGGCCAAGACGTGTTGGGTGTTTCCGTCGAGGAAGGCCTTGGGGCTGGGGTGTCGATCACGGCGGGCAACAGCCGTGTCGAGGTGCTCGTTCCTGCGGCAGCAAGTAGTCAGATCGAAGCCACCAGTACGGAAGCCACCATCAAGGTTGCTAACACGAACGGGAACCAGATCACCAACCTGTCGATCCCTGTAGGTGACACCAGACAGGAGCTTCGAATCGACCAGAAAGGCGGACTGCGTGAAGTACAGCCGTTGTCAGCCCCCAAGGAAGTGCGGGCTGCGACCCTGACCTACACCACTTCCGCCGCCCCAGCAGCGGTCACCACGCCCACGAGTGCATCCATGTCCACAACAACCGAAGCACCGCCTACACCAACAACATCCCCGACAGCGACGACAACGATCAGAATCGGAGACTCAGATCTGACAACCACCACTCAAGTAGGCAGCAACCCTGCCACATCGACTGCAACCGCGGCTCCTTCGACCTCGCTGCCTGTTGCGACAACGGTTCCCGCCTCTACTCCGACGGCAACAACAACAGTTCAGGCAACTACGACCACACGAATACCCGTGGTTTCGACCCCGGCAGTGACAACCACCGCTCCTTCAACAACGTCGACACGATCACCCGCCGCATCAACGACCACAAATCCCACGACCACAACTCAAGCTGACTGCGTCATGGACCCCAGCACGATGACCATGCCTGAAGGATTCACCCTGCCAGAAGAAGGAATTCCTGAAGGCTATGTCCCGCCGTCGGACATGCAGATGCCCGGCTGCTAAAGGCTGGGTGGTACCGACCTACGGATAAGAGCGAATAAACGTAAGGTCAGCAGAACAACGAGACGGCCCTAACCCAGCCTTAACGTCACCCACGACAGGCGATTTTGAGAGCAACTCATATGAAAGTGAGACCGTGAGATCAATGTAGTAGAGCTCACCAGTTTGGCTGTTCTCTACGATAATTGTTAGTACGGTAGTTGCAATAGCGGGGTCAATTACTTCCTCCCACTCCAGTTGGACGATCCCAAACCCGAAATCTTCCCAGAGTTTTCTTTCAGCGCTGCTGCCCGCTTCATATTCAAACATCCAGTTATCGATGTTGTTGGATTCTGATGGTGCCAGCCAGTAAGTCAGCGGCAGATCATTGGCTTGTTTGGACAGGGTCACCGTGGGGTGAGCCCAGTAAAGCTCGCTCGCTACTGTGTGCTCCGCCGTGCCATCAGCCCAGCCATCCGGAATGAGATTGATCACGTTAGGGCATCTGAGACCCAGAGTAATAAAATCATCTACGTAGTACTTCATCTCAGTTGCTGAATACTCAACATCAGAAATGGCCACAGGCTTCGTGCAGTCCCCAATGAACCAGATCGTGCAGGCATTCCAGATTTCGTGG
>CAWVUB010000141.1:0-4926 GCA_963933065.1 uncultured Acidimicrobiaceae bacterium | reverse complement strand
TATGCACCGGTCATCAGACGTCTATCGCTCAGATGGCAGATCTACTGATTGATCTGACTGGACAGGACGTTGGAGTTGAGTTCCACTCCGAGGAGACCTCATTTGTCCGGAACCGAATCGGTGATCCGACTCGGGCCCGCGAGGAGTTGGGATTCACGGCTGAAGTCAACCTTGTTGAAGGCCTTCGCGATCTCATTAGGTGGCGCGACGAGCATCGACAGAAAGCAGAGGCAGGGTGAAGCCACCGCTTCCGTTTATTGATCTGGCTACGCAGCGCGAGAAGCTTGGAAAGCGGATTGATGAGCGGGTCAAGACAGTTCTGGACCATGGTGCGTACCTCATGGGGCCTGAAGTCAAAACCCTTGAAGAAGCCTTGGTGGGTCGCTCCGGGCGTCGCCACTGCATCTCTTGTGCATCTGGAACGGATGCACTGCAGATGGCGATGATGGCACTAGGTGTCGGCCCAGGAGATCGTGTGATTGTTCCTGATTTCACTTTCATCGCCACGGCTGAGGCCGTTCGACTGGTTGGCGCTGAGCCCGTTTTTGCAGACATCGACGCGGTGTCCTACTGCTTGTCTCCGGAGTCAGTTGAATCAATATTTCAAGACAATGGTTCTTCAATCGTGGGGGTTATCACCGTTGACCTCTTTGGCCATCCTTCGCGATCTAGGCAGATAGAAGAACTGGCTGGGAGACGAGGGGCGTGGTTGATTGTGGACGCCGCTCAGTCCTTCGGAGCGATGAGAGGTGGAGAGAGTTGTCTTGCTCCAGGAGTAATATCAACTACGTCGTTCTATCCGTCGAAGCCTCTTGGTGGTTATGGGGATGGAGGAGCCATCTTTTGTGATGACGACGGCCTAGCAGGAGATCTTCGCTCGATTCGCGTTCATGGAAGTGGGGAGGTGGCTGGATCCCATGATCGACTAGGTGTTACGGGCCGACTTGACACGATCCAAGCTGCGGTCTTGCTAACAAAGTTGGAAGTGTTCGACCAAGAACTCGAGTGCCGACAGGAGATTGCAAACCGTTTTGGACAAGCCCTCGGAGAGTCAATTCGGGTGCCATCTGTGGATGACGATGCCACAAGTGTTTGGGCGCAGTACACCGTTGAAGTGGATAAGCGCCATGAGATCAGACAGTCGCTTAATGAAGCCGGGATTCCGACATGTGTTTTCTACCCTCGGAGGGTCAGCGCTAATCTGCCATATCGTTCGTTTGGAATCGCTCCAGGCGGTGTCCCAGTAGCGGAGAGGGCTACATCCAGAGTCATGAGTCTGCCCATGCACCCGTATTTGACGGAGAGTGACCAAGACCGAATCGTGAGTGAACTGCTTCAGGCATTGGAGAACTAGTGAAATCAGTACATGTCGACGGTTCCGCAGAGGTGTCTCCTGATGCACTCGTTGGTTCAGGAACAGTAATTTGGAACTGGACCAAAGTGCGCGAGAGGGCTCAGATCGGCTCGGACGTCAGCATTGGCCAACACTGCTACATCGATCATGACGTGGAGATTGGTGACCGCTGCAAGATCCAGAACGGCGTGAACCTCTATCACGGCGTATCGATCGGTAAGGAGGTGTTCATCGGTCCTTCTGTTACTTTCACCAACGATTTACATCCCAGGGCCTTAGGAGAGTGGGAGGTGACTACGACGCGGGTCAATGACGGAGCGTCGATAGGCGCAAATGCGACCATTGTCTGTGGAATTGACATAGGCGCCGGTGCACTCGTTGGAGCGGGTTCCGTAGTGATTGAAGATGTGCCAGCCCGGACCGTGGTCGTTGGAAATCCAGCGCGTGTTGTGCGGCGACTGGATGAGGAGTCGAGTTGATGGCCAATTCAGTCTCTGTGGCGGTAATCGGTGCTGGACACATGGGAAAAAACCATGCGAGATGCCTTGCATCGATGAAGGACGTGCACCTCGTAGCCGTGGTTGACTCTGATGAGGAAAGTCGACATTCGGTTGCTACTGCATTCGAATGTTCGGCCGTTGCATCAATTGACAAGCTCCCCCAGATAGATGCCGCAGTCGTCGCTGTCCCATCGGCGCTCCATGACTCGATTGGATGCGCTCTCATGGAGCGCGGCATCCACTGCTTGATTGAGAAACCTTTAGCCCTCGACGCCGAAGGAGCGCGCCGGCTAATAGATACGAGTAATCAAACAAACAAGATTCTTCAGGTAGGCCATGTTGAGCGATTCAACCCTGCGGTACGGCAACTCCAGGAGCTGCTAGATGGAGAGCAGATCCTGGTGGCTAACGCTCGACGTATGAGCGCTTTTAGTTCTCGAGTCCACGACATCGACGTGGTGATGGACCTGATGGTGCACGACCTAGACGTAATGCTTTTCCTCATGGGAGAGGACGTCGAGGAAGTCGTGGCGCGTGGAATCGATGGTCCTCATGGCTCTGACCACGTTACGGCTCTGGTTGGCTTTCAAGGTGGGCGAATGGCATCGTTGACTGCTAGTCGGATCACTCAGAATCAGATACGGCGGCTAGAGGTCACGACCGAAGACCGGTTCTTTACAGTCGACTATGCGAATCAGGAACTCCTCATTTTCCGGCAAGGCAGAATCGGTGGAGTTGGAGATCAGAAGTTCGATGGCCGTTATGTGCTTGACGTGGAGACGCGTCGGGTATTCGTGCGCCGAGCAGAACCACTAGTTGCAGAACTGGAACACTTCATTCGGGCGGTTCGGGGCGAACACCCTGTTGAAGTAGATGGACAGCGGGCCTTGGCTGCTCTTGAGTTGGTTTGGTCGATACAGGGCAATTTGGCCGAATCGGGCCAAGAATGAGTCAAGATCGGATTCCAATCATCGTTCCAGACCTCAAATTTGATGAGGTTGAGTTAGATCTCCGTGCTGTATTTGAGAGTGGACAGTTAACGGCTGGACCTTTTGTAGAAAAGTTTGAGCAGGCGGTAGCTGAGTGGGTCGGGGTCAGTGAAGCAGTTGCCACGACGTCAGCTACCACAGCCCTTCATTTGGCTCTTGAAGCCCTGGACGTAGGGGTCGGCGATGAGGTTCTCATGTCTGACTTCACCTTTCCGGCGACAGCGAATGCAGTGATTCAGACAGGGGCGACGCCAGTGTTTGTTGATTCCGGTGTCTCAGACTTCGCTATGGATGCGAATCAGGCCCGAGAGCTGGCGACTGAACGGACCAGAGTGATCATGCCTGTAGATCCGTTTGGTCAACCCGCTGATCACGAGAAGATCTCGGCAGTAGCAGGTGATGTAGGGGCGAAGGTGATTGTTGACGCCGCTTGTTCGCTGGGAGGTGAGCGATTTGGATTGGCATGTGGATCCCACGGCGACATGGGTTGTTTCAGTTTCCATCCTCGCAAGGTCGTGACTTCTGGTGAGGGCGGAATGATCACGACGTCGGATGCGACATTGGCGAACAGGTTGAGATCCCTGCGGAACCATGGAGCGGTACGGACTGAGAGAGCGGGGCTTTCGTTTATTGAGCCCGGGTACAATTATCGACTCAGCGAAGTGGCTGCGGTTATGGGATTAAATCAAGTCCGCCGTCTGGATGAGATTTTGTTGGATCGTCGATTGACAGCATCCCGTTATGACGAGAAACTCGCCAACATAAGCGGTCTCTTCGTGCCTAGACCAGCCAAAAGTGTCAGTTGGTCTTATCAGTCATACGTAGTGGTGATGGATGACGGTGTGGATCGAAATAGCGTGATTCGTCGTATGGCTGAGCATCATGTCGAGACGACCATAGGGACCTATGCATGTCACCAGCACCCTGCATATGAAAACTTGGGCTACAGCAGTGGTGATCTGCCAAACTCTGACCGGTTTGCCAGACAAGCGCTAACTCTCCCACTTATACCGCGAATGCCCGAGCAGATGATCGACCGCGTCGTGGAAGCGCTCATCTCTGTACTTGACTCAGAATGAGGATTGCTCTTTATGGCCCGTACATGTACGAGTTGGCTTTAGGGCTTAGAGACAGTTCAGACCATGATGTACGGCTGTTTCTCGACCAAGCCACGCTGCCAGGGTCACTTCTCGCCGAGCCGGGTCTAGGAGACGCAGACTTTGTTGAAATTGGACCTTGGGCTACACGAAATTCCATACTCCGCCCGACAGAGTCGGAGATCGCCAAGCGATTAAGCGAGTTTGATGTTGCTCTGGTTACCGAGTTAGGTCCTGTATTTGGTCCAGGAGCCGGTATCCCGTTTGTGTTCATTCCCACTGGATGGGATCTGACATGTGGTTCTTTCCCAATTCGTTCACGGGCCACTAGGGCCCGAGGCCTAGGAGACTTATCGGCTTTGGTTGTCGCTTACCGGATGCGCGCTGGGATTTCGAGAGCAAGTGGTATCTGGGGTGCCTCTTTCGCCCCTTTCGCTAACGCAGCAGCGAGATTAGGTAGTGAACTAACCGATGATTTGCCACAGCCGATTGATACAGCACTCTTTACCCCAGAGCTGAGCGGAGTTTCGACTGCCGAGAAATCAGATCGCATCTCGATCTTTCACCCTTCACGCATCATGATGTCTGCCACCCAGTTCCTTGTTGAGACCGGGCAGTGGAAGCGCAATGACCTGCTCCTCGAGGGCATGGCTCTCGCTGTAGCTAGTGGCGTGGATGTTCATCTTCGACTTATCTGGCGAGCTAACTGTCCGGACCAAGAGATGGCCAAGCAACTCATTGAGGACCTAGGCCTGACAGAGAACGTGGAGTGGTTAGAAGCCGGGAACCCAAGAGGATTTACCTGGAGGGAGTTGGCCGATCTGTATCGTCAATCGGATCTGGTCGTAGACGAGTTTGGAGGATGGTTCGGTCTTGTGGCTCTAGAGGGAGCAGCGTGCGGCCGGCCAGTTCTGAACCATGTTGATGATTTGACTATGAGGCAGATGTATCCAGACGGCCATCCATTTCTGCAGGCGTCGAGTGCC
>CAWVUB010000140.1:0-4943 GCA_963933065.1 uncultured Acidimicrobiaceae bacterium | reverse complement strand
GTTCCTGTCGCTACTTCTGAAAGAGTTCAAAGAATCAGATTGGGGCTGGATGTCGGCAGTCAGATTCTCTAAACCTTCTGGTCGGTCTTCAATCCCGCTGATGAGGTTCGAAAAGTCGTCTACCACCCTAATGAGACGAGTTCGATGAGCTGAAAGATGCGCTGCCGTCACGTCCACTTGGTCAGCTAGAGCATCTCGTTGCTGTTCTAACTTGGCGATCTCAATCAAGACCCGACCTCGGGCCTCTTCAGCGGCATGGCGGATCTCGATCTCAGCAGCCTCCCGCAGGGCAACGGCATCTGACTGTGCAGCACCAACAAGTTTTGCCGCTTCAGCTACTGCTTTCGCAATTCCTGCCTCAGCGGTAGCTCGCGCCGCCCGGGTCGCTTCGAACTCTTCAGCCAACTGGCATTCGGCCAGAGTGGCCCGTTCGTTGGCCTGTCGCTCAGCCGCACCAAGCTCTTCGACGATGCTTCGAACCCGATCCAGAAGTGCATCCACTTCGGCTGCGTCATAGCCGCGCATCTTCGTGGAGAACTGAGTGTCATCAAGTTCGTGGACTATTCCGGCAACCTGTTCGCCTAGAAGTCCACGAAAGTCCATTCGATCAGGTTAACGCAATGCTTTCACCAGCTCGGCGCGCTGCGAAACCCACAGCTCAGCAGCCCAGCAAGCGCGTCAACATTGACAGGCCAAAGAAAGCCACGATTGGTGACAGATCAAGCGCCATATGGCCCATCCGAACGGGGGGCAGGACGCGACGGAGAGGCACTAGCACCGGATCGGTCAACGTGTACAAGATGCCCACCACTGTTGCCATGGTCCCGTCTCGGGCTATCGGAAACCAACTCATGAGAATTCGAATTATCAAGACCAGCGAATAGAGCCGCAGGATGGTGCAAAAGAACATGATGCCCCTTAGCCCTCGAAGTGGCGGCGATCCTCAACGGACACCTCCACATCGGCCGGGGTGAGAAGGTACACCTGGGCAGCAATTTTTTTAATCTGTCCCCCACCCTCATAACAGACACCACTAGCGAAATCGATAATCCGCCTCGAAAGGTCACCATCCACGCCCGACAAATTGACGATCACCGGCTGTTTGCCCTTGAAGCGATCAGCGATCCCCTGGACGTCCGTAAACACGGATGGGACAACGGTATGCGGCTTTGCGGTCACGGCTGGCTGGAGTGGTCGAACCGTGCCTGTGGATTCAGGGGGCAGTGTCCGCACCGTGTTAGACACTGAAACCCGAGTGTGTAAGGGCCGCACCGTCCCGCCGGTCTCGGCTGCTAGTCGGGCCTCTGCGAACTCAGTGGACGACAGGGGCCCACGAAGGACGGGTTCATCGGACAAGTCTTCGTAGGCGTCATCAGGACCAAGCCCTAGCCACAGCATCAGTTTCTTCATGAAAGTCCGATAGTACCGGCCCATCAAGGTCTGGCCCGGCACCCAGAGCATGATTCAGCGGGGCCGCTCACCAAATAAGGCCCGACCAACGCGGACCATCGTGGAACCATGTTCTATAGCCAATTCAAGATCATCTGACATACCCATTGATCTTTCAAACAAACCGAGGTTGTCAGCCAGTCGTCCGACTGTTCGAAATACCGCGCCTGTCGCGTCATCATCTCCTAGTACGCCAACAGCCATGAGTCCAGCCACCTCGAGTCCACCATCTACGGCACGTGTCACCAGACCCTCCACATCGGAGGGCGGGCAGCCTCCCTTGCCTGGTGTTCCGACTGGGTCAACTTGAACCAGAATTCGAGCACCAGGCGCCCTTCGGATTAGTTCGTCAACTAGGCCGATCCGATCCACTGTCTGCCAGAGCGATACGACACCAGCCAAGTGGCGCACCTTGTTGCTTTGCACTCCACCAATCATGTGCCAAAGGATCTGCAGGACCGCTTCGTCAGGAGGCTCGGCATTGGTCAGTGCATGGTGTTTCGCTAACAACTCCTGAGCATAATTTTCGCCAACCTCGTTTCGGCCAACGTCCAGCACCGCTTGGGGAACATCCGGCCCGAAACCCTTGGTGACAGGGAGTAGTGCGGTCCTTCCACCACTAAGAACTTGAAGCCGATCCTCAAGTTCTGCGATACGGGCGGCCAGACCCGCTAGGGGTAGACAACCTTCATGGTCTTCAGACACTAATTAGTTCTCCTCGATCCAGGCCACCATGGCTTGTCGACAAGTTGTGGCCGTGCCCCGAAATGACCAATAGCGGTCATCGCATGCTGTGCAGATCGCATCAAATCTTCCCGGGACACCTGCTCGTTCCAGGATCACGACAAGAATCGCAGCGAGATCCAGAGCAGGTTGACCGTGGGACGTCTTGGCGCGGACTGAAGGACCAAATCGTTCAACAAACTTATCTAAATCTATATCGTCGAACTTGTAGCAACAGGGTCTGATGTGTGGCCCGACAACCGCCTCGACGACCAGTAAACCGTCAAGCACCATCTGGGCTTCAATAGTCCGCTCAACAACACCACCCAGAAGGCCCCGCCACCCGGCATGAACCACTCCGACCGAGTCGTTGCCAAGTAGCGCCACGGGCATGCAATCAGCGACCCGGACAGCGATGGGAGAGCCGGACAAAGCAGTAATTGCCGCATCTGCGCAGGAACCCGACCCGCCCCCAGGAAAGTCAACGACAACTAAGTCACTACCGTGGACTTGCCGCAGGGACGTCCAAGGCCACTGTCGTCCTTGACTATCCGTAAGGCCACCGATGGCGATGTCACGGTTCGCGGCATCACCATCGGCGGCCTCGGACATGACAACCCGAGCCGTCCGGCCAGACGGGAGACTCCGCCGGGCCAGTTCTCTGGCCATCAACCCCTACCTCAGAAATTCCGGTACGTCGAGATCATCATCATCAGCGAACACATCCGTAATGGAATCAGCACCAGCAACCACCGCCCGGTCACCGTCCCACCGGTCAAAGCCGGCGGCAATAACCGTCACTCGTACATCATCGCCCATCTCATCGTCGACCACCGTTCCAAAGATGATGTTGGCTTCAGGATGGGCCACTCCGTGAATGACCTCGGCAGCCTCGTTGACCTCAAATAGGCCTAGATCTCGAGGCCCAGAGATGTTCAGGAGGATGCCTCGGGCACCCTCGATGGAGGCTTCCAGCATCGGGCTGGAGATGGCCTTACGCGCAGCATTAAGAGCACGACCATCTCCCGTAGCCTGGCCAACGCCCATAAGAGCAGAACCGGCATTAGCCATGACGGTGCGCACATCAGCGAAGTCAGTATTGATAAGCCCCGGTGTCGTTATTAGCGTCGTGATGCCTTGCACTCCCTGAAGGAGCACCTCATCTGCAGTGTCAAAAGCATTCAGTAGCGCGGTGTTCTCATCGGAGACGTCCAGCAACCGATCATTCGGAATCACAATCTGAGTGTCGACCCGTTCTTTAAGTTCAACAATTCCCTGCTCAGCCTGAACCGACCTGCGGCGACCCTCAAAACTGAAGGGACGGGTCACCACCCCGATGGTAAGGGCTCCTGCAGCTCGCGCTGCCTCAGCGATAATGGGTGCCCCACCCGTGCCGGTGCCACCGCCCTCTCCGGCGGTAATAAACACCATGTCAGATCCCTCAAGCGCCTCTTCAATCTCGGCGCGATGATCCTCAGCGGCTTGACGTCCGATTTCGGGATCACTTCCAGCACCAAGACCACGAGTAAGCTCCCGCCCTATATCGAGCTTCACGTCAGCATCACTCATAAGGAGGGCTTGAGCATCGGTATTTACAGCAATGAACTCCACGCCCTTCAATCCGGCGTCAATCATTCTATTGACAGCGTTTACGCCGGCACCGCCGACACCCACCACTTTTATGACGGCTAGGTAATTCTGGGGGCTTCCAGCCATTAGTTGTTTCTCTTCCTCTTTGTCGTGCCATCTACCGGGCATTGAGTTATAACCGGCTTGGGGGATTGTCTATGCGCTAACAACGTTTATGATTAACCTTTAAGTAGAGGTAGAGGGTTTTACCCAGTAACCCCTATCAGTGGTTGGAAGACTACGACGAGTGGTCACTCGACGTCAACCCGCGCAAGAAACCCGTTTCAGCAGAGTTAAATGTTAGGAGCAGTGCACATCGTCTCGGCGAACCACAGGACTGGCGTAGACCGAAACATCAATAAGCACAATGCATGCAAGTTCGACTCGGCTCAGCACAGTAGTCAACGCTCTCATCTCGTCTTGGTAGTCATCACCCAATCCAAGTTCCACCTCCACACCTCCGACCAACTCTGCTCGTACCCCGTTTGCCGTCGGCACCAGTCCAATAATCCAAGGCGCCAACTCATCGGTGACTGCAACGGCTGCGTCAAGCAGTGGATCGATGCCAGTCATGCGCTGCCCAGGTCGCCCCAAAGCGTCAACCCGAATAATGGGGAAGTTGCGATCGACGATCGCAATGTGGTCCAGCACTGTGCCTTCAGCATCCAGAAGCGCCACCTGACCATTGATAGCCATTGCGTTAACCACCGCTTTGCGTTCCAAAACCCAAACAACTAGCGATCCTGGCCACTCCCGTTCTACCTCAACTTCGGCCACGCGTGGTAGCGCTGCCACTCGACGCTCTGCGCCCTCAAGATCAATCCCGACCATCGGCACCCCAACCGGAACCGACAGAACTTCAAGTACCGCTACTTGGCCCAGATCCGGCGAAACTCCAACTAGACGAATCTCATCTACATCCAACAGACCCGTTCGGGTAGCCGCGAATGAGCCGACTGCAACAACAACTAAGCCAAACGCCAACCACGCGAACACCAAACGACGTCGCTGAACGATCGCCTTGACCGAACTAAGCGAGCCCAGTTCTTTAGAAGACCGCTTATCGGGTTCAGTCCCCAAGTCAGCATCCATCAGAATCCATCAGAATCCATCAGAATCCATCAGAATCCGGCAAGCACAGT
>CAWVUB010000139.1:0-4987 GCA_963933065.1 uncultured Acidimicrobiaceae bacterium | reverse complement strand
TTGACATCAAGCCGTGGTTCACAACCCGCCAGCCGAGCAATCAAAATCATCTCGGCATCCGTCGATGGCCGCACAGTAAGCCCGGTCGCTTGCGTAGTCTGCCACTGCTCAAATCGCTCTGTGATACGGGCCTCACTACCCACTAATGCCCCGTCATCTATGTAGTCGTCAGGCACGGCCTCTGTAGCCTCTTCCCTCCGGCCAGCCGAGAAAAGTTCGGTGATCCGCTCAGCTGCCTCCGAGAATCCTCTCCGGATCATGGCATCTCGGTGAAAATTTTGGTCTGTTGTTCCATAGCCACCTACCCTCATGGCCACTCCTGGCTTCGCAGCATTCAACGTCGATCCCACATCGTCGGTGAGGCATAGCATGGCCCCAGTTTGGATCTCTAAGTCGACCATCGCCCGGCCACCCCTGACCAGTCCCGCAGCTAAATCATCGGTATAGAGGTGCGCGCTCCCGGGGGTATAGCCCAACGGGAGCCAACCATCTGCCACTTCGGCGGTTAACTGCACGTTTACTGGCCCCCCGGCAGCTAGGAAGATCGGCAAGTCTGGATTCGGGTGCAGGATGGACTTCATCGGTTGACCCGAACCAGTTGAACCGGGACCGTGGTACGGCAGATGGATCTCTGGACCCTCGTGGGAAACAGGCCCCTCGCGACGCAGGACCTGGCGCATGATGGCCACATAATCTCGGAGACGAGCCGAGGGGCGCCCCCAAGGCTGGCCGTACCAACCCTCAGCGATACGTGGACCCGACAGACCTAGACCACACACGACCCGGCCAGGAGCCAGCGCGTCGATGGTGGCGAACTGCATCGCCGTGGTTGTCGGGGGTCGGGCCGGTATCTGAGCGACAGCTGATCCGAGACGTAAATACCGGGTGTGGGCTGCCAAAAATGCAAGCGGGGTAACAGCATCAGCTCCATAGATCTCAGCGGTCCACACTGAGTCAAAGCCCAACTGCTCAGCCAACAAGATCTGCCTCAAAGGCAACTGAACTTTGGACGATCCCCAGACATCAATTCCCAAGCCAAGGCGCATCGTCAGTCGTCTTCCTATCTGAAGCTGGCTAGGTCAGGCGTGTACGTCGACGACACACCGTCCGCGGACCTGTCCAGCGAGCACCTCATCGGCAATGGCTGGCACTTGATCCAGGCCAACCGTGGTTGTCATCGATGCAAGGAGGCGGCGATCAAGATCCTTATCGAGCCGACGCCAGGCCTCAAGCCTCCGAGCCTGTGCCACAAAGACTGAATGCACACCCCGCAGAGTCACACCTCGAAGGATGAAAGGTGCCACAGTCGTCATGAGGTCCATGCCTTGGGCTAATCCACAGGCGGCCACGCAACCCTCTGGTTGCACTTGGGCCAGCACATTGGCCAGTGTGTGGCTGCCCACAGCGTCGACCGCCCCAGCCCAACGTGTCCGAGCCAAAGGTCGACTTCCTGGCTCGGACAGTTCAGACCGCTCAACGATTGAGGTGGCCCCCAAAGCAGTGAGATAATCAGACTCTTCCAAGCGACCCGTGGAGGCGTGTACCTCATAGCCAAGCCCAGCCAAAAGAGCCACCGCCACACTGCCCACACCACCTGCTGCCCCAGTAACCAGCACTGGCCCGCTATCCGGAGTCACCTGATGATCCTCCAAGGCCAAAACGCAGAGGATTGATGTGTATCCGGCGGTGCCAATAGCCATGGCCTCGGCCGTCGACATGCCGTCGGGCAGTGGCACAGTCCATGCACCACGGACCCGCGCTCGCTGAGCCAAGCCCCCCCAGGAATCCTCACCAACCCCCCAGCCGTTAACTACCACACGTTGACCCACGGGGACATTGGGATCGCTACTAGAGGAAACCGTGCCGGCCAGATCAATGCCCGGAACCATCGGCCAAGACCGAACAATGGGAGACGAATCCGTAATTGCAAGAGCATCCTTGTAATTGACAGTTGAATACTCAACATCGACAACCACCTCAGGGTTATCGGCATCACCAACTGGTGGTAGTTCATCGTCCTCGAGTTCCACAAAATTCATTTGGAACTCTCCGTTGGGCCTGTCCATCCGTAACGCACGGAACACGGGTATCTCGTTTCTGGTTGGGTACCTAGTTGAAGAACAATTCAACTCAACGGCTGAACATGGTCAACCACTGCTCCTCAGAGCGAGGCATAAATACAAAGTTGTCACGCCGAGTATCACCCATGGGCGCAGAAGACTGAGGTGAATAAAGGTGACCCGGATACAAGACGGCCTCATCAGGCACCTTGGCCAAACGGTTGTGAAGACTGTCGTAGAGCGCTGCGGAGTCACCCCCGGGCAAGTCGGTCCGACCGCAACCCTCAAGAAATAACGTGTCGCCCGCTACCAGTCGTCCATCCACTAAAAAGCACTGGCTACCTGGGGTGTGACCTGGTGTGTGGATTAGTTCGATTTCAACCGCTCCGACTGCGACCAGGTCGCCACTGTCATGTCCAACTATCTCACCGTCACCCAAGCCCGTTACTTCAGAAATCAACTTGACTTCCTCGTGCTGGGCGTGGACCGGTACCGAGATGCGTTCAAGCAAATCGGCAGCGCCGATGATGTCAAAGCCCATCATTGAGCCACCCACATGATCCGGGTGATAGTGGGTAGCCAGCGCACCGGTACATCGCATCCCATCGGCTTCCAAAACATTAAGGATGCCGTCCACGTCATAAGCCGGATCGACAATCACCGCCTCACCGGTGACCCGGTCACCGATGAGATAGACGAAATTAGCCATCTGTTGGGCCATCTGGTCGTCAGTCGCGAAGTCTCTTCCAGAAAGTAGCTGGCGGAAGTAAAGGCGGTCATCGGTCATGTCAGTCAAGAGTACGAGACGTGTTAACCACGGCTTGCTTCGGCGACCCTCCAAGCCGCCTCGGCTCGCGCCAGTACTTCGCGCAGAGGTAGCCCAGTAGCCGTCGCCACCCGAGCTGCGTCGTCATATTCGGCCTTAGCCCGACCCTCTATCACCTTGACAGCGACTGAATGCCCATCGACCAGCACTTCATCCATAGTGCGTTTCGCGGCCCACCGCTGAACCGGGTACGCCCGTACTCCAAAGGACCCCGTCTCAGCTGTCAACACCGCAGCGACAGTAGCTAGGTCAGGCGAATCGCAAAGGACGCTCACTACATGAGCCGGCCGGCCTTTCTTCATCACGATGGGAGTGACCCACGCATCACGTGCCCCGGCATCTAGACACCGGGCCAAAGCGTGGGCGAGAGCCTCACCGGTTACATCATCAACATTGACCTCGAGTACCAGCATCGGCTGGCCAGTACCTAGATCGAATCCCTGACCAGCACTGTCACCCGCAGGCGTTTCGCAGAGCGTTCCCACCACCACCTGGGTGACGTTGGGTCTTCCATCGAGGTCACGGTCACCTGCCCCGTACCCGGTGCCCTCAACAACTAATGCAGGCATCGGCCCCCAGATACTGACCATGCTGGCCAGTAGGGCAGCACCGGTCGGGGTGGTGAGCTCAAAGGGCACATCAGTTCCGTGTGTGGGAGCGCCAGTCAGCAAAGCAATGGTCGCCGGGGCAGGCACAGGAATGGTTCCGTGAGCTGATTCCACGGTGCCACTTCCAATGGCAACACTGGAGGACCGCACCTCGTCAACATCGAGCACTTCAAGGGCAGCACAAGTACCAACAACATCGACAATGCTGTCAATGGCACCCACCTCGTGGAAGTGAACGTCAGCCGGTGAGATCCCATGGATACGGCCTTCAACTCGGGCCAATGCCTCAAAGGTGCTGCGGACTCTCCGGGCCATTCGATCAGGAAAGCATGCAGTATCTACCATGGCCAAAATGTCTTCCGCCCTGCGATGGCTATGCGTATCCGCCGCCGATTCTTCAGCAACTACCCGGACGTCAATCGCAGCAATACCTCCGCGCAGTGTCGGCTCAACTTTGAGGTGCCAGTCCGATGCCGGCAGACGACCCAGCAGAGTTCGGACTTCGTCCACATTTGCACCAGCGTCCAGTAACGCACCAAGGGCCATGTCGCCTGCGATTCCCGAGAACGGTTGAAACCAAGCCACCCTGGTCATGAGCAATCTCCCTTCATGGAAGCGTTGGCTCCCAGTCGTCCCGTAACGGGTCCTAAGGCACGAAGCACAGCGCAACCTGCTCCAAATCCGTTGTCGATTCCGACCACCGTCAGGCCAGAGGCACACGAAGCCAGCATTCCAAGTAGCGCTGTGACACCTTCAAGCGATGACCCGTAACCCACGCTGGTCGGTACCGCCACTACTGGGGCATCGGTGAGGCCACCGACCACACTGGCTAGCGCTCCCTCCATCCCAGCCACCACGACTACAGCATCTGCCTCGTGGATGCGGTCTACGTCAGCCAGCAAACGGTGAATTCCTGAAACACCAACGTCAGAGAGTCGTCCAGCGTCTAGACCATGTGCCCATAGCACCGCTGCACACTCATCGGCTACTGGAGCATCAGCCGTCCCTGCGGTTACCACCAGCACTCTTTCGTTACGATCACCGGCCCGCCGCCAAACCACGGTGTGTCCCAGCACCATGCCTGAGGGGTCCACTTCAAGAGCCGCTCTCACCTGTTGATTGTCGGCCCGGGACAACACCACCGGGCCGGTTCCGTGGTCCAGTAGTTCGCTGAGCACCGTCACCACATCTTCTACGGACTTGCCGGGGGCGTAAACCGCCTCGGGTAGGCCCTGGCGCAGTGAACGATGGTGATCGATACGCGCAACGCCGACATCAACAAACGGAAGCCGACTTAAATGGCGTACCGCATCATCGGGTGACAATGCCCCTGACACCACTCGATCTAGCAACTCATGCAAGGCATTGGCGTCCATGTCACTATCCTCCCTTCCTGTGGCCAATCTCACACCCTCGGAGCCGTCAACACTCGCCTACCTCGGCCCGACGGGAACTTTCACCGAGCAGGCGTTGTATACCCAGAACGATCTTCT
>CAWVUB010000138.1:0-4992 GCA_963933065.1 uncultured Acidimicrobiaceae bacterium | reverse complement strand
GCAAGGTCGATATCGGTGAGTGCTTGTTCGGCAAGGAGTCGGTGATTTCCTTCATTATCGGAACGGGCGACGCCCTCAAGGGAAAGTCTGAATCGGTCGCGAAGTTCCATTGCCGCACGTTCGGTGAAGGTGATTGCGACGATGGACTCGATAGGCATCTCGCGATCCAGCACCAGCGCCACCATTCGTCCGACGAGGGCAGTGGTCTTACCGGTCCCAGCTCCGGCCTCGACAAAGAGGTTCTCGACGAGATCTGTTGCAATCCGATCACGGGCGGGCTGGTCAGCGGGGCGTCCGGTCCGGGTCATCGGGATTCTTCTGACTCATGGTCGACAGGTTCGGCAATGTGCTGCAAGTGGAGAGCAACCGACGGATCGGAAGCTTTGCGGTCGCAGGCAGCATGCAGGCGTCTGGTGTCGAGTCCGTCGGGCGAACAGTGCGGACAGGTGAACCCACCGAAGCGGGTAGGAGCCGGTGGATGGTTTGGGAACGCCCCTGCTTCGATGCCTGCAACTATGCGCTCCAGCACGGTGGCGAATTCGTCGAGTACCTCTGGCGTGAGTTGATAGCCGATTCGACGGTCTCCACTACGTTCTGTGCCTATGAAGGCGAAGGCTGCGTCACCGGTTGGGCCGTGACCCAGAGTTTCCGCTGCCAGGCCGTAGATCGGTAGCTGCAATCTGGTGCCGGTGGGAAACGGTGTATCGGCACGGATCGGGCGGTAGTGGTCCGGCTTACCGCTCTTTACGTCGATCACGGCAACCCCACCGCTATCGACTCGGTCGACTCGGTCGATCGCCCCTCGAAACCGAAGAACTCTTCCGTCGGCAAGGACAACTGGAAGAGCGGTTGAGCCACCGAATCGATACTCAGCGACTAACGGCGTGGAGTTCTGGCTGGCCCGGATCGCAGAGTCCTCTACGAGGAAGGTTTGCAGGTCAGTATCCATACGGGAGCGGATCACGGGCCAGAACAAAGGGTGGGCGGCTTCACCCCGTGCATCAGCACGGTCACATTCTTCGATCAGAAGTTCTGACAGGCGACTGTGATCTTCTGCGGACCAGCTTCCCCCTGGCTTAGGCAGCATGCCCTGCTCAAGGCCCTCAACGACGAGGCGTTCTAGACACCGATGGATAATAGAGCCTCGAACGAGCGCTGACAGGTGGGTCCCGACGACTGGTTCCTCCTCGCCCTGGATCCCGAGCACGTACTCGGAGAAGTAGGCAAATGGACACTCGACCCAGCGCTCCAAACGGGTAGCAGAAATCTCGCCAGCATCTAATCGAGGAAGTGTGACGCCAGCAAGGTTGCCGTCGAATCTGGTCAGATTCTTACTAAGGCGAGCGTGTATGCATTCAATCCCTCGCCGGAAAGTGGGGTCAGTTTGACTCAGGGTGGCTTCAGCGACCCGTCCGTCAAGTAGTAGACCGAGCTCGTACTCCTGATCAGTGGCAGGTTCGTCGACCGCCAGGGCATGAGCGAACGACGCCACGTGCCGGTACCACGGAGCGGTGGTCTGTTCAAGTTGACCGGGGTCGGGCCGCCAACCGGTGAACGTTTCGATCTCGGCTAAGAGCCATCTGGATGGTGGACGTGAACCGGAGCGTCGAAGATCACCTCGAGGCTGGACCAGCACCACCTGTCGTGATGCGGCACTGATTGCAGCGGTGAAGCCCCGGTGCTGACGAGTGGTGTGGTCGTGGCGAACCGGCAGACCCGTTTGCGCGGCAAGTCGGGTGATGTCCGGCAGAAGGGCGTTGTTGGCAGGTCGGGTGGGTATTACACCCTCGGAGAGGCCGAGCAGGATGACCACTTCCACGTCAAGGCCGGGTGACTGGTCGATGCCGACGACCTGCACGCCCTGGCCCGTCCGACCTTCGCGGCCGAGAGGTCGCTGGCATTCAGCGGCGACGGCCCCACAAAACCCTGAGAAGGTAGCGGTGGGCTCGACCTCATCGAGCAACGCGAGCCGGTCCAGCAGAGATCTAGTTGCCTCCAGGGCCAGCAGTTCATCAGTGGGCCAGTCCTCTCGGGCAGAATCGCTTCCGAGGTAGCGGCCGAGAAGTCGCGCTGTATACCCGCAGCGGGCAGCCCAAGATCGTGCGTCAGAGATACGTACGAGGTCTTGATCCATGTTGGTGACGAAAGTGAGTAGTTGGCGGCACAGATCGGCATCCCGAACGAGACGGTCCATGAGCCACACCCGGGCGTCTGCAGACTTTTCTTCGGCCCACTGAGTTGAGAATTCGGTTGCCAGTCGTTCGAGTCGCATTGTCCAGTCATCGAGGCCACCGACCACACCGGCTCGTCTGGCCAAGCGAGTCCAGGCACTCTCGGGGATCCGATGATTATTGGGATCCCAAAGGGGTGCGGTCGCAAAGAGCGCTTCAAAGTCGACCCTTCGCAGTCCATTGGAAGGCAGGGCCAGAACACCGGTTAGGAACCGACCGACCGTGGTCTCGTCGAGGCGTCGAACTGAGGAACCGTTGAACTCGATTCCTGAGGCTCGGAGTCGCTCATGGAGTAAACGTATGTAGTCGCTACTTGGCGGGTGGACTACGGCGATCCGGGCGAGTGGAGTACCGGTCCGTGCAGCCTCAAGGATCTGCCGCACAGCGACTCGAGCTTCCTCCTCCTGATCAGGTACTGAGATGACCAGTCGGTTGACTGAGGGCGCAGGGGCTGGCGATTCGGGAAGACTGAGTCGAAGCATGGTTGCTAGCTTCTCGGCTTCAGGATCGGAGTGGCCGGCGACGTAGCCGCTGATGATGGTCGTCGGACCCGCCCCGGCGAGAGCGGTGAGGAGGCGACACTCTGATGCTGTAAGGCCACTGGGTAGGTGGACCACGAGTGGGGGAAGAGAAACTGAACCCTCGTGAACCCGTTTGGTAGCGAGGTCTGAGCGTTCGCGCTCGTCGTGGAAGTTCGGGGCTAATTGGTTGACGAGAGTTCGGTGGACCAGTGTAAGGCCGGCGGAGAGTCCACCGAGGCGAGCGAGACGATCGATACTTCCAGCGTCGACCTCACGGAGCTCGCGGTGCGCGGCGACCAGCGCACGTTCAAGGGATGGATGGTTGGAGACGGGGCCGAAGACCCCTGGATCCTCAGCAAGGATGCGTCTGATGGAAGCCAGTACCACGGCGTCGGTCACTGGTCGACGGCCCTCCAGTTCGACGGTACCGGTGGTGAGATCGCGGGAGAGGTCCAGCAGTGTTCCCACATTGATCGCCGTAATGCCAGCGACAGATGATTTAAGGATTGACCGTCCGGCCAATAATCGTCTGAGCCGAATCCCCTGAGCGTGATCGGTCACGACGATGGTGACAGGTGCTAGCGGGTCGCCGTCTTTGAATGTGGCAACTGCCTCTGCGAGCGCGACTGTTGCCGACCTGCCGTGGTTGGCCCGGATGATCTTCGCCTTAGTCATCTGTACTGAAAGTTAGGCGGAGTCTGTGACAGTGCGCTGAAAATATGTTTCAGTGCGCTGAAAATGTGTGTCGGGGCTGACACGTAGATTCCGCCCGCTTCCGGGGTAGGAGATTTGGGCCAGTAGGTTTTGCAGTCATGGCCGACGAGAACGCCCTGCAGTACCCCGGTCGGTGGGCGGCTGAGGCTGCCGACCGCACGGCCATAGTCATGGCCGAATCCGGCGAGTCCATGACCTTCGCCGAACTGGATGCTGAAGCCAACCGTATTTCCCGGGTCCTCCACGGTCTTGGTATCGGATCTGGGGATCACGTGGCCTTCTGTCTGGAGAACCGCGTTGAGTTCTTGGCTCTGGCTTGGGGTGCCCACTACGCCGGTTGCTACTACACCGCGATTTCGTCCCGACTAACCGCCGATGAGATCGCCTACATAGTCGATGACTGCGGCGCTCGGGTGTTCGTAATGTCGCCGTACAAGGCCGAAGATGCGGCCAGGATCGTTGCGGCTACGCCAAAGGTTGAGGCCCGCTTTTCCCTCGATACTGCAATAAAAGGCCACACCTCCTTTGAGGACGCTGTGGCCAGTGAGTCGGCCGAGCCGTTGCTTGACCGGACCGAGGGTCAAGACATGCTCTACTCATCAGGTACTACTGGTCGACCTAAGGGTGTCAAGTCTCCAATTAGCCAAGCACCGCTCGGCCAAGCCAACTCAATCTCGATGATGGCTGAGGCTCTGTTCGGTGCGACACCGGGGTCGGTATACCTCTCGCCAGCACCGCTGTACCACGCCGCCCCCCTCCGCTTCTGCCTTGGTGCCCACCGACTCGGCTGCACTGTGGTGATCATGGAACGGTTCGACGCAGAGGGTGCGCTGGCCGCTATCTCTAAGCACGGTGTCACTTGGAGCCAGTGGGTACCCACCATGTTTGTCCGCATGCTGAAGTTGCCTAAAGAGAGACGGGCTGCGTATGACGTGTCGACGCTGGTCTCTGCAATTCATGCTGCAGCACCGTGTCCGGTGGATGTGAAACGTCAGATGATTGAGTGGTGGGGCCCTGTGCTGCATGAGTACTACGCCGGTACTGAGGGCAACGGTCTTACCTATACGGATTCGGTGGATTGGTTGGCTCATCCAGGCACGGTCGGTAAAGCACTGCTGGGCGAGGTCTTGATCTTGGATGACAACGGCAATGAGGTAGCGGTAGGTGTAGAGGGTGGCGTCTACTTTCGGGGCAACTCGGACTTCGAATACCACAACGACCCGGAGAAGACAGCTGCTGCGAAAGTTCGGCCGGACACCAGCACGCTTGGGGATGTGGGTCGACTCGACGAGGACGGCTTCCTCTACCTGACCGACCGTAAGGCGTACATGATCATCTCGGGTGGGGTCAATGTTTATCCGCAGGAGGCTGAGAACGTCCTTACCATGCATCCGGCGGTGTTCGACGTGGCCGTCATCGGGGTGCCCAACGACGACTTCGGTGAGGAGGTCAAGGCGATCGTCCAGCCGGCGGATCCGGAGACCGCCGGCCCGGAGCTGGCCGCCGAGCTGGTTGCCTTCTGCCGT